>JAZOOF010000036.1:0-48066 GCA_045654885.1 Bacteroidaceae bacterium
TTTTTCAAGGGCACAAAGTGCCGATTAAGCGAGTACAAAGGAAATTCATTTACTTTGCCGAGCGTTAGGCAGTTGGACGTAGTCACAGCGGGCTATGTAACTGCGAAAAAGAAAGAAACAGACGTTTTTGAATATAAAAAACGGCGAAATGACAGACTGCTATAAGAAAATATTTTTTTAGAAATTTAAACAGCTTCTTGATGTTTATATTTTTTAACGGTGAAATGAGTATCTTCGCACCCGAAACAGCATTGGAATCTATGATTAAGGATATAGTTTTTGATTTTGGCGGTGTACTCACAACCATCGACACCGGCAGGGCGCTTGCCCGCTTCAAGGAACTGGGCTTGGAAAATCCCGAGGAGTATATAAACTCATATTGCCAGAAAGGACCTTTCTTTGCACTTGAGAACGGTGATATCACAGCCGTGGAATTCTGTGATGAACTTGGAAAACTTTGTGGCAGGGATGTTGGTTATGACGATGCAAAACATGCATGGTGCGGTTTCATAACAGAGGTGCATGAGGATTTTCTCGACTCATTGCAACAGTTGCGTCCCGGGTACCGTCTTTCGGTGCTCAGCAATACAAACCCGTTCATTCAGGGCTGGGCGCGCTCACCGCAGTTCACATCATGCGGCAAATCGCTCGATGACTGGTTCGACATGCTTTTCCTCAGTTATTGCATGAAGTGTTCAAAGCCCGGTGAGGCAATTTATCGCAAGATGATCGCAGATGGCGGCATGGTTGCCGAAGAGACTCTTTTCCTTGATGACAGTGACCGGAATCTTGAGGCTGCGGCAAAGGTGGGGATAAAGACACTGAAGGTCGAGAACGGCGAGGATTGGCGCGGGAGGTTGCTTGAGTATCTTGAACTCGGTTAAGGATATAATCATCCACGCACAGTATTTGTGTTAAAAGAGGCTAAATCGCCTATTTTCTGTTTCTTTATCTTTATCTTAGCAAAAATAAAAGTAACAATATAGCAGTTGACCCATTTTAGAAAACACCGCGTAGGTGTCATATCGAACATATGTGAGATATCTCGTATATCATTTTTAGAGATCCCTCGTCGCTACGCTCTGTCGGGATGACATCGCCGGGTCAACATCTATATCATTACCAAAATAAAAGGATTGTAATGGGTTGGAGTGCTGTTTCTGTAATGGGTGTCCTCTATTGGCTGTACTGGATTGTGGCAATGGTTGTCATGGTCCGTGTTCTGCTCAGGAACCGCGATACCGTAAAGACACTGACGTGGATTATGGTGTTCATATTCATTCCTTTTCTTGGGTTGTTGCTCTACTTTTTCTTCGGGCGTGATACACGCAGGAAAAGGCTTGTAGGTAAACGCCTCCTGTCGCAGATAAAGCAGCATACTGCGTTCAGGGCAAGTGGCGTTGCAAAAAGGGAGATTCCGGCCGATTATCAGACACTTGCAACACTCTTTGAGAATGTCTCCTCGGCATCGCTCCTCCCGTTTGATGAGGTTGAGGTTATCCCCGATACACGGGGTTTTGCCGAACGTCTTTTCGAGATGATACATGCGGCCGAGAACCATATCCATCTGCAATTTTATATTATCGAGGAGGATGATTTCGGATGCCGCCTGCGCGATGCGCTTGTGGAGAAGGCAAGGCAGGGGATTGAGGTGAGGCTGATATATGATTGTGTAGGGTGCTGGAAAGTAAAAGAGCGTTTCTTTGAGAGTATGCGCAGTGCCGGTGTATGTGTAGAGTCTTTCCTGAAAGTCTTTTTCCCGTTGCTCTCCAGCAGGGTCAACTACCGTAATCACAGGAAACTGGTTGTTGTGGATGGCAAAGTGGGTATGGTGGGTGGCTGCAACATTGCCGACCGTTACCTTGAAGGCATAAATGGCGGTTGCTGGCGCGATACGATGCTGTTGCTGCGAGGTGCTGCCGTGAAAGGATTGCAGGCTTCGTTTGTCGTCGATTGGTATTTTGCAAACCGCAGTAAAATAAGTGGAGAGCGCTATTTCCCGCTATTTGCCGATGCCGGTAGAAAATCCTATGTGCAGGTTGTGACTTCAAATCCTGTAGGCAATCTCAGGGTAATTATTGCAGGCTATATAAAGATACTCTCCCAAGCAAGGGGATATGTCTATCTGCAGACTCCCTATTTTATGCCCGACGAGACCTTTCTCCAAGCATTGAAGAGTGCTTCAATGTCGGGTGTGGACGTGAGGCTTATGATACCCGAACACTCCGATAGCAGAATTGCCGATTATGCCACAACATCCCATCTTGGCGAATTGCTTGAGTCCGGCATTAAGGTTTTTCTGTATCGTGGGGGAGTGCTGCACAGCAAGAGTGTTGTCTGTGACGACTATGTCTCGTCCATTGGGTCGGCCAATCTTGATTTCCGCAGTTTCTTCTATAATTTTGAGATTTCGGCATTCGTGTATGACAGGAGAGTTGCCGTGGATTTGAAAGAGTGTTTCAACAATGACATGAAGCTGTGCCGTCAACTCACACTGAACGAGTACCGCAACCGTCCGTTTATAAGGCGCTGTACCGAATCGCTTGTAAAACTTCTCTCTCCGCTGCTGTAGCGGGAGAGCATTACTGATTTTTGCCCTGACAGCAAGGTGGTTTCTATAGCAGGTCGAGTTCCTGCTTTATGCCCAACAATTCTTCTTTTATTGCTTTCAGACGGTCAATTACGTCGCTGTTTGTCTCGGCGGTCTCTTTTGGCCCGCCGCTCTTCAACTGCTTCTTTGCGCCTGCAAGCGTCAGTTTGCGCTCCTTGACAAGGTGGTAGATGGTGCGCAGGGTCTTTATGTCCTCCTTTGTGTAGCGGCGCACACCATTGGCACCCTTGTATGGCGCCACCTGCGGGAACACGCTCTCCCAATAGCGGAGCGTGGTCTCTGTTACCGACAGTTCTTGTGCAACCTCCTTAATGGAGTAGTACATCTTCAGGTCTTTATTGGTGTTGAGTGCCATATCAGTCATATATTTTACCGTGGTTCTCGGCCATCTGCAGCATCTGGTCATATCCATCGGCATCAAGGTCCATAAAATAGTAGTTGATTGGGTTCACGTGACTGCCCTTTACTATTACCTCGTAGTGCAGATGAGGGCCGGTGCTCTTGCCCGAGTTGCCGCTGAGTGCAATCTTCTCGCCGCGTACCACCTTCTGTCCCTTCTTTACAAGGAACTTCTTGTCGAGCAGATGGGCATAGAGTGTCTTGTAGCCATATCCGTGGTCAATGACTACCGTGTAGCCATATCCCGACATCCATTTTGCGCTCTCTACAACACCGTCTGCTGTGGCATATACAGGTGTCTTCTTGTCGCAGGAGAAGTCCATTCCCTTGTGGAAGGTGCGCACGTTGTAGACGGGGTCTATCCTGTAGCCGTAACCCGATGCCGTGCGCTTGAGGTCGCGGTTTGCTATGGGCTGTATTGCCGGTGTGTGGCGCAGTCGGGTCTTTGAATCCTTGTCGAGCGCGACAATCTCGTCGAACGACTTTATCTGCATGTACAGCTGCTTTTCAAGCAGGTCAATCTTCTGTGTCGTCTCGACAAGCAATTCCGAATTGTCCATCTTCAACAGTTCGTCATAGCGGTTTGTGCCGCCATATCCGGCATTCCTCACATCGGCCGAGACGGGTTCGGCATCAAGCATCACCCTGTAGAGGTTGTCGTCGCGCTGCTGTATGTCCTGCAGCACAAGCATTGCATTGTCGAGTCGCTTGGAGAGAATCTTGTACTGTGCAAGAATCTCGGAATTCTCGCTCTCCAGTTTCTCTACCGACGGCTTGTCTACAAATATGTGGAACAGAATGAACGAACCGCAACCGAAGATTATGAAGAACAGCGCACGGCGAAGGCTCGTGAGGAACCTTTGTGCGAAATTGGTACGGACGCGCTCGTATGTTCCGGTGTCGGGGTTATATGTGTAGTAGTTCTTCCGCATTGTTCTCTTTTGCTATGGCAAAAATAGTAAAACTGCTCTTTTTATGCAAATATTATTTCTTCAAAGCGGGAGTTGGGCGGTAAAGATATTTTTTGACGTTAATATTATGCTTTTTGCCATCGTTTTTTAGCCAAAATGTTGTAAATTTGCGCTGTTTATGCGCTCGCGGGTGTTGTGCCCGCGCGTACATGACTTCAAGACAGTAAATTAAAAGAACAGTAATATGCTCACATCAAAAGAAATCAGAGAATCATTCAAAAAGTTTTTTGAAGAGAAGGGCCACCTCATCGTGCCGTCGGCACCAATGGTTGTGAAGGATGACCCCACACTTATGTTCACCAATGCCGGAATGAACCAGTTCAAGGATATCATACTTGGCAATGCTCCCGCAAAGAGCAAGCGAGTTGCCGACTCGCAGAAGTGTCTCCGCGTAAGCGGCAAGCACAACGACCTTGAGGAGGTTGGACACGATACATATCACCACACAATGTTCGAGATGCTTGGCAACTGGTCGTTCGGCGACTATTTCAAGGAAGATGCCATCAACTGGGCATGGGAATACCTTACACAGGTTGTAAAGCTCGACCCCGAGCGCATGTATGCAACCGTGTTCGAGGGCTGTGAGGCCGAGGGACTTGCACGCGACAATGAGGCGGCTGCAATCTGGGAAAAGCACCTGCCTGCAGAGCGCATCATCAACGGTAACCACAAGGACAACTTCTGGGAGATGGGCGATACAGGCCCATGTGGTCCATGTTCCGAGATTCACATTGACCTTCGCAGTGACGAGGAGAGAGCAAAAATCAACGGTCGTGACCTTGTGAACGGTTCGCATCCGCAAGTTATTGAAATATGGAACCTCGTGTTCATGCAGTTCAACCGCATGGCCGACGGTCATCTTGAGGAACTCCCCGCAAAGGTAATCGATACCGGTATGGGCTTCGAGCGTTTATGTATGGCATTGCAGGGCAAGCAGTCGAACTATGATACCGATGTCTTCCAGCCAATCATCAAGGCAATCGGTGAAATTTCGGGCAAGGCTTATGGCAACGACGCTCAGGTTGATGTTGCCATGCGCGTAATTGCCGACCACATACGTACAATCTCGTTCTCAATCACCGACGGCCAGCTCCCGTCGAATGCAAAGGCCGGTTATGTAATCCGCCGCATCCTGCGCCGTGCAGTTCGTTACGGCTACACCTTCCTGGGACAGAAGCAGGCATTCATGTACAAGCTTGTTCCTGCACTCATTGACAACATGGGCGATGCATATCCCGAACTGAAGATGCAGCAGGAGCTCATTACAAAGGTAATCAAGGAGGAGGAGGACTCTTTCCTTCGTACACTCGAGACCGGTATGGGCATGCTCGACAAGATTATAGCTACAGCAAAGGCTGCAGGCAACAGTGAAATCAGCGGTGTCGAGGCATTTACACTCTATGATACATTCGGTTTCCCCATTGACCTTACACAGCTCATCCTCCGCGAGAGCGACCTCACAGTGAACATGGAGCAGTTCGACGAGGAGATGCAGAAACAGAAGGCACGTGCACGTAATGCGGCTGCCGTTGAGAATGGCGACTGGGTTACCGTGAACGAGGGCGAGAGTGTGTTCGTTGGTTATGACAACACTGAGTGCACTACAACAATACTGCGTTACCGCCAGACAAAGCAGAAGAACCAGACCTTCTATCAGGTTGTACTCAAGGAGACACCTTTCTATGCCGAGAGTGGTGGTCAGGTAGGTGATACAGGTTACCTTGTATGCGGCGACGAGCGCATTGAGGTTGTGGATACAAAGAAGGAGAACAATCTCCCAATCCACATAACAAAGCAGTTGCCCACCGACCCTGCGGCGCAGTTTGTTGCCGAGGTTGACAAGGCAAAGCGTGCCGCTTGTGCTGCAAACCACTCATGCACCCACTTGCTCGACCAGGCATTGCGCCAGGTACTTGGCACACACGTTGAGCAGAAGGGCTCTTTGGTTACCCCCGAGGGTATACGTTTCGACTTCTCGCACTTCCAGAAGGTGACCGACGAGGAGATTGAGCAGGTTGAGTGCCTTGTGAATGCACGCATCCGCGAGAATATTCCTTTGACCGATTACCGCAACATTCCCATCGAGGAGGCAAAGAAACTTGGTGCCATTGCGCTGTTCGGCGAGAAGTATGGCGACCACGTGCGTGTCGTTCAGTTCGGTTCGTCAATAGAGTTCTGTGGCGGTACACACGTTGCGGCTACCGGTAACATTGGTATGGTGAAGATTGTTAGCGAGAGTTCTGTCGCTGCAGGCGTACGCCGCATCGAGGCTATCACAGGCGAGGCTCTTGAGAACCACAACTACAAGGTGCAGGGCTTGTTGAAGGAGATTCAGGCTCTCTTCAATAACGTTCCTAACCTCAAGGCTACAATCGTGAAGTCAATAGCAGAGAATGCCGAGCTGAAGAAGGAAATTGAGGCCTATGCAAAGGAGAAGGCTGCCATGGTAAAGGCCGATTTGCTCAAGGATATCAAGGAGTTCAACGGCATGCGTTACATCAGCGCTTTGCTTCCATTGGCACCTGCAACAGTAAAGGATATTGTGTTCATGCTTCGTCAGGAACAGACCGAGAACCTGCTTGTCGTTGTCGGTAGTGTATACAATGAGAAGCCGCAGTTGACAATTTCTGTCAGTGCCGACCTCGTTGAGAAGGGATTGAATGCCGGCAAGATTGTTGGCCAGGCTGCTCGTGAAATGCAGGGTGGTGGCGGTGGCCAGGCGCATTTTGCGCAGGCCGGCGGCAAGAACCCCGAAGGTGTGAAGGCTGCCATCGACAAGGTGTTCGACATTATCAAGGGATAATTCCAAGTAGCTTATAAAATCAAGAGGCTTACAGGCAATGCCTGTAAGCCTCTTGATTTTATTGAACTTTCCAGTTCACAAGGTGCAACTTTTCGCTTGCACGTGTGAAGGCTGTGTATAGCCAGCGGTAGTAGTCGGGTGAAATCATATCCTCGCTTATGTAGCCTTGGTCAATGAAGACCCTTTTCCACTCGCCGCCCTGTGCCTTGTGGCAGGTGATGGCATAGCCATATTTCACCTGCAAGGCATTGTAGTATGGGTTTTTGCGTATCTGCTCCATGCGCTTGCGCTTTGAACGTATCTCGGGATAATCCTCCCACACAGCGGCAAAAAGCCGTTCGTTCTCCTCTCTTGTCAGCGAGGGCGATTCGCTGGTGAGCGTGTCGAGCATAATCTTGACATCAATCTCGCAATCCTCATAGTCGATAAGGGACAGGGTAACATCGGCAAAACGGAAACCGTACATCTCTTCCGTGCCGTTTACGCGTATTATTTCGGCTATGTCGCCGTTTGCAATGAAGTCGAGCTTTTCGAGCAATGTCTTGTCCTCCTTGCCCAGTTCCTCGCGCCAGAAGTAGTTGTTCTTCACTATCATCAATAATTCGCCACGGCACAGCTCCTCCTCGCGGTAGAGGATGCGACGGCGTATCCCTTCGTTGTACACATTGGCACGTTTGTTCGAGCGGCACAGTATTATGGTGTCATCTACTCCGGCCTTGTCATAGCAACTCTCAATGGCCTCTATCAGCTCCTCGCCATGCACGCTGCATATGTCATCGAAACCCTTGAGTGTTATCTGTGGCGGGTCGTATGTATCCTCCTCGTCAATCCTTTGGCGCAGCATGGTGGCATTGTACAGTATGCCCGACTCACCCAGCTGGCGCATTACCTGTGTGAGTTGTGTGGCTGTCACGTCAAGGAACATGGAACGCAGATAGCTCTCGGTCAGTGCCGGCGAAAGGAACTCGCCCACGGGGGGCAGCTGTGCCGTGTCGCCAAGCAGCAGCATTGAACAGCCAGGTCCCGAGTAGACGAACTCGATGAGGTCGTCCAGCAGTCCGCCTGTTCCGCTCATGGCGTCATTTGAAATCATTGAAGCCTCGTCAACAATGAAAAGCGTGTTCTGCATCCTGTTCTCGGCAAGGGTGAATGTGGAGCTGTCCATTATGGATTTCTGGCGGTAGATGCATTTGTGGATGGTGTGGGCGCTTTTCCCTGAATGGTGCGAGAATACCTTTGCAGCGCGCCCTGTAGGGGCAAGCAATACCGTCTTGCGTTCAAGCTGCTCCATTGTGCGCACCAGTGCCGAAATCAGTGAGGTCTTTCCTGTTCCGGCATATCCGCAAAGCAGGAAAACCTTACGGTCATTGCCCGAAAGGATGAACTCGGACAACTTTTCTATGATTTTTTCCTGCTCAACTGTTGGTTCGAACGGAAAATTCACTTTAATTTGCGAAGCTAAATATCTATTTATCACTTTTAATGGTAAAAAAATTACTATAAAAAAGGTATATTCGTTTTTTTATCTTATTTTTGTGACACGAAAATAATTAAATAAAAAGATATAACAATGAAAAAAGTATTAAATGTAGTTTTGCTTTGTCTTGTCATTGCGCTTGTTTATGCTAACTTCAGCAGTGTTAATGCGCCTTTGGATTTTGACAAAAAACGACTGGAACGTGATTTGGTGGTTATTGACCGCCTTGTTGACATTAGAACTGCCCAAGTGGAGTATCGTGCACAGAATGGCAGATATGCAGCTACTTTTGACGAGTTGATAGCTTTCCTTGATGACAGCATGAAGGTTGTGAACAAGACCTACATTCTCAACGACAAGCAGTTGGCATTGGTCCGTGACTTCAAGGTAGAGGATACCAAGCCAAAGGATGCCGATGCAATGGAGTTCTCAGAGGATGAGGCCGACCAGATTGTCCTCAACATCCTTAACGACGACAACAAGAAGAACGCGCAGAAGAATGCCAAGAGAATTGAGAAACTCGATGCTCTTTACCGTCGCGACACAACTTGGGTTCTCAAGAGCGAGGTTCTTGAGGATGGCAGCGTTGTGGAGACAAAGGAGGCTATTGTAGATGCAACAATGATTGCCGAGGCATTCCACCGCGATACCACACGTCTTGCATACGTTGATACATTGTACCATAACCCTGCATACGATATCCAGCAGCTCAGATACATCCCATTCAGCAAGGATAGCGTTGGTAACCCGATCGAGTTCTGGTTGAAGGCCGACAGTATTCTGCCTAACGCTCAGGCAAACCGCAAAGCCGGTGGTTACATCCAGGTATTCGAGGCACGTGCCGATTTCGTTCACTATCTCCAGGGCCTGAACGAGCAGGAGTTGAACAACTACCTCCTTCAGGTTGTTACAAACGGTACAGAGTTCCGCGAGGAGGTACGTGTTGACAAGAACGGTGAGCCTTTGATGGGTGCAAACGGTGTCCTCAAAAGACGTATCCCTTGCCGCCGAGTTGGTGACGTTACCAAGAACAACAACAATGCCGGTAACTGGCCCTAATCAAGGATGACAAAGGATAACAATCAGAATAAAACATTATCCATTCGTATCAGTACGGATGGATTTTGTTTTTGCAGCTATACGCCGTCGCAACCGGGGTCGCTCAAATACTATTTCTACAAGCCCGAGAAGGGGCTGACGCTGACATTGAACCTGCAGAAGGGTTTTGAACAGTGCCCGTTCACAACGGCGGACGAGAGCTATGATGTGAAGGTAGTAGTGGAGACCGAGGAGTTTACCACTCTCCCTGCCGAGTATGACGACAAGCAGGACTACAAGGCCTTCCATCGTCTCTGTTTCCCCCGGAACGAAGCCCGCGTGGAGATTGTGGCAAACAGGCTCAACGCCTTGGGACTTACAGTGCTGTTCCCTGTGGAAAAGTCGCTCTATGAGCATCTGCAGCAGTTCGGAAATGTCTCTTTCTATTCGACGCTGAGCATCCTGCTTGGCCTTGCGACGAGCAAACTTGCCGAGGATGAGAAATTCATGCTTGCATATTTCCAGAACAATATCGTCTTCTTTGTTTCAATGCAGGATGGCAAGATGAGGCTTGCAAATGCCTTCCGCCACGAAGATGGACAGGACTGCATCTATTACCTGTTGAGTATATGGAAAGAGCAGGGGCTCTCGCAAGAGGATGATACGCTCTATCTGTGTGGCGACAAGGGGGTTGAGCAGAACCAGATGACGATAGGCCGCTTTATAAAAAGGTGCAGCCGCTTGAATGCAAGCGAACTGTTCCCATTGACATTGTTGAACAAGATGGAGGGTATTCCTTTCGATTTACAGTCATTGATACTATGCGAATAATCAGTGGAAAATACAAAGGCCGTCATTTCGATGTGCCACGTAACTTCAAGGCACGTCCTACAACCGATTTTGCCAAGGAGAATGTTTTCAACATCCTCAACAACTTGGTGGATTTCGAGGAGATGTCCGTGCTCGATTTCTTTGCAGGCACGGGCAGCATAAGCCTTGAATTCCTTTCACGCGGCTGCAAGGCCGTAACATCGGTCGAGATGGATGCCATGCATGCGGCGCACCTTAAAAAGACATGTGCGGCGCTCGGGGATGATGCCTGGGTTGTTGTGCGTGACGATGTCTTCCGTTATATACGCCGCAGCCCTGCGGCCTATGACCTTGTTTTTGCCGACCCGCCATATGCGCTCAAGGAACTCAGTACTATTCCCGATTTGGTGCTCGGCGGCAACCTGCTGAAGCCCGGCGGTATGCTTGTCTTTGAGCATGGCAAGGATAATGATTTCAGTGAGCATCCCTGTTTCTTCCGCCATGTTGCCTACGGTAGCGTGAACTTCAGTTTCTTCGAGAAAAAGTGATTCCTTATTTATATAATAAGGTGTAATACGATTACCAAATTTTATGCCGCCCATGGGCGGCATAAAATTTATTATCCTATTCGCGCAATTGTCTTTATGTTGCTTACCTTTTTAAGGTTTTCGCAGATGATTTTTACATCCTGAACATCGTGTACATTGACCCAGAATGTGCCCTCGAATATTCCGTTGTTGCTCTCGATGTGCATCTTCTGTATGTTGGCATTGAGCTGTTGCGAGATTATGGTTGTTATCTGGTGCAGCACTCCCATGTCGTCGATACCGGTTATCTGGATGGGAACCACGAAGTACAGTTGCTTGTGTGTCTCCCATGTCGCTGCCAGAATCCTGTCACCGTGGCTGCTCTTGAGCGTGTTTGCAACATGGCAGTTGCGTTTGTGGATTACAATCTGTTTCTGCTCATTGTAGTACCCAAGGACATCGTCACCTGGGATGGGATGGCAGCAGTCGGCAATTATATAGCCGTTCTTCAGGTTCTCGTCCGTAAGGTTGATTGGCGTCTTACGGTCAATATCCTCATACTGCTTGACAGGCTCTTTCTCCTCCTCTTTCTTCTTTTCCTTGTTGCTGCTGAACGAGAAGAGTGACTGCAGGCTGAATTTCTTGTTGCCGAGCAGGGCATCCTTGTCGTCGTTGCCAAGTATGACGGTGCCTTTACCTATTGCTGCAAGCAGTTCGTCGCGGTCGTTGAGCTTATGGAGTTTCAGCAGTTTTTCAATGTTGCCCATGTAGTTGCCCAATCCCTCCTTTTCAAGGAACTCGTTGAGTTTCTCTTCACCCTCTCTCTGCAGTATGCGTTGCTGGCGGCGCAGTTCGGCCTGTATTTTGGCACGTGCCTTCGCCGTGGTGGCAAATGCAAGCCAGCTCTCATCGACGCGTGAGGAGTTTGAGGTAAGAATCTCCACCTGGTCGCCGCTCTGCAGCTGGTGGCTCATTGGTACGAGTTTGTGGTTGACCTTAGCGCCGATACAGTGGTTGCCCAGGAAGGTGTGTATGCTGTATGCAAGGTCAAGCGCGGTGCAGTTCTGTGGCATTGTCTTGATTTCTCCCTTGGGGGTAAAGACAAATATTTCGGTAGCGTAGAGATTGAGCTTTATGGTGTCGAGAAAATCCAGAGCATTGGGCTGTGGGTCATCAAGTATCTCCTTTATGGTGTGCAGCCAGTTCTCCAGCTGGTCGTCGCCCGAATCTTCGCCCTCGCTCTTGTATTTCCAGTGCGCAGCAATTCCTCTCTCGGCAACCTCGTTCATCTTCTCACTGCGTATCTGCACCTCAATCCACTCGCCTCGTTGGCTCATGAAGGTTGCGTGCAGTGCTTTATATCCGTTGGCACGTGGCTTGCTCACCCAGTCGCGCAGACGGTCGGGGTGCGAGTTATAGAGCTTTGTAAGGGCTATGTATATCTTGAAACATTCGTTGTTCTCATCCTCGCCCTCGCGCGGTGTGAATATGATGCGCACAGCAAGAATGTCATATATGTCCTCAAAAGCAACATGCTTCTTCTGCATCTTGTTCCAGATGGAGTAGGGCGATTTCACACGTCCTATAATATTGTATTTGAGGCCCATCGCGTCGAGCTGCTCACAGATGGGGTGGGTGAACTCGCCGTATAGTATGTCGCGCTCGTTCTGTGTCTTTTCAATCTTCTTCTCTATGCGTGCATACTCTTCGGGGTGTTCATATTTGAAGCTCAGGTTCTCAAGCTCGGTCTTTATGCGGCTCAGTCCCAAACGGTACGCAATGGGGGCATATATGTAGAGTGTCTCGCCTGCAATCTTGTACTGCTTGTTTGTCTGCATGAACTTCAGTGTGCGCATGTTGTGCAGGCGGTCGGCAATCTTTATGAGTATCACCCGGATATCCTCGCTCATTGTGAGCAGGAGTTTCTTGAAGTTCTCGGCCTGCTGTGATGCGTGTGCACCGAACACACCGCCCGAAATCTTAGTCAGGCCGTCTACAATACCGGCAATCTTGTCGCCGAAAAGGTTGCGTATGTCCTCGACGGTGTAGTCCGTGTCCTCCACCACATCGTGCAACAGTGCTGCGCAGATGGATGTTGAGCCAAGGCCAATCTCCTGACACACTATGCGTGCTACGGCAAGGGGATGCATGATGTAGGGCTCGCCGCTGTGTCGCCTGACACCTTTGTGTGCCTGGCGGGCAAAGTTGAACGCTTTTGTTATGAGCTCAACCTTTTTGCGATGTCGGGAAGCCAGATATATATCGAGCAGTTCCCTGAAGGCTGTGTTTATGAGAGCCTCTTCATCGATGTTCCTGTTCTCATCGTAGTTATCCATGGTGTTACTTGTATATTTTCAGATACTTGCCGGCACGAATATTGGAGTTTTTGAGATTGTTCCATTTCATAATCTGCTTCACCGACACCCTGTATTTGATGGCAATTGACCCCAATGTCTCGCCGTTCTTGATTTTATGACGTATCATGTTGCCGGCGCCGTTGTTCTCCTTTGCCTCCTTGAGCATCTTCTCAATATTTGCCTTTGGGAAATACTTGTCGGCATTGTGCTTGTATATGCTGTCCTCGTTCTCAACAAACCTGGTTATCGTGTTGTTTGTAAGCCGCAGCACGTAAGTCTCGTTCTCGCCGGGGATTATGTCTTTGAGGAACTGGGGGTTCAGTGCGCGCAGTTCCTGGATGTCGGCACCACACACCTCTACAATCTGGTTGAAGTGCAGGTTCTTGTTCACATGTATTGTGTCTGTGGCTATTGGCAGTTCCGGCTTCATAGGGCATATGCCATGGTCCTCGTAGTATGTCATTATGTAGCTTGCTGCAATGAACCCGGGGAGGTAACCGCGTGTCTCGCGTGGCAACCAGGGATAGATTTTCCAGAAGTCTGTGCTGCCGCCCGAGCGCAGTATTGCCTTCTTTACGTTGCCGGGACCGCAGTTGTAGGCTGCAATGGCAAGTTCCCAGTTCTGGAACATGTCATAGAGGTCCTTCAGGTAGTGAAGGGCTGCCGATGTGGCTTTGACGGGGTCGAATCTCTCGTCGATGTAGTTGTTGGCTTTCAATCCATAGAGCTTGCCGGTGTGGAACATGAACTGCCACAGTCCCTTTGCCCCGGCTCTTGATGCTGCCTTGGGGTTTAGTGCCGATTCAATGATGGGGAGGTACTTTAGTTCGCGTGGAACACCTATGCGGTCAATCTCCTCCTCTATGATGGGGAAATAATACTCCGAAATGCCAAGCAGGTATGATACCTGTGAGCGTCCTTTCTTCGTGTAGCGGTCAATGCATGCGCGCACCATGTTGTTATATGGCATCCTCACGATAGTCGGCAGTGCCGCAAGGCGCTTTGCATACATGGTGTCGGTAATCTGTACAGGTTCACTCTCCGCTCCCTCTCCGTCGAACTTGTGGAGCATGTTGCGTGCCTGCCAGCTGTTAAGCAGGCTGTCAATGTCGGCATTCATGCTCTCGGGGAGCTCGAATGTGTAGCCGTTCCCAGTGAGTGTGTCCAGGTCTATCTTGTATCTCACATTGGTTGCAACAGTGCGTGTCGTGTTTTCTGTCCACAGTTCTCTGGCGGTCTCTTTGGCGGCAACGGGCGCTTCGTCCTTCTGCGCGGTCTTGAAAAGGCTGCATGAGCAGAGTGTGGCAATAAGAGCCAATGCGGTTATTATTCTTGTGCTGTTCTTCATGTTTTTCAAAATCTGATATTGCAGTTGAAACCATAGTAATCCTTGCCGAACATCTGTCTGCTGTCGATTATCTGTGGCTCGATACTCATGTTTATGTCCTCGCTGATGTCAAAGTTGGACAGTTGCGCGTCCACGTAGGCATCGATGACAGAGAGGGCATATACTCCTATGAATGAGAAGATGCTGAGGTCGCGCCAACGGCGGTAACGGTCTTTTCTCTTCTTGAACACATCCTTCAGGTACTCCTTGTTTGCCTCGAAATCATATCCCGGGCGGAAGAAATCCTTGAAGGAGTCTGTGTTGGGGTCGCTGTCCATTATGTCAAGATAGGCCTGCCGGTAGTCCTTGTACATCTGCCCGTTCCAGTTGTATGCATACATACAGCCCACAAAACCTCCGTATACAATGGGCAATTTCCAGAATTTGCGGTTGTATATCTGTCCGCCTCCGGGGATTGCCAATGCAATCCATGTGGCTGTTGAGGGGTCGGGCTTCCTTATTCTTATTTCCCTGCGCTTGGCTGTAGTGCCTGGCTGCATGCTGTCGGGTACGGCAATGGCTGCGGTTATATCCCTGTAAGTGCTGTCCATCAGTTCCCTGTCGGGCATTGCCTCCATTGCGGGCCTGATGCCCAATGTGTCATTGGATATTGCCTGCAGTGCCGTGCTGTCGGTCATGGTGTGCGGCCTTTGTGCAATGGCCTTTGTCGCGAACATTGCGAGCAGGGCAATTGCGAGCACAAACTTATATGTCAGTCTCTCTACAGCCACCGGGTGTTCAGTTGTTTAGTCGGTCGAAAATCGATATTATGCGTTCCAACTCCTTCTCGTTCTTGAACTTTATGCTTATCTTGCCGCTTCCCTTGGCCGAGCAGGTCATCTGTACGGGTACCTGGAAAAAGTTGGTAAGCTGTTTCTTGAGCTGGTGGAATGCCGCATCCTGCTTCTTGTCGGCAGGCTTCTTTTCTGCAGCCGCGTTTGTTGTGTCGCCGCCATCCTTCATGCGGCGTACAATCTCCTCGACCTCGCGCACCGAGTATCCGTTCTTCTCAATCTCGTGGAACAGTTCTATCTGCTTGCTGTGCGAGTCGAGCGAGAGCAATGCCTTGGCATGTCCCATGTCAATCCTTTTCTCCTTTAGAGCCATTTGTATCGCTGCGGGCAGTTTCAGGAGGCGAAGGAAGTTTGCAATTGTTGCGCGTCCCTTGCCAATGCGCTTGCTCAGCTGCTCCTGCGAGAGGTTGTGCTGCTCAATGAGCTGTTGGTAGGCAAGTGCAATTTCAAGTGCATTCAGGTCCTCGCGCTGTATGTTCTCGATGAGGGCCATCTCCATTGTGTCCTCATCGTCGGCTTTTACAATATATGCGGGGATGGTTGTCTTGCCTGCCAGTTGTGATGCACGGAAACGTCGCTCACCGGCAATAATCTGGTAAGTCTCATCCTCCATCTTGCGCAGCGTGATGGGCTGTATGACTCCAAGCTCGTTGATAGAATCGGCGAGTTCCTGCAGCGCCTCTTCGTTGAAATCGCGGCGTGGCTGGTTTGGATTGGCAAAGATTTTGTCAAGTTCAATCTCGCCTATCGATGATGAACCGGATGTGCGCACCGCTTCAGTCGAGATGAGTGCGTCGAGTCCGCGTCCCAGTGTGAATTTCTGTTTTGCCATTGTGAAAGTAGTTTCTTACTTGTTTCGGTTTAAAATCTCCTCGGCCAGTGCCAGGTAATTCTTTGCACCTGTTGACTCGGCATCATACATAAGTGCCGGGATACCCATGCTCGGTGCCTCGCCCAACCTGATGTTACGCTGTATAACTGTGTCGAACACCAGTTCCCTGAAGTGCTTCTTTACTTCATTGTATACCTGGTTGCTCAATCTAAGTCGTGAGTTGAACATTGTGAGCAGGAAGCCCTCGATGTCAAGGGTGGGGTTCAGGTTCGATTTAATGATTTTTATTGTGTTGAGCAGTTTGCTGATACCCTCAAGCGCGAAATATTCGCACTGTACAGGTATTATTACAGCATCGGCCGCGGTGAGTGAGTTCACGGTTATGAGTCCCAATGAAGGTGAGCAGTCTATGAGTATGTAGTCATATCTCTCCTTGATTGGTGCAAGTGCCTCGCGCATTATTTTCTCGCGGTTGGGCAGGTCGAGCATCTCAATCTCGGCACCCACAAGGTCAATGTGTGACGGAATTATATCAAGCCCCTTCACACAAGTGGGGGTTATGCTCTCCTCTGCAACCGATTTGTTGATGAGACATTCGTATATTGAACTTTTTATCTCTCTGATGTCAATACCCAGGCCCGACGAAGCGTTTGCCTGCGGGTCGGCATCAATTACAAGTACTTTCTTCTCAAATGCGGCAAGTGATGCAGCAAGGTTTATGGCTGTCGTCGTCTTGCCCACACCACCTTTCTGGTTTGCCAATGCGATAATCTTTCCCATTTAGTCTCAATTATTTAGTACGGCCGAATCGTTATTTCGGCAAAGTGACAATATTCCAAATATATAACTCATGCAAAGGTAGTAAAAAAAGTCTCTCGGCAGTAAAAAATAGAGTGTTACTTATTAACAGTCTGTTGATAACAAATCATAAAAAATGTTACCGCACCCAGCCTGGGTGCGGTAACATTTTTCAGTGGTTGGTTCCGGCTCTCTTATTTGAGCGAAACTTTATATGTCCTAGTGCCGCTGTCGCTTTTTGCCACAACTATATACACGCCCTTTGCCACGTCTTTTACAGCGAGGATGTTGCCGTTGCCGCTCTTTATCTCTCTTCCATCGGCAGTGAAGAGTGTGATTGACTTTACGTCGGCGTCGCAAGTGATTCTGTCACCTGTTATCTCAAAGTCAATGCTTACGGTATTCTCAATGGATGTATCGTCGCCTTTTCTTCTGATGCTTACGGTATAGCTCTCACTGCGTGCAACACCTTTAGACTCCAGTCGATCGCCTGAAACAACAATGTAGCTTACGCCGTTCTTTATTGCCGATTGTGTCAATTGCATAGACCACTTGTCGCCCATTTTGGTAATCAGATAAGTGTTCCAGTCGGCATAGTACTGGTTGGTTCCGAATACGCCTAACTCGTTTACATAGCGGCCATCGGCATTGCTGGTTATCTTATAACAGTTGCTGCCGCTTGCATCGGGTGCAATCTTCCACTCCTGTGCAGCCGCAGGCTCCTCGACTTCCTTGAATGTGGGTGTGCCACCGCTTCCCTTGATGTTGGTGTTTGTGAGGTAACGGCTGCCGTCCATTATGTAGTATACCTCGTCTTTTACAATGAATGGCTCGTTGGCAGTACCACCCAATGGAATGATGTCTAACATATACTTGTCGGGCAAGGCTGTTGTGTTGCCTTTCTGTATCTGCGTGCCGCTTACTGTCCAGAATGCAGTGCCGGCGCTGCCGCCGTTCTGGATTGCATATTTGCCGTTTGCAAGCAGTGTTATGTCATATGTGTGCCATACCGCCTCGTATGGGTTGGTGGCATCGCTGACCGTGAAGCTACCGTTTTCGTTGAGGTAGCGGTTGTCCTCCAGGTTGATAATCTTGTAGCGGTTGGTGCTTGGGTCGAGGCTAATTTTCCACTCCTGGCGCTGTGGACGGATGTTGTCCTGCTCGGCCTGGAATGAAGGCTTGCTTCCGGCTGCCTTATTGTTGTTTGTGAGATATTTGCCGTTGTACATAATGTAATATGTACCATTTTCCAGTGCCTGTGCAGGGAATACATCGGTGCGGTAGTCGTAACTCTCCTTGTACTCGGCAACAAGTGTGCCCATTTTCTCCTTTACGAACGGCTCAATGTGCACTGTACCCACAACAGGTGTTGCACTCTTCAATGAACCGGCGAAATCGCGTGAGCGCAATGCTCCCTGTGCCTCGTCATACTCTTTGTATTTCAAATAGTTCTCAATGAACTTCTCGGGGTTCTTCTCGGCAAGTGCATCGTTCATTCCAACGAGGCATACACCTCTCAGGCCAAGATACTTCATTGACTCAATCCATGGCTTTATCTCGCTTGTCAATGCCTGAGCCTCGTCGGTAGTCAAAAGTGTCTCGGCTGCGCTTACCAATTTATGGAACTGTTCGCTCACAGCTGCGTATGCCGCCTCTCTGTCTGTTGCTATCTTGCTGTTGAAGGTCTCTTTTGCCTTTGCAAACTCGGGTGACTCGTCCATTCGGCGCAAACCGTGTGTGTTCACTCCAAGGTCGACATTGTTCTCGCAGAAGAAACGGAATGCCTCGTAATTCCCGGGCATCAGGTACTTCATTGCAGCCTCCCACGATGCGTTTGAGTCGTATGCCGGCATGTTCCAAGTGTAGTCGGCGATGCTGAAGAGCGAAACCTTCGATGCCTCGGCATACTCCATGGGGTTTGAAACGAATCCCGAGAGCATGTCTGCGATATCAAGGTCGTTGCCGTATGTGGGGCCCATGAGCAGGTGGTTGATGCAGTAGTCGCTTACAGGGTAGTTGAGCCAGATGTAGGCCTTGCGCTTAATCTGGTTGTTTATCCACTCCATATCGCTCTTGTTTATCATGTCCACAACGCTGTTTCCTGTCCACATGATGTTGATGTCGCTGTCCATTATGTCGCCCAATGCAGGCAGGTAGATGGCATTAGCCCAACCGCGGTTGTACTGTGTGGGGCATATTGTGAGTGGCTTCACATCGGGGTATGTTTTTTTCAGTTCTGCCGCAATGTAGTTCATCAGTTCGGCCTGCTCGTCGCCGTGTGTGCCGTCATCGCCCCAAAGGTCATCCCAGAACACGGCAAAGCTTCTCACGCCCAAAGCACACATCGCCTTCAGTTTGTTCACGATGTTTGCTCTGTCGGTGTTGTTCCACTGTATGTCCTCGCCCGGGTGGATTGCCCACATGAACTCAATCTTATTTGCTTTTGCCACGTTTACATATTCTGTGATTTTCTTGGCAAGGTCGGCAGGGTACTCCTCGCGCCACTTGCTCTTGTGGTAAGCATCGTCCTTTGGACCATAGATGTATACGTTCATCTTCATCTCGCCGAACATCTCAAGGAGTCCCATGCGGTCGGCCTCGCTGTAGGGGTTGCCGTAGTAGCCCTCTACCAGTCCGCGCTGTGGAACGCTGGGGTAGTCGGTGGCGGTGGCGCACATCACATTCGGTTGCGATGCCATCTGTGTGAATGTCTGCACACCATAGTATGTTCCCGAGCCGTCGTTGCCGGCAATGACAACCTTGTTTTTCTCCACTGCAAGATAGTAACCCTCGGCTTTAGCAGGAATGAGACTTTCGTATGCCGCAACTGCCGCATCGCCGCGCTCACCGATGACAAGCTCTACAGTACCGTCTGTGGTACCGAACTTCTTCTTGAAAAGGTTTACGGCATCGGCGTCGGCATCGGTTTCACCTGTGATAGTGAAGCTTGCGCTGTTCTCGAATGCGGTCTCACTGCCCCAGGCTATACTTTGGGGAATAGGGTAGATTTTGGCTGTCTGTGCGTTCAGGGTCAGTGTGGTTGCTGTGAAAAACAGCGCAGCAAGCCAAAGGAGTCGTCTTTTCATATAATCAATAAGTTATAGTGTTAACAATTTTTATACATCAAAGCAAAAATAGTTATTCTAAGTGGAATAACCAAATTTTTTGTATCTTAGCGCCATAAACAAGAAAAGAAGTTAAATCTTATGACTGAAAGACCACTTATATTGGTGTCGAATGACGACGGTTATCTTGCCAAGGGTATAAATTGCCTTGTGAGGGTGTTGATGGAGTTTGGTGATGTGGTTGTTGTTGCACCGCATACTGGCCGTTCGGGCAAAGGCTGCGCTATTACGAGCGAGGTGCCTTTGAAAGTTGAACTTGTGTCATCGGAACCCGGTTTGCAGGTCTACTCCTGCAGCGGGACACCATGCGATTGTGTGAAGGTTGCCTGCCACAGTATTGTGGACCGTGTACCGGCTCTTGTGGTGGGTGGAATAAACCACGGCGACAATTCGGCTGTCAATGCCCACTATTCCGGTACTATGGGAGTTGTGCTCGAAGGATGCATGAAAGGTATACCGTCGGTGGCTTTCTCGCTTTGCTCACACGATGCCGATGCCGACTTTACTCCGACATACAATGTCATACGCAAGGTGGTTGCCGCTGTGCTTGAGCGCGGTTTGCCGCAGGGTAGTTGCCTGAATGTGAACTTTCCCGACACTTCCTCGTATGCAGGTGTCAAGGTATGCCGCCAGGCTATGGGACGCTGGGTCAACGAGTGGGAGTCGCACGACCATCCGCGAGGTGGCAAGTGGTGGTGGCTCACTGGTGAGTTTGTGGTTGAGGATGAGAGCCTCTCGGCCGACCGTGTGGCACTCGACAACAACTATGTGACCATCACACCTACGAAGATTGATATGACCGACTATAGTCTGCTCGACGAAATGAAGCAGTGGAATCTTTGATAAAGAATAATAATGAAATACTATCTCATAGTTGGCGAGGCTTCGGGCGACTTGCATGCCTCCAATCTGATGAAGTCGATAAAGGCTGTTGATGCCGATGCCGAGTTCCGTTTCTTTGGCGGTGACCTCATGTCGGCTGTCGGCGGTACGCGAGTAAAGCATTACCGCGAGCTTGCATATATGGGCTTCATCCCGGTACTGATGCACTTGAGAACCATCTTTGCCAATATGAGATTGTGCAAAAAGGATGTTGAGGAGTGGAACCCCGATGCTCTTATACTTGTCGACTATCCCGGGTTCAATCTCTCGGTAGCCGAATACATCCATAAGAATACAAAAATCCCGGTATATTACTATATCTCACCAAAAATATGGGCCTGGAAGGAGCGTCGCATAAAGAACATTAAGCGTGATGTTGACGAACTCTTCTCCATACTGCCGTTTGAGATTGATTTCTTTGAGAAGAAACATAACTACAGGATTAATTATGTGGGCAATCCATGCGTGGATGCTGTGGGTGATTTCAAGCGTAACAAGGCGTTGTCGCGTGCTGCTTTCCTTGCCAAGAACAGCCTTGCCGACAAACCCATAATAGCTTTGCTCGCCGGTAGCCGCAAACAGGAAATCGAGGCTAATCTGCCAATGATGCTTGAGGCTGCGAAGCAGTATCCTGCCTATCAGCCGGTGCTTGCCGGTGCTCCGGGGATTGATAAAGAGTTCTATGCGCCGTATATCAATGACGGTGTGAAGATTGTTTTTGGTCAGACATACGATATACTGAACAATGCCCATGCGGCGTTGGTTACATCGGGTACTGCTACTCTTGAAACAGCACTGTTCAACGTGCCGCAGGTGGTGTGCTATGCAATGCCCATGGGGCGCGTATATTCATGGCTGAAAAAGCATTTCCTCAAGGTGAAATATATCTCCCTTGTCAATCTTGTGGCCGACCGCGAGGTGGTGCGTGAACTGGTTGCAGCCGAAATGACGCTTCAGAATGTGATTGCCGAGCTTGGGGCACTTTTGCCCGAAGGCGGTGAAAAAAGAACGGCTATGCTCGGTGAGTATAGCCGTATGATGGAGATTCTTGGCAGGCCCGGTGCATCGCAGCGCGCCGCCGAGAAGATTGTCTCTTTGCTTAAAGAATGCCGATAAATGCCAGGTAGGCAATTACGCTTGGCACAGCAAACAGTGTGCTGTCAAAGCGGTCGAGCAGACCTCCGTGTCCCGGGAGAACGTTGCCCGAGTCTTTAATACCCATTTCGCGTTTGATATTCGACTCTACAAGGTCGCCCAAGGTGCCGAACACGACAACTGTCACGGCCATGCCAATCCACTGCCATATATTCATCACCTCAAAGTATTGTGCCATTACAACACTTGCTCCCACTGCAACAGCCACGCCTCCAAAGAAACCTTCCCATGTCTTCTTGGGCGATATGCGCTCGAACATCTTGTGACGACCGATGAGGCAGCCGATGCAGTATGCACCGCTGTCGTTGCACCATATGAAGATGAATATTGAAAGCGGGAACAGCCAATAGTATGTTTCGCCCTCGGGGGCTCCGGCTGTCGAGAGAATCTGCAACAGAGAGAACGGCAGTGCCACGTAAAGCTGCGTGAGCGCAAAATAGGCAAGGTTCTCGATGTTATTCCCTTTTGTGGAGAACAGGCGGCCGATAAATACACACAGTATTGCCAATATATATGGTGTGAACACCAATAATGCAGACACAGTCTCATTGTGGACTGTAAGAGCAAATCCCACATACAGTAAGACACTGCACAGGAATGCCATAACCGGACTGAATGTTGCATTCTTGTGCTGGCGCAACAGCATTGTGAGCTCGTTTACGGCCAGGGCCATAAAGACAAGGAACAGTGTCCTGAACGTGTTGAACCCGTAAAGGATAGAACCTACCAGGACTGCTACAAAAAGAGCGCCGCTGAGTGTGCGTACAATAAAATTTTTCATAATGCCTTGTTTTAGGTTTTGTCGTGTTTTTCTTCTGATATAAGGGTGTCCTTATCCGGTTTTTTATTCTGTCGTTTCGGGTTCATTAGCCTCTACGGCGCTCTCCGCTTCCGGGGTATCGCTCTTTTCGCTGTCGCTTGTGTCGAAAATCTCCTCGCTGCGCGATGCCCAGGGGCGCTTGCCGAAAATCTTCTCTACATCCTCGGCAAAGATGACCTCTTTCTCTATGAGTATTCTTGCAAGTTCCGCATGTCCCTCCTTGTGCTCGTTGAGCAGCTCCTTGGCTCTCTCGTACTGCTCCTGTATCATCTTGTGAACCTCGGTGTCAATGGTCTCGGCTGTCTTTTCGCTGTAAGGACGGTTGAACGAGTACTCCTGGTTGTTGTAGTAGCACAGGTTCGAGAGTTTGTCGCTCATGCCTGCATATGCAACCATTGCGTATGCCTGCTTTGTCACACGTTCAAGGTCGTTCATGGCACCTGTGGATATGTGCCCTATGAAGCACTCCTCGGCTGCACGTCCGCCAAGTGTGGCGCACATCTCGTCGAGCATCTGCTCCTTTGTGGTAATCTGTCGCTCCTCGGGCATGTACCAGGCTGCGCCAAGCGCTCTGCCGCGTGGGACAATGGTCACTTTAATGAGCGGGTTGGCATGCTCAAGGAACCACGATATTGTTGCGTGGCCTGCCTCGTGTATGGCTATTGCCTCCTTCTCCTTCTGGGTCATAACCTTGGTCTTCTTCTCAAGGCCGCCAATTATGCGGTCGATTGCATCAAGGAAGTCCTGCTTGTCGACAGCCTTCTTTTTGTTGCGTGCAGCAATGAGCGCCGCCTCGTTGCAGACGTTGGCAATGTCGGCACCCGAGAATCCCGGTGTCTGTCGCGCGAGCGTGTCGACATCAACCGATTGGTCGAGCCTTAACGGACGCAGGTGTACACCGAATATGGCCTTTCGCTCGTTGAGGTCGGGCAGGTCCACGTGTATCTGACGGTCGAAACGGCCTGCGCGCAACAGAGCCTTGTCAAGTATGTCGGCGCGGTTGGTTGCTGCAATAACTATGATACCGCTGTTTGTGCCGAATCCGTCCATTTCGGTCAGCAACTGGTTCAGCGTGTTCTCGCGCTCATCGTTGCCGCCCATGTTGGGGTTCTTGCCGCGTGCGCGTCCGACAGCGTCAATCTCGTCAATGAATATGATACATGGAGCCTTCTCCTTTGCCTGGCGGAACAGGTCGCGTACGCGTGATGCGCCCACACCCACGAACATCTCAACAAAGTCCGAACCCGACATGGAGAAGAACGGAACGTTTGCCTCGCCGGCAACGGCTTTTGCCAACAGTGTTTTACCTGTTCCCGGAGGGCCTACGAGCAGTGCGCCCTTGGGAATCTTTCCTCCCAACTCGGTATATCTCTGCGGGTTCTTCAGGAAGTCCACAATCTCCTGCACCTCCTGCTTTGCACCCTCTTGTCCTGCAACGTCCTTGAAAGTGACTTTTGTGGCGCTGTTCTGGTCAAATAATTTCGCCTGTGATTTGCCCACGTTGAACACACCGCCTTGTCCGCCACCGCCACCGCTCATGCGGCGCATGATGAATATCCATACGAATATCAGCAATACAAAAGGTACGACGTTCCAAAAGAGGTCGCCCCAGAAGTTCTGTTGCTCCTCGTAATTTACAATGCCCTTGAATTTTCCCTCCTCGCTCTCTCTCTGCTGGCGTATGAAGTTGTCGAAATTGTCAATGGAACCAATGGTTGTCTCCACTTTGAGACGTGCACCGTCGGTAGCCTCCTTGCCGGTTATCCTTGCAACAGAGTCTTTGATGATGTATGCCTCAAGCCTCCTGTTGTTTATTATGGAAATCTCCTCGACATATCCTTTTTTGATATAATCTTCGACCTCGCTGTATGGCTTGCTTATCATCTGGTTGCTGTTGCCGTCGTCAAAGATATATATGTAAATGAGTATGCCTCCTATAATGGCATATAGCCAACTGAATGAGAATTTTGGTATTTTGCTGTTTTTGTTCATTGTCTATCAGTCGATATCGGGTATTGTTGTCAATGTTGCGTCGGCCCAAAGGTGCTCAATGTCATAGAACTTGCGCACGTCGGGCAGGAAAATGTGTACAAGGATGTCGCCGTAGTCCATTGCAACCCACTGCGAGTTACGGAGGCCGTCGACAAAGTAGGGCTTCTTCCTGCAGTTTATTCTCACTGTCTCCTCAATGGAGTCGGTGATTGCGCTCACCTGGTTGGGTGAGTTACCCTGGCAAATCACGAAATAGTCGCACACGCTGTTGCCGAGCTTGAGCATATCTACTACAACAATCTCTTTACCCTTTTTGTCCTGTATACCTTCTATTATTTGCTTGATTACGTCCTGTGCTTCAATTTTTTCTGTCTGCATGTTATTTTTCTTTAATTGTATCTTCTCTATTATTGTTGTAATTGCAAAGATATTCCTTATTTCGTCTACTTTAAAATAAAAACAGGGTGTTTTTGGACGAAAACAGCGAAAACAGAACTTTTTTTTGATTTTTTAGCAAAAAAAATGCCGAAACTATTTTTTTTACGAAAAAAAGTTGTACCTTTGCATCGCATTTGAGCCTTGGGCTATGGTGTAATGGTAACACTGCAGATTCTGGTCCTGCCTTTCCTGGTTCGAGTCCGGGTAGCCCAACAGAGAGATTTCCAAACGGAAATCTCTTTTTTTGTGCATTTCCTTTTTGTCCGGGTAGCCCCTTTTTATTGCAAAAGGTAATTCCCCGCCAAGGGCGGAAGGGCGGCGTTGGGAGGCACAGTGAGCAGCCGAGCAATGCTTGGAACAGGTGGCATGATGTTTGAGCGCAGCGAGTTCTTGCCACCCCAAGCATTGCGACAAGCAGCGAGCGGCGAGGTGCGCACCGACTGAAGAATATTGCAGCAGCGAATGCTGATGCAATTTGTGAACAAAGGAAGCACCGAATGCCGGACACAGCTGCCCATGTTTTTGGTACTTTTTTCAAAAAAGTACAGAGAGAAAGAGTTGAAGAAAAATACAAGTGAACAATTAAGGTTGAGGACTGCTGTAGAATTTAACGGCGAGCGAAAGCGAGTTTTTTTGTCTCCGATAATTTGCAGGTGAACCAAAGTCGGCCGATGAGTCGATATATACAAAATCCCGCTACGGTGTTGTCGGACCATAGCGGGATTGTAATTAAAGGGATGTAGTTCTTTATTTGAAGCAGTTCTCCTTTATCATATTGACAAGTTCCTCTTTTGAAACACCGCCTGTCTGCACCTTGTAGCGTCCCTCCATTGGGATAAAGAGCAGTGTGGGTATAGCCTGAATGTTGAATGCATCGGCAATGTATGGGTCGTTGTCTACATTTACTTTGTAGATGTAGAGCTCGCCTGCATACTCCTTGGCAAGCTCCTCAAGAATTGGAGAAATAGCCTTGCAGGGGCCACACCAGTCTGCGTAGAAATCAACAACAGCGGGCTTGTCGCCAAGATATTTCCACTCCTTGCTCAAATCGGCAACCTTGCTTGTGAATCCATCGGTGTCGAGGTGTATGCAACCTGCAGCCTGCTCTGTGCACTCCTGCTTGTCACACTTTTTCTCACACTCCTGCTTTGCACATTTTTTCTCAGCGCCGCACTCCTGTTTTTCGCACTTTTTGTTACATTCCTGCTTCTCGCATTTTTTCTCGCATTTTTTCTCGCACTTATTGTCGCAATCCTGTTTGTCACATTTCTTGTCGCACTCCTGTTTGTTGTCGCAGCACTCAGTCTTGCACTCTCCACACTCGCTGTTCTGCGCCTTGTTGCCTCCGCAGGCCATCATCAAGGCCGCACATGTAATGATGACGAATATACGTTTCATAATTCTCGTGTTTTTAATGGTTAGTAAAATAGTTATGTCGCGAATATACTTATTATTTTTTATTTCGTCACATTGTCTCTGTTAATATTTCGTAATTTGCTTTTCCGGTGCTTTGGTTTTGGAATTTTGTATGTTTTTTCTCTATTTGCGTATTTTTAATATTGCTAAATCTCTTGTTTTCTTTCGTTTTGCTTGCAAATGAGTGTAAAGATGAGTAATTTTGCCAACGAGTTCAAACGAAGCACTTTGTGCTCTTTTTTTTGCTCCTTTTGTAAAATATAATTCCTGAAAATAGATGAGACGTTTTTCATTAATACTCCTGTCGTTGCTGTTTCTTGCAGTGACTGCGTCGGCCCAGCGTGCCCGCTTCGACATTAGGTTCAGTTCAAAGGATTCGGTCGACTTGTCAAAGGTATATGTGCAGCCTTTGGATGGCGATGGAACAGTCCAGGCAGTACCTCTGCGTTTGAAGGGTGAAAACTATTCGGCTACTCTTCCTGTTTCGCAGTCGGGCTTCTATGAGGTGGTGATGGTGATAAACGGCGGTCAGTGGCTGACAACCGTGTATGCTCCAAAATGCAAGAAGGTGTGGGTTGATGTTGAGTTTGACGGTGTGTCGTTGAAGGAGTACTCTTCGGTGGACAACATGGCAATATCGGACCTCAACTCGGTTATAAATGCCAACAACCGCAAGTTGTGGACGGCCAAGGATATGACCGACAACAGCCTGCGTGCAATGTTGGCAAACTATCTGACTGCGTGTGATTCAATTGTTGCTGTAATGAGGCCGTCGGCGGCTGTCGTTGCGTATATGAGGGCTGCAGCCTATGCTAATGCGAAGAGTTTCTACACATCAATTCCAAGAGCGCAAAAACGTAAACTGAAGGAGCTGTCCTTTACCGATGCCGATGTGCTCCCGGCTATGCCCGATGTTCTGGACAACGAGTATGCAGCTCTGGTTCCGTCGGCTATGCAGATGGTCTATGCTGCAGTGTCTGCCGACCCCAAGCTTGATGTCAGGGGTATGATGGATACTCTATATGCCGGTTATGGAAATGAGGCTGTAAGGAACCGGGTTGCCGATATGCTCATGAACCGTTTCCTTACCCGTCATAACTATGCCGGAGATTTTGACGGCGGCCTTGAATATCTGCAGGCGATGGTCGATGATTTCAAGTTGTCGGACAGCTATGTAAAAGAGTATCTCAAACGCAAGTCGGCTCTTCTTGGTGCCGATTTTCCCGAGGATGTGGCTCTTGTGAATCCGGAGGGTAAAGTCGTTGATTTCTCCAAGTTCAAAGGCAAATATGTTTATGTTGACCTTTGGGCATCGTGGTGCGGTCCCTGTTGCAGAGAGATTCCTCATCTGCAGGCTCTTGAAAAGGAGCTCGAGGGCAGCGATGTCGTCTGTGTGTCAATTTCTACCGATACCGACGAGAGTGCATGGAAGGCAAAGCTAGTCGAGGCCAACATGCATGGCAACCAGTTGCGCGACCGCGACGGTTCGTTGGGCACGGCGCTGAATGTGGGTGGTATTCCTTTCTTTGTTATATATGACAAGGAGGGAAAGCTCCATACTTATGGCGCGCAGCGTCCAAGCAGCGGCGAGGCAATCAAGCAGTTCCTGCTGAACCTGGAGTGATTTTGCACTTTTAACACGCTGTTTATCTTATATTAATAAATGCAGATACCGTCATTTGCCGGTATTTTGTTACTTTTGTCGCCCAAAATTGGGCGCGAAAGCAGTTTTGTATATATTTTTTATCAAATAATTAATTTTAAGTTTATGAAGAAAAACTACTTTTTGTCAATTTGCCTCATGCTTTTTATGGCAGTGCAGGCAACAGCGCAGAGCTTTACAATTGACCAGTTGTTCGGAAAGTGGCAGTTTACAGCAGATGTGGAGTTTACCGATGCTGCAACACAGGCTCACAAGGATGTACTTTCGGATAACTGCGAGGCTGTTATCTCTGCTGATGAAACTTACATTGCAAAAATCGTTGGTTTTGCAGGTGCATCAGTTCAGCAGAACGTCAACATGATTGGTGCAAAGAACGGTCAGGACATGCTCAAGATCAACAATCTCAACAACCCTCAGTTGTGGAATGAGCTTTTGCTTGCCAATGAGAACGGTGACAACCCTTATGGTGTCTTTGCCGATGGCGAGTGGAAAGTGCAGTCTTACGGTCCAGTCTACTACAATGTGTATGCAACAGAGGGTTTGATTACCATTCCTGATTTCACAGTTGTAAAAGTGACTGATTATCAGGCCGAGAAAGCAACAATCGTTGCAAAGTATACAAACGTGAAGATGACACTTGTTGAGGCCGAGGTTGTTGAGGTTGCTGATATCAGCGGTGAGTACCAGTTCAAGGCTGGTGCCGGAACTTATGACACTATGGCCGGTTCTGTTATCCCTACAGAGTTTGCCGTTACACTTGCAAAGAAATCAGAGGATAACAAGTCTTATGATGCAACCATCGCTATCGAGGGCTACAATCCTGTAACTCTCCCTGCATCTTACAATGGTGTGTCTGTCCTGTTTGACTATGACAATACCTATCTCGATGAGGCTAACGGTATCCGTTTCGCTCCAATGTATGGCGATGCGACTGCGGGTTCTATTGAATTCAAGTCTCAGGACGAGACTGCATTCTCACTCTACAGCGGCTTTGCTTTTGCAAGCGATGCTACAGTGAAGGCTGCCGATGGTGTAACCGATTCTTTGGTTGTGAACGGCAACTATCATCAGTGGTACACATCAGGCTCTTTGAAGATGGCAACAGATGCTCCTGCATTTGATTGGGCGGGCGTATATACAGTAAAGACAACCGATGAGAATGGTCTGTATGTAAAAGAGTCTGCAGGCTTTGACTGGCCGACAGAGTTCCAGATTGAGGTTGAGTACAACGAGGCTTGGGGTCTCTATCTTGTAACAAAGGTGTTTGGTATGGATGTTACTGCTCTGAACTATGGCGGTCTTGACTTTATTCCAGCCGAGGATGGCAAGAGTGTGGAGATTAAGACCGGTTATCTTTATACAGTATCACCTGGTGTCGCTTATCTTGCACTCCGCGATATGAATATGAGTACAGAAGCAATCGAGATGGTTGTCAATGAGGATGGCACAATGTCTGTGGCCGGTCTGAGTGTAGTGACAGTTATCAATGGTGAGGAATCACTCAACGCATTCTACTCTAACCTCGCTGTTGCAAAGGAGGCTGCAGAACCCGAGGCTCCTGCATTCAGCTGGGCCGGCCAGCACACAGTAAAGGCAGGCAAGGTTGATGCTTACGATGGCAAAGAGTATCCAACAGAGTTTACAATGACTGTTGAGGATTATGGCAATTATATGCTCGTAACCGAGTTCCTTGGAAACGATATCGCAGGTATCAACTATGGCGGTATAATGTTTACAGTTGCTGCCGATGGCAAGAGCGCAGAGATGGCCACAGGAGGATTCGTTGGTGGTGCATATCCTACATATCTTGCAATATATGATATGAATGCTCAGGAGAACCCAATCCTGTTTACATTGAACGAGGACGGTTCTGTTACTGTTGACAACTTCTTTGTAAAAAGTGTTGATTACAATACCAAAGAAAGTACACCTGCCGCTTACTTCCAGAATGTTACAATTCCGGCAGGCGTTTCTGTTGAGCCCGAGGCTCCTGAGGCGTTTGACTGGCTCGGTACATGGGAGGTTACTGTCGGTTCTCAGACCTCATACGATGGCAAGACATATCCCGAGTCATTCTATATGACAATCGAGTATAACGAGGCTTGGGGTATGACTCTCGTCACCCAGTTTATGAGCAAGGATATTACAGCTCTTACTCAGGGCGGTCTCCTGTTGACTGTTGCTGACGACAATAAGAGCGCCGAGATGGAGGTTGGTAACTTTGCCGGTGGTTCATACCCTGATTACCTGAAGATCTACGATATGAACGGTACTGCAGATTATCCAATTATCCTCACAGCAAACGAGGATGGTACAATTTCATTCGAGGCATTCTTGCTTGCAACATACAACTACGATACAGCGGCTTTGACTCCTGCTGTATTCTGTGAGAATGTTACTGCTACAAAGTGTCCTACAGGCATTGAGGAGGTGAAAGGTGAGAACGTAGAGGTGAAAGCTATCTTCGATATGCAGGGCCGCAAGATTGATGCAATCACCGCTCCCGGTCTCTACATTGTAAATGGCAAAAAGGTGCTTGTTAAGTAATCACTGTATCTATTTTAGTTAAATATTTAGTATATAGTTATATTTAACATAATATATGGCGTTTCCCCGTTGTGGGAAGCGCCATTTTTTTGTAATTTTGCAACCCGAATTAAAAATGAAAAATATAAGACTGAAAAATGAACAGATTACAGTTTTTTGAAAATATCAGGGGAGCAATACTTGCGCTGCTGCTTTTCGTTGGCGTTGCACTGGTACCTGCGGGTGCTTTTGCAGGTGCGGGTACATCGGCCGACCCCGATGACTTGAATGTCGCTACCGGTGTGGTTGTCGACAAGAAGACCGGCGAGCCGCTAATCAGCGTAAATGTGGCAGTGTGGGCGGATGGTCGCCTGCTTACCGGTACTTCAACCGATTTTGAGGGAAAGTTCAAAATTATCTCTCCGGTTATTGATTTTGAGTTGCGTGTCTCTTACGTGGGCTACAACGAGGCGAAATTCTCTTCGAAGAACGGTGCCCTGCACGATTTGCGTGTAGAACTCTCCGAGGAGAGCAGCACGCTTACCGAGGTGGTTGTCACCGGTTTTGTTACAAAGAACAAGGAGACCTTTACAGGTTCGGCAACCGAAATCTCGGGCGTTGAGCTGCGTCAGGTGTCGGGTACCAACCTCATCAGCGCCATTTCGGCACTCACTCCGGGCATGGCAATGGTGCAGAATACAAGCCAGGGCTCAAACCCTAACCACACTCCCGAGCTTGTGTTGCGTGGTATGAGCTCGTTCTCCAACAGCGGACAGCAGGTGAACCAGCCTACAATTATCCTCGACGGTACCGAAATTACCATGCAGGACCTCTATGACCTCGATATAAACGAGATTGAGAACATTACCGTTCTCAAGGATGCATCGGCAACGGCGCTCTATGGTTCAAAGGCCGCAAACGGTGTCATCGTGATTACCCGCAAGCCTATCCAGGAGAGCACCTTGCGCGTGCAGTATAACTTCACGGGTAATTTCCAGCTCCCGGTGCTCAGCGACTACAATGTACTGTCGGCTGCCGAGAAACTCGAATATGAGCGTCTTGCCGGCCTTTACGACGCAAAGGGTGAGATTAATGCGACAACAGGCCTGCCGTTGCAGTATGAGTATGACGAACTCTACAACCAGCGCTACAAACTAATTGCGGCGGGGCAGAGCAGTGACTGGCTCTCGCAGCCTGCACGTGCGGCTCTCTCGCACGACCACTCGTTGCGTGTTTACGGTGGTGCATCAAACCTCCGTTATGAACTCACAGGCCGCTTTGGCGATACCCGCGGTGTAATGAAGGGCGACTACCGCAAGCGCACAGGAATCGGCTTCAAGCTCGACTACTACGTGGGTAACCTCACAATCTCTAACCGCACCACATATCAGGAGGTGGCGGTGAAGAACTCGCCTTACGGCTCATTCTCGCAGTATGTGCAGATGAACCCTTATGACCGCATGTACAATGCCGACGGTACACCCAACATGAACCTCTCATGGGATTTGAACAACCCGTTGTACGAGGCTTCGCTCGGCAGTTTCTCCAAGAGCGGAGAGCGTACGCTCACCAACAGCACCGACCTGCGTTGGGACATAAGCAAGATGTTCCTGCTCACAGGTCACTTCAACGTGACAAGCGCGGCGGGTGGCAGCGATATCTTTACATCGCCAAACTCACTGGCCTACAAATATGTTACCGACCTTTCGAAGAAGGGTGAATATACAAAAGGTACCACCGATGCCATCGGCTACAACGGTAACATCGTGGGTACTTTCAACAAGTTCTTCAAGGACGAGTCGCTTGTGAGCCTCTCGGCCGGTTGGGAAATCAACCACTCCAAGAGCAGTGCCGAGACCTTGCAGGTAATAGGTTTCTTCAACGACGATATGTCATACATCGGCAATGCTGCCGGCTATCCAACCGACAGCAAACCTTTCGGTTCACAGGCCGAGACTGCCGATGTAGGTTTCTTTACAACAGGCAACCTCTCGTTCCGCAACCGCTATTTTGTCGATGCCACATGGCGCACAACCGGCTCATCACAGTTCGGCGAGAACAACCGTTTCGGTCACTTCTGGTCGGGCGGTCTCGGTTGGAATGTGATGAACGAGCCGTTCATGAAGGCCGTAAAGAAGAAATTTGATGTCTTCAAGGTGCGCGGTAGTGCCGGTTACACCGGTAAGGTGACATTCAGCCCCTTCCAGGCAATGACAATGTACCAGTACCTCAACGACTATGAGTACAAGAACGGAATAGGTGCAATTCCCGTGACAATAGGTAACGTCGACCTCACCTGGGAGCGCACCATGAACTACAACGTAGGTCTCGACCTGAGCATGTTCGACCGCCGTTTGAATTTTACAGTCGATGCCTACATACGCAATACCGAGGATTTGCTGCTCGACAAAGCAAAGGCTCCGTCGACAGGTGTCACAAGTGCAACATCAAATCTTGGCGAGTTGCAGAACAAGGGTATCGAGTACCAGCTCGACGGCTACGTGTTCCGCACTGGCGATTTCTACTGGCGTCTTGCCACAAGCGGTTACATGAACCGCAACAAGATTACCAAGATTGACAAGGCTCTTGAGGAGATAAACAAGGAGAACCAGGAGAATGCCGACCTCTATCTCACTCCGCTGCCACAGTATGCCGAGGGCGAGAGCGTGACAGCGCTCAAACTGGTTCGTTCGGCCGGCATTGACCCTGCGACAGGCCGCGAGGTCTACATCAAACGCAACGGCGAGTATACATTCGACTACGACCCTGCCGACAAGGTTCTCATTGGCGACACCGAGCCTGCCTTCAGCGGTACATTCAGCACCAATCTCTTTTGGAAAGGCTTCAGCGTCTATGCGCTGCTCAACTTCCGCACCGGTGCATGGGTGTACAACACCACACGTGCCACAAAGGTAGAGGGTGCCGACCCCATGCGCAATGCCGACCAGCGAGTCTTTGACGACCGTTGGAAACAGCCGGGCGACCATGCTCTGTACAAGGATATTGCCGATACATCGCGCCCCGAGCAGACCGACCGTTTTGCCGAGAAGGAGCATACTCTTTCACTCGGTTCGCTCAACCTCAGCTATGAGTTCAGCGACAAGCTGTGCAAGCGCATGAAACTGCGCAACCTGCGTGCCGGTATAAACTTCACCGACATCCTGCGCCTCTCGACCGTGAAGATTGAACGCGGTACCGACTACCTCTACAGTCAGGGATTCGAGTTCTATCTTAATGTAACACTCTAAACATTGTGCCTATTATGAAGAAGATTATATATATGTTGATGTCTGTGGCACTGCTCACGACAACATCGTGCGAGGGGTTCCTTAACATCACCCCCGACGGACAGTCAAAACGTGACGAACTGTTGAGCACCCAACAGGGTATTGAGGATGCCATGTACGGTGTCTATTCCCAGATGCGTACCCAGTCGCTCTATGGCCAGGAACTCTATTTCTCTACACTCGAGATTCTGTCGCAGACAATGTGGTGTAACGGCAGCACGGGCGTGACAGCCATGAGCGAATATGATTGGGCGCACTCGTCGGTCAAAGGCATTTTCGATGGTGTCTGGACTGCGATGTACAAGAATATCTCCAATGTGAACAGCGTGCTCGATGCTCCGTTGGTAAAGGATGCAACAACCTACCCATATACCCTCTACCGTGGCGAGGCTTTGGGTTTGCGTGCATTCATGCATTTCGACCTCGTGCGCCTCTTCGCGCAGCAGTACACCGTGAACCCTGCTGCCGATGGTATACCATACGCAACCGATTTCTCTCTCATCACCCCCGATTTCGAGAGCCTTGAGAAGAACTATGAGCACATCCTCGACGACCTTCATGAGGCCGAACTTCTGCTTGCCGACGAGGACAGCCACGAGGGCGACGGCAACTATATGCTCGACCGTCAGATTCACTTCAACCTGCGTGCCGTGCAGGCAACACTCGCGCGTGTCTACCTTACAATGGGCGACAAGGAGAATGCCGCACACTATGCACTGCTGGTTATAAACGACGGCAAATACACCCTCAAGGAGAAGACCGAGGTTGTCAATGACCTTGCCGGTGTGCTTTCAAAGAAAGAGACAATCTTCGGCATCTACCATGCGGGCTTCTATGCAAATGTGAATGCCAAACTGCAGCAGATGACATCGTACTTCTCGCTCGACCTGCGCAGTGATTTCATGTCACTCTACGAGAAGGATGCTGCCGGTAGCGATTACCGCACCATGGCCTACTTCTCCGAGTCGGGAACAGGCAGCGGCACAAAATACCGTCTCTCGAAGTTTACCGATATTTATGAGTTGAACAACAATGCTGCAAACCGTCCGGCCGACCTTATCCTGGGAATAAACATGATACGTATCCCCGAGATGTACTACATAGCTGCCGAGGCGCTGCTTGAGAGTGACTATGACCGCGCGTTGGAACTCTACAACACAGTACGCACACATCGTGGCCTTGAACCGCTCACCGACAAGCCGCTCACTGTTGAGCTTATAAACGACGAGCGTTACAAGGAGATGATTGGCGAGGGACAGACCTACTTCAACATGAAACGTCAGAACCTTCCAATCCTTTCACACGACGGCAAGACAACCTATCAACCATCGGCCGGAATTTATGCAATACCAATCCCCGATGCCGAGAAGGAGAATAGAAACTGATAAACAGCCTGGACTATGAAAATAAAAACTATTATAAAACGTACAATGTTGGCGGCAGTGTTGCCCCTTGCGGCACTCATTGCCTCATGCGAGGATGATAACTACCTTAAGTTCGACCTCGCCAATTCCGGTATCTACTTTACCAAGGACACGCTCAACTACTCGTTCAGCGTAACCCCGGTCGAGGTCAAGACCCATACCTATAACATCCCCGTACAGGTCATGGGCAGCGTGAGCAGTGAAAAACGTCCCATAGGTTATTATATCGATGCCGACTCCACTTTTGCCGAGGAGGGTGTTCACTTTACCATCGGCGAGGCCTGTGTGTTGCCCGATTCAATCGTGGGCTATATCCCCGTCACAATCTATCGCGACAAGCTCGAGGGTACATATGCCACCGGCTACACACACTATAAACTTTGTATAAGACTGGCACAGAACGACCATTTTACCCCCACACTCGATTCCCTGCACCAGGTGCGCGTGCTCCGTTTCGATAACTCCGTGAACCAGCCCGAGTGGTACAATGCCCATGGCGAGAAGGTGTGGCAGAAGAAATACCTTGGCGAGTGGCATCCGCTCAAGTTCATTAAGATGGTAGAGTATTTCCACGCTGTCAAGGATATTCAGCCCGAGACTTACAAGGCCATGGTAAAACTCTATGGCGAGAACCTCGAGCACATTGAATTCGGCGACCCCTACCAGTACCGCACTGTGTTCATCAAGTACATATACACCCCAATGTACAACTATTTCAATGACCCTGTTAACAAGGATTATATCCTGGCGGAGTTCCCCGATTTTCCATTCGACTTCCCCAATCCGTTGGATGTATAAAATAACTTAACCGATTTTTGGATATGAAGAATTTAAAATGGCTTTTGCTGTTGCTTTCCGTTTCATTGTTTGTGGCCTGTTTCGAGGACAAGTCGACACCGGCCGACAAACCGCTCTCCAATATTACAATAGAGCAAGGCATAGACTCTGTCTATAATATATACAAGTTCGATACCCTTGTCATCAAGCCTGTAATCTCGCAGGAGAATGTCGACAAGCCTCTCTCATATACTTGGGAGATTGACCTTCAGCCCTATTTGCACGACGAGGTGTTCGAGTACGTGGGCAACGACCTTGGCAAGTTCAACTGCCGTCTCATTGTGGAGAACGAGGATGGCAAGGCTTTCTACCCCTTTGTGCTCTATGTCAATTCCAGTTATGAGTACGGAATAACAGTGCTCAGTCGCGACAACGATGGCAACTCAATGCTCTCGTTCATGCAGGAACCCATGACCGAGGGCGATACCGCCAAGTTTACCGCCTATGACTGCTTTGCGCGCAACAACCCTGATGAGGCTTTTGCCGCGGGTGCCGTTGATGTTGTGCAGAGCGGTGGCCGTCTCATCATTGCATGTCAGGGTGGCGGTGAGAGGAACGACGAGCCCACCATCTATTACCTCAACGAAAAGACAATGGTTATAGAGAATATGTTCACCGTGCCCGAGTATGACGATTTCAAACCCACAATACTTGGTGTGCCATCGGTGAGCCCCATCGGTTCAATCTATCCCATCGTTTGCGAGAACGGCAAGGTCTATGACTTCTCCGTGACCGAGGGTGTGGTCTCCGAGCCGCTCAAACATAAACATACATACGCGCAGAACTGTCTGGTGGATGTCAAAGGCGGTTATTACGATATACTTCTCTTTGATAACGACAATAAGGCCATGAGCCTCATCTACAACGGTTATGGACCGTTCTATTGTGGCGAGCCATATAACATGATGCTTGGCGACTCGCTTTTTGCAACAAAGAACCACTTTGCGAACCGTGAGCTCATAACAATGGTAAAGATTAGGATGACGCAGGCACAGAAGAACCAGACCGGACACCAGGAGTTCCTTGCCATGACCAAACTTGCCGGTACCCCCGGAATCTCAACCCGCACCGAGGTACTCTATACCGATTTCTGGGGCTACGACTATGTAAACCAGACATCCGTTTTCCCTGTAGCAAACCAGCAAGTGACAACAATGATGAATAACCCGGTGAAGATTTCAACACCTTGCATTGCCAACAAGACATACTATACAATGTTCTTTGCCGACGGCAACAAGGTACGCCGCTGGAACTACACCTCAAATATTGCCGACCTGCCAAAGGCACCCACATTGCTAACCGTCGGCAGCCCCACAGCACAAATTACGGGCTTTGAAATGAGCGAAGACCACAAGGTAACATACGTCTCGTTCTACGACCCGCAGAAAGAGGGACTGAACGGCAGCGTGTGGCTCTTCAACACCGACACCGGCGAGGTGCTCGAAAAGCACGATGATTTCTGCTATAGACCGGTTAAGATGTTCTATAAGACAAGATAATTAGGAATACCAACCGTAGGGGCTGACCGATGTGTCAGCCCTGATTGTTTATTTGGTGTGATAATAATATGCTGCAGTTAGGCTCCTGTCGAAAGGGGGTGTCAGGAAGCTATTTTAGAAATTTTAATACTCAAATATTTGTTTTTAATTGTTTAATATGTACTTTCACTGCTGTAAATGTTAAACCTTTAAACTTTACGACTATGATTATCGGTGTTCCAAAGGAAATCAAGAACAATGAGAACCGTGTGGGTATGACCCCGGCGGGTGTTCAGGAGATGACAAAGCATGGTCACACTGTCTATGTGCAGGCCGGTGCGGGTGTTAACAGTGGTTTCAGCGATGATGCGTACATTGCGGCAGGGGCAAAGATTCTCCCTACTATTGAGGATGTTTATGCCATTGCCGAAATGATTGTAAAGGTTAAGGAACCCATTGCAAGCGAGTATGCCCTTGTGCGCAAGGGACAGTTGGTGTTCACCTATTTCCATTTTGCTTCGAGCGAACCGCTTACAAAGGCAATGGTCGAGAGTGGGGCGGTGTGCTGTGCCTACGAGACCGTGGAGCGCAAGGACCGTTCGTTGCCGCTGCTTGTGCCTATGTCCGAGGTTGCCGGCCGCATGGCTGTTCAGGAGGGCTGCTACTTCCTTGAGCGTCCGCGTGGCGGCAAGGGCAAGCTTATGGGCGGTGTTCCGGGCGTGAAGCCTGCTAAGGTTTTTGTCATAGGTGCGGGTATTGTGGGCACTGCTGCTGCACGCACTGCAGCCGGCATGGGTGCCGATGTGACAATATGCGATATCTCACTGCCTCGCCTTGCATATCTCACCGATGTGATGCCACGCAATGTAAAGACACTGATGTCGTCGGAATACAATATCCGTGAGGAGTTGAAAACTGCCGACCTTGTTGTCGGTTCAGTGCTCATTCCGGGAGCAAAGGCACCTAAACTTGTTACACGCGATATGCTTGCTTTGATGCAGCCGGGCAGTGTGCTGGTGGATGTTGCCATTGACCAAGGCGGTTGTTTCGAGACATCGCGCCCCACAACGCACGAGGAACCTACATACTATGTCGACGGTATTCTGCACTACTGCGTGGCTAACATCCCGGGTGCCGTGCCTTATACATCTACATTGGCACTCACCAATGCAACGCTTCCCTATGCTTTGCAGCTTGCCGACAAGGGTTGGCAAAAGGCATGTACCGATAACGAAGAGTTGCGCAAGGGCTTGAACGTTGTCGAGGGTAAGGTTGTCTACCGCGAGGTTGCCGAGGCATGGGGCTTGCCTTATGAGCCGTTGGCACTATAAAATTGTAACTTATATTCTGAAATACTAACCAATAATATCTATTACTATGGAATTACCATTTGCCGAATCTTGGAAAATCAAGATGGTTGAGCCCATCCGCAAGAGCACACGCGAGGAGCGTGAGCAGTGGATGAAAGAGGCCGATTACAATCTGTTCCAGCTTAAGTCGGAGCAAGTGTACATTGACTGCCTTACCGACTCGGGTACGGGCGCTATGAGTGACCGCCAGTGGGCTGCAATGATGATGGGTGACGAGAGCTATGCCGGTTCTTCATCGTTCTTCCAGCTGAAGGATACAATTGAGAGACTCACAGGCTTCTCGTATGTAATCCCCACTCATCAGGGACGTGCTGCTGAGAATGTATTGTTCAGTCACCTTGTGACAGCCGGCGCCATTGTTCCGGGCAACTCGCATTTCGACACCACAAAGGGACACATCGAGAGCCGCAAGGCCTTTGCTTTGGATTGCACCATTGACGAGGCCAAGGATACACAGCTCGAAATTCCTTTCAAGGGAAATGTTGACCCGGGGAAACTGGAGGCCGTGTTGCAGGAGCATGCCGACAAGATACCTTTCATCATTGTTACCATAACCAACAACACCGCCGGCGGACAGCCTGTTTCAATGCAGAACCTGCGCGAGGTGCGTGCCCTGGCCGACAAGTATGGCAAGCGCGTAGTCTATGACTCGGCACGTTTTGTCGAGAATGCCTATTTCATCAGGACACGCGAAGAGGGCTATGCCGACAAGAGCATAAAGGAGATTGTAAAGGAGATGTTCTCGCTTGCCGACGGTATGACAATGTCCTCAAAGAAGGATGGTCTTGTGAACATGGGCGGTTTCATCGCTACCCGCCACGAGGATTGGTACGAGGGTGCAAAGAAGTATTGTATTCCTTTCGAGGGCTACCTGACCTATGGTGGCATGAACGGCCGCGACATGGCTGCATTGGCTGTCGGTTTGGAAGAGAATACCGAACTGGACAACATTGAGACACGCATCCGTCAGGTGCAGTATCTTGCTGCGCGTCTGGATGAGTTCGGCATTCCTTATCAGCGCCCTGTGGGTGGTCATGCACTCTTCATTGATGCCGACCGCGTGCTGTCAAACGTTCCAAAGGAGGAGTTCCCTGCACAGACATTGGCTATCGAGCTCTATCTTGAGGCCGGCATACGTGGCTGCGAAATCGGTTACATCCTTGCCGACCGCGACCCCGTTACCCGCGAGAACCGCTTTGGCGGCCTCGACCTGTTGCGCCTTTGTATAGCACGCCGTGTATATACCAACAACCACATGGATGTGATTGCCGTAGCGTTGAAGAATGTGTACGACCGCCGCGACAGCATAAAGCATGGTGTAAAGATTGTATGGGAGACCGAACTCATGCGTCACTTTACAGTTAAACTCGCAAGAGTAGAGGAGTAACCTCTCCAATAAACTTGATAATATATAATGAGCGCTGCCCACGGGCAGCGCTCATTATATTTATTTTCAGTCATTGTTCATCTCCCTGATGTCGACCTCACTCTCTTTTGCTTCGCCAAGCAGATGCTTGCTGAAGAAGTCGGCCATCTTCCAGAAGAAGTACTCGTCTTTGGTCTCGAATCCGTGACGGTCACCGGGCAGGTATAGCATCTCGAAACGCTTGTTGGCGCGGATGAGAGCGTCAACCACACGGGTGGTGTTTGCCGGGTGAACATTGTTGTCCATGTCGCCTGTCACCAACAGCAAGTGACCCTTGAGGCGGCCGGCAAGCTCCTGGTTGGTGCTTATGTTGTATGAGAATGTGGTGTCACACTCAACAATGCCATCCTTGTTCTTCTTCTCCTTGATGTTCTCCTTTATACCATGGTGCTTCTCGCTCCACCAGTTGTTGTAGATGCGGTTGTCGTGGTTTCCGGCACATGAAACGGCTACCTTGAAGAAGTCGTTGTATGTGAGGATGGCTGCTGTTGACATGAAACCGCCGCCCGAGTGCCCGTGGATACCGATGTTCTCGCCGTCGATGTAGCTGTGACGTGCAATTAGCTGCTGCGCAGCAACCTTCTTGTCGGCAAGGCCATAGTCGCGCAGGTTGCCGTAACCGAAGTTGTGGTACCACTTCGAGCGATTGGGGTGTCCGCCGCGGTTACCCACAGTGATGACGATGAAGCCCATCTGTGCAAGGCGGTCAACGCGGTTCATGCCGCTCGACCAGCTCTCGTTCACAGCCTCGGTCTGTGGACCTGGATATACATACTCGATAAGCGGATAGCACTTTGTAGAGTCAAAGTCGAATGGCTTGTACATTACGCCGTGGAGGTCGGTAATGCCGTCGGCAGCCTTAACGGTGAAACGCTCGGGGAACTTGTAGCCTGCAGCAAATAGCTGTGAAAGGTCGGCTGTGCCAAGTTCAACTGTTTTCTTGCCGTTCTTGCTATATACATAGTTCACAGGTGCTGTATCTACGCGCGATGCGGTTACTGCAAAAGCCTCGCCATCGGCCGCCGGGAAGAATTGGCTCAAGTTCATGTCTCCCTCGTCAATCTGCTTCATGCCGCTGCCGTCAAAGTTCACGCTGTAGAGGTGCATGTAGTATGGGTTTTCGCCCTTGTTATAGCCGCAGGCTGTGAAGTAGACCTTCTTCTCCTTTTCGTTTACGGTAACGACATCCTCAACATGGTATGCACCCTCGGTTATTGGGTTGACGAGTGTTCCGTCGGCATTGTAAAGGTAGAGCATTGCCCAGCCTGTACGCTCGGACCATTGGATGAACTGCTTGCCGTTGTTTACAGGGTATATCGGCTTGCTCTCTATACTGGTGTTCATCTCCTCGTGTACAACCATTCTGGTGGTGTCGAGGTTCAGGTCATAATAGCATACCTCAATCTTCTTCATGTCGCGGCTGATGCGCTCGAAGTAGAAACCGTTGTCATCGCCAAGCCAAACAGCCTTTCTGGGGTTCTCATATCGTGTGAGGTGGTTAGCCGGTTTGCTGAACAGGCCTATGCGTTGCTGCTTGAACCTGTCGACATTGATGGTCTTGCTTGTCTTGTTCTCAAAGTCGAACAGCTCGACTGTTGTCTTTGGTGTCTCCTCGCCTGGCATCTGGTAGCGGTAGCTCTCCAGTGTAGGGCGTGGGCTGCTCAATGAGTTGATGACCCACATCTTTGAAAGGATGGAGTCGGCACGGTGCGTCATTACAAAGTGGCGTGAGTCGGGGCTCCAAAGAGCGTATACGCGATAACGTTTTGCCGTGTCAAGTTTCTCATCGAGTGAGTGGTGTGCATAGCACCAGTTGGGGCGGCCGTTGAAAGTGAGCTGGTGCTCGGTTACGGTGCTGTCCTTGTCCCAATATCTCAACTTGTCCAAATCCTCGCGCGACATGTACCACAGGTTGTAGTTCTTCTCATAGATGGCATACTTGCCGTCGGGCGATACGTTTGCCCAGCCCGGGTAAACGGGGTAGAGGTCTTCAATCTCGTCCTTTGTGCGCTCAATGAGCTGCCTGGTCTTCATGTCATACTCAAAGTAGAAGGTCTTGTTTTCCTTCTTGCCTTCGTTCTCCTTTATCTTGGCGCTGTCGTTGCGCTCGTGGCGTGGAAGTTGCTTGGGCACTTCGAGTTTTGATGCAATATCGAAACGTACGTAGCGTCCTTCGCGTATGTTTCTGTTTATGTTTATTGGCAGATGGTCGGCATCATAGGGGTCTTGTGTGCGTTGTGTAAGCTCCTTTGCAAGCCAATTCATGTCCCAGAGCATCTTCTTTGTGCCCTTTACTGCATCCACGATGTAGAAGTTCTTGTCGTTGGTGTCGCTCCAGGAGTAGATGAACTGCTTGCCGTCGGCAAACCACACGGGTTGTATGCGGGTCTGCTTTACCATGCGTGAAATCTTTTTTGGCGAGAAGCGCTCGGCGAGTGCGTAGTTGGGGCGCACTTTGTTGTCGTCCTGTGCTTTCAGTGTGGTTGTTGCCAGCAAGGCTGGCAGAACCAATAGTAATAGTGCTTTTTTCATTGTATGTTATTTTGTGTTGTCGTCGTTCTTGTGAATGTGCAGGGTGTCGAGGATTTTTCTCAATCCGCGGCGCTTGTTGATATCAATCTTTGCAATGCCACCGGTAGATGTCTCCTTGTAGAGGCTGGGGAGGTCGTGTCCGGTCTCCTTCATCACCTGCAGAATGTGGTCGAAGTCAATCTTGTGCTTGCCGTCCGACAGTGCCGAGTATGTGCAGGCATCGAGTGCGCGCGATGCGGCAATGGCATTTCGCTCAATACATGGCACCTGTACAAGGCCGCAAAGCGGGTCGCAGGTGAGTCCCAGGTGGTGCTCGAGTCCCATCTCTGCAGCATACTCAATCTGGTTGATTGTTCCGCCAAAGAGCTGGCATGCAGCGGCAGCCGCCATGGCGCAGGCAACGCCAATCTCGCCCTGGCAACCTACGTCGGCGCCCGAGATTGATGCGTGCTCTTTTGCCACGTTACCGAACAGGCCGGCTGTGGCGATGGCACGCAATATGCGTGCATCCGAACAGTTGTGTGCTGTCGACAGGTGGTAGAGTACGGCCGGCAACACACCGCTTGAACCGCATGTGGGGGTGGTGACAATGGTGCTTCCGCTTGCATTCTCCTCGCTTGTGGCAAGGGCGTATGCATAGAGTTTTGCCTTGCTGCTCACGGCAGCGTTGTACGACATTGACTTGTTGAGGTAGGTGAGCGCCTTGCGCTGTATGCCAAGTCCGCCGGGCAGCACACCCTCGTTCTCAAGGCCGCGCTTGATGGTGCTCTGCATTGTTGCCCACACCTCGCCAAGGTATTCCCAGATTTCGGGGCCTTCGTACTTCTCCACATACTCCCAGAAGGTGCAGCCAGTCTCGTCGCACCAGTCCATAATCTCGTGCATGGTTGTGAGCGGGTATATGTCCTCCTCGTTCTTTGTTGTCTCCTCGTTTGCGAGCTCGCCGCCACCTACGCTGTATATTTTCCAACTGTCGATGACCTTGCCGTCCTTTATGCCCTCGAACAGCATGCCGTTGGGGTGGAACGGGAGGAATACCTCGGGCTCCCAAATGAGCTCCAGTTTTGCTATGGGTTCAAGTTCTTTTATTATTGCAACGTCTGTCATGTGACCTGCTCCCGTGGCTGCAAGGCTGCCATAGAGTGTTACACGGTAGCTGTCGGGGTTGGGGCAACGCTCGGCAAACTGCTTGGCCGCGCGGTTGGGACCCATTGTGTGACTGCTCGAAGGACCAAGTCCTATTCTGAAAAGTGAACGTAGTGATTTCATATAATAGTTATTTGTTTTTCCGGTTTTTACCTAATATTTTGCTAATATACGAACAAACGAGCGAAAATTCAATAAACGAGTGAGGGAAAATTTATTTTCACTTTCAACGGGCGCAGCAGAATTTCGTGTAATCAAAAATAACAAGTTGCTTGATTATTTTTCTTTACCATTTAATAAATCAATAATCTTACAGTTGCCCGATGCATCCTGTCATACTGAGCATAACGAAGTATTTTTATTTTCGGTTTTGAGTTCCTTCGTTGCACTCAGGAATGGCACATCTGTGGTAATAATCTTTTATGCAGCGTCTGTTTTCGTTACAAATTTGTAATCATTTTTGAAAAAATAAAGGGCATTAACATAAATTATCTATACAATTTGTGAAATGTTAATGTAAATTGTTAAAATTGTAACCGAAAAACAGTAAACTTAACCATCGATTAATGAAAAAACAACTAAGTAGATTATTGCCGGCGATTGTTTGTGCCGGAGTATTTTGTGGAAATGCAGTTGCCGTCAACGTGGCAGATGCCGATTCCACAGCCATAAAGCAACAGAAATATGACCCATATTTTGTTGAGGCTTTGCCACTTGGCGCGCCGCAGTGGATGCAGCACATAGCAACCGACCCGGCGGGTGTGAATTTCAAGGAGATGCAGAGGCTCTACAACGAGTGGCGCGCTGCCGATGACGATGTGCGTGTGCGTACCGTCGACAACAAACAGGTGGTGAACTATTACCGTCGTTGGATGGCTGCCTATCGCGACTATGTAGCTCCCGACGGCACCATTGCCCTGCCGTCAATTGAACAATATGCCGCGCAGGTCGATTCAATGAACCGCAAGGCTGCGGCAACAAGAGCAACAGACACAGAACCTGTATGGCGCAACATAGGCCCTAACCGTACATACTCAAACGAGAACGGCGAACTCAAGCGCAAGGACTCGCAAGTGTGCGTGTTCCGCATTGCCGTTGCACTCAGCGACAGCGCGACACTCTATTGCGGAACGGAGTCGGGTGTCGTGTTCAAGACAACCGACCACGGAATGAGTTGGAAGCCCTGCGCACCGCAGCACAATTTCGGTGGCTCAATATTCAGCATAGCAGTGCATCCCACAGACAAGAATACCGTTTATGTGGGCGGTGGCCCATGGCTTTGGAAAAGTACCGACGGCGGTGAAACATGGAACCGTTGCGGCGGAATAAGCAACCGTGTGAATTCGATAAGGATAAATCCCGACAATACCGATTACATAACAGCTTCGGTGGGTAGCAAGGATGAAGGCACTTCGGCTGCCGGTTTCTTCATCTCGTCCGATGGCGGCACAAACTTCTCATGTACTTTGCGCGGAATATGCTTCGACCACGAACTGCAGCCGGGTAACCCCGACAGAATATATCTTGTGCGCCGCGAGGCCGGTCCCTGGGCGGGGGTATATCTCTCGGACAATGCCGGAATGAGCTGGAGGCAGTTGGAACTCCCGGTGGATATGATGATTTGCGGCCGTTTGGCAGTGAGTGAGGCTCCCGGTGGCGAAGATTATGTCTATGCTCTTGTGACATGCGACTCATGGGGCTACGATGCCGGCCCGCAGGGTGGTAAGGGAACACCATATATACTGATGTCGAAGGATGCCGGCATAACATGGGAGGACCAGACCGACAAGGGCGGTAAGTTCTATGATATCACTTTTTCTCCAATTATGGACTCTGCAGGCGGGCAGGGTTTCTTTGATATGATGATCGGGGCATCGGCACAGAATCCTGCGCATGTGCTCTTTGGTCTTACCTCGCTCTACCGTTCAACCAACGAGGGTGTGGCAAACTATCGCGACAATGCCATTGGCGGCTATCAACGCAACGACTGGATGCATTGCGATATCCAGGACATTGCCATACACCCCTGTGGCGATACATGGATTTGCAATGATGGTGGCATCAAGTATTCGCGTGACTTCTTCGAGACAAAGGGCGAGGACCGCTATGACGGAATATATGCATCGGACTATCAGGGCTTGGGTGTCGGCTGGAACGAGGACGTGATGGCTGCAGGCCGTTGGCACAACGGCGACGTGGTGCATGCGGCCACTTATGGCGAGGGCAACAGCGTACACGTGGGCGGTGTGGAGATTGCAACAGGCTATGTCATGAAGAGCAACCCTTGGAAGGTCTACTTTACCGATGCCTCCACACGCATCATGCCGCGCGAAATGGACGGCACGATAGAGTCGGATGTATGGACTTGGTTCTATGACAAGAAACCATACGAGGCATTGCGCATAAATGGTGAGATTGCCACCGACCCGCGCTATGCCCTTAAGGTGTTCCTGCAGGACATGACCGATACTTGGGGCGGCTACCTCTCATACGACGAGGGTGCATCGTTCCAAAAGGTCTTCGATAGCGAGGGTGAGGATTTCTACAGCTATGAGTTCGCGCGCTCCAACCCCGACAGGGTCTATATCTCGGGCTGTTGGAATGTGTGGCGCTCCGATGACGGTGGTCTCTCGTTCCACGAGTGCACGCAACCGTTTGCAATAACCGACGACTATGTACACTATACAAAGGTTGTGGTTGACCCCAACGACGAGAACCATCTGCTTGTGATATGCAACGACCGCTACGGTGCTGTCAGCGAGAGCTTTGACGGTGGCATGAACTGGAGCGCTTATGACCTTGCGAACCTTGCCGACAAGCGCGTACACCAGATTATTCTTGTGGGTGACGAGTACAACAGTACCTATGTCACAAGCTATGACGGTGCGAGTGTCTATTTCCGTGACAATACAATGAGCGAGTTTATTGATTATTCGAGCGGTCTGAACCCCGGAGCACGCATCTCAAAGGTTGTGCCTTTCTACAAAGGCGGTGTTCTGCGCATGGCAACCGACCAGGGCTTGTGGGAGGCACCGCTCTATCATCAGGACTTCATTGCCGTGCCACAGCCCATGGCGCTTAACCTCGGCAGCGGCAACCTCACTGCAAACCCGCAGAAGAGCGTGCTGTTCGACAGTTACAGCATAGTGCGTCAGGACGAAAATACACGTTGGCAGTGGAGCTTCTCTCCACAACCGCAGTCTGTGAGCGATGCCACGGCGCGCAACCCTGTTGTGGTGTTCGGCAACCCCGGCAACTATGATGTCACACTTACCGTCACAACTCCTGCCGGCACATCGTCACGCACAATAAAGAATATGATAACCATAGACGGTGCTACAACCATCGATGAGGCCAAGGTGGCCCAAGTAGGCATTGAAAAGAGTGTGCTTACTGCCGGTGAACCGCTTGTGGTGCTTGCAGCAGGGCTTTGCGAGGATGCACGTTTAACCGTGCACGGAATGAAAGGTAATCTGCTGCACAGCGCGCAGATTACAGCCGGCGAGGAGCGCGTGGCGGTTGCCGTGAATGACCTTGCCCCCGGTATTTATATCTACTCGATAAGGAGTGCTACACAGAAATTCTTCGGACAATTCATAATAAAATAACAGTTTTTGTCATTTCGAACCTTGTGTGAGAAATCTCATTATCCAAAACTTAAGAGATCCCTCGTCACTCCGTTCTGTCGGGATGACAAAAGCAATAGAATAATACATTCTCATAAAAATAACAGCCATGAAAAAAA
>JAZOOF010000037.1:0-32989 GCA_045654885.1 Bacteroidaceae bacterium
AGGTTGTCTTGCACTTACCGCAACCTGTTCCTAAAATCTTGATTTCCATAATTCTTAAATGTATGTTGTTAAACAATAATATATTCCGATTGCGATAAACAGCACGCCCACCATTCTATTGAGCCACTTCTGAATGGTCTGCATCTTACCATAGACCGCTCCAATCTGCCCTGCGCTGAACGCCAATATCCACGCAACAACAAGCACGGGCAAGGCGGTTGCAATGGCAAATAGTGTTGGTAACAGGTAGCCCATAGTTGCGCTCGCCGACATCGGAATCAGCATACCAAAATAGAGCACCCCGCTTGTAGGGCAGAATGCCAATGCAAAGAGTACACCCAATATCAACGCACCGAATCCGCCTCGTTGAGCAAGTCCCTCGTCCTTACCTCCAAAGCCGAATGACGGCAGATTTAGTCGGTTGCCAAATAGCATAAACAGACCGATAAGCAACAAGGCAGGAGGTAGAATCAACTCGCCATAAGTGGCAATAAACTTTTGAATGCCAAATACGCTCGCACCGCTTCTTAAAATTGCAATCAACACCACACCAAGCAGCGTGTAGGCAATCGTGCGACCCAAAGTGTAGAGCAAGCCTTGCACAAACACCCCTTTTGAGCTCTCGATATGCTTGCCAATATAGCCGATGGCAGCGATATTGGTTGCTAACGGACAAGGCGAAAGTGCCGTGAGCAGGCCAAGTGTGAATGCTGTAAATACCGGTGTTGTTGAATTTTCCAACATTGATTGTAACCACTCCATAGCATCAGTTGTTAAGCATTTCTGTTACTATTTCTTGCAAACCTGTCTTGAACTTGTCGGGGGCACTACGGGCTTTACCAAAAGCAAATTCGGTAAGGTTTGTTGCACTCTCATTTCCGCTTTTATCGTAATCAACGAGAATAAGTGATGACCAACTAACCTCGTAACGCTCGGCAAGGGCCTCCTCCTTGCTAATATCCACCGAGCGAAATACCAACTTGCCGCTTTTCAACGGCTCGGCATAATCCACCTCTAACAACTCCTTGGTGTTCTTCTCAATTGCCATACAAGTCGCACAACGCTGTGTTCCGTGGAAGTACAGCACCTCCACCACATCTTTTTTCGTTTGCTGATTTACGGCTACACTTTCTTGCTTGTCACTAGAACAAGCCACCGCACCCCCACATAGGATAAGAATTAATAAACCTTTTTTCATAATGTTTAATTTTATATTGTTTGTAATTCGTAAAACAACGAACATGTATCGCGAAAATAAAGGCTGAATAATTCAACCTTTTATTCAACTATTTGCAACAGGCTGTTTTCTTGCAGGCACAGTCATCAAAGAACTCGCTGAATAGTGACTTTGCCAGTTGCCAATTCTCTCTATTGATGCAATATCTGACCTTTGGTGTTTCAACTTCGCCTTGTATTAGGCCTGCATCTTTCAGTTCCTTCAAATGTTGCGATACGGTAGCCTTTGCTATGGGCAACTCCTCATGTATGTCACCAAAATAGCATGTGGCTTGCTTGGCAAGGAACTGCAGTATCGCAATACGAGCCGGATGACCCATTGCTTTTGCAAAACGTGCGACTTGCTCTTGCTTGACCGAATAATCTTTGTTTGCCATGCCTATATATCGTTTGTTGTTCGCAAATTTACGAATAAATAAAAAATCTGCAAAACAAATGCAGATTTTTTTATGTTGGAGTATTATCTATAGTTGGTATCCTTTATAATAAGGCTATAAATGGAAACCTTTACATTCCAAAACAGCAACTTATGTAGCCGTAGTACAGGTTGTCCTGTCCGTCGGCGCTTGGGATGCTCATCCTGAAGTTGGGCGCAATCTTCACATATTTGCCAAGCTTGAACTGCGCGCCGGCAATGACGGCAACATCGTCCTTCTCCTTGTTCCAGTCGTCGCTCGACATCAGTCCGTCTGCGCGTGCATAGAGGTCGAGCCAACTGTTGATGGTGCCGGTTGCATACATTGAGAAACCGTAGAGGTTATGCCCCTCTACACGGCGGTTGTTGCGCATTATGTTATATTCCACGGCAACTGAAAAATACTTGTGCTTGTAGCCGGCAAACATTGCATAGTTTATGATGTCCTTTTCTCCCTTTACACCTTCATTGAGTCCGGCATAAAGGCGAAATGACATTCCTTTGAACGGCTTTATGGTAGTGCCAAGGCCATAGAGCAGTCCGTCGTTCACCTGCACCAGCTTGTAGCCCTCGCCGTTGGCAATTACAATGTCGGCCTCAATCCATGGGGCAATCTGCCACGATGCCGAAATACCCAGGTCGGCACTGCTGCCGAACTTGTACTGGTCCTGGAACGACTTGTAGATGTAGCGGTAGCCCCAGAACTTCTCCTGGTAGCTGAACTGTGTCATTCCAATCATACCGCCCTGCAGGGTAAAGTTCCCGATATTCCATTTGACCAGTGCATTCTTTATGTAGGCAATGTGGTTGTAGTCGTTGACGCTGCTCGACTGTCCAATGTCAAGGACTCCCTTCACGCTCACACCTTTGCCAAAGTTGTATTCATAACCCAGATAACTGCGGTCCAACTCAAAACCGCGGTCGTCATTCACCACACCGAACCCGCTGTGGAAGTTTGTGTATATCTGTACTATGGCCTTGCCCTTTGGCTCATTTTCCATCTCCTGCGCATGAGCACCTATGCCCGAGAAAAGCAGCAGCGCAGCTGCAATGAATCCTGTTGCTTTCATGAATGTTCTTTTTTGTTGTTATTCCTTCTGCAAATAACGTAAATTTAACTATAGTGTTCGCCGTAAAAATGTTAAATTTATGTTACAAATGCAAACAACGTAGGTGGAAAGATTTTCCGTTTTAATTGTTGTAATAGTAAAAATATGAACAGAAAAAGAAGTCTTAATTCCTTTATTGTTCAAAAATTTACTATATCCAATTTCTTCTTGCTGTTTGTATTAACAATAAAAAGGTTGTACGCGTACAACCTTTTTATAAACATTTCTTGTATGTTCACACTCTTGAGTTTGTCTAAAACTTCAAAGAGCCACATATATCCGAAAGATAGCTGTCTATCTTATCAAATCCCTCGGCGGTAACAAACAAGTGCATTTTAATGGGCTTGTGCCTCTCTTTGTAAATAAAAAGTATATAGTAATGGGGGTATTCTTCGTGAATGGAGATATATCCATCTTTACCATAAGTGCAGATTTTTTCTCTGCAAGGGAATTTACACAGCAGCATCGCATCGGCTCCACATTGTGCGGTGAATGGGTCATTTTCGTACACCGTTACATTCTCATCAATTACTCTTTTGATATCATCCTCGGTAACACGAACTTGCCAATAATTGATATCATCCTTGTTGCATATGACATCGACGGCAACTCCTTTCCTGAGGTTTGGCATCATCCAAGCATTAGCATCGGCATACTGGCTCATAACCGGAATGTAGACTATACAATCGCCGTCCGAAGAGGCTATAGCAATAGGGTTGCTCATAGTTCCTATGTAGTCATTTCTGTGCAGTAGAATAGATTCATACCCTGGATAAATGCTTGTAAAAGAGTTGAAAGGCAATTTTGCCTTACTCAAGCCATATTCCTTTTTATACAGTCTCCTAAAGCCCCTGCTGACACCTTGAGGTTTATGCCTGTTGCGTGTTTCGGTCAGTTTTATCTGTTTTTCCCAATCCTTGGAATCAAACTGAGCCGATGAATTCAAGCACGACAAAGAGAAAATTGCCAATAATGCGATAATGTTTAGTTTATTCATAATTAGTTAATGTGAAGTTTTTCAATGATTTTCAAAAATACACTATTTTCTCATAAATAAATAATTATCTCTTGAAATTTATATTTGTTACTCACTAAAGAACCTGAACATGTTGTACCAATCAATCTTTTCCTTTGCTGTTTGGCTGCCGTGTTCCATGGCTATGCGGTACCAGGCGGCGGCTTTTTGGTCGTCACGCTTTGTTCCTTTGCCTTTTTCGTACATGCGGGCAACCTTTTCGGCGGCCTCGGGGTGTCCGCCGTTGGCGGCGCGCAGGTACCAGTTGAATGCGCGTTTATTGCTCTTCTTTACGTAGTAGCCATCTTCATAGAATTGCGCGAGCCTGTACTGTGCATCGGTGTTGCCGAGTTTGGCGGCCTTTTGGTAATAGCCTATGGTGCTTTGCTTGCGTAGCTGCTTTTTGCTAAGTTGTAGCAGGGAGTCGGTCTGTGCCACCTTTTCGCCTATGATGTAGAGGGCGCGCGGTTCGTTCTTTGCTGCGGCACGGCTGTAGTATTCGTAGGCCATTGTGCTGTCCTGTGTTGTGCCACGTCCAATGAGGTAACAATCAGCAACAGTGGTGAGTGCCTTGGCATATCCTGCTTCTCCCGCTCTGTCGTAACAGATGAATGCGAGGCTGTCGTTCTGCATGGTACCAATGCCCATGAGGTAACAGGTGGCGAGGTTGTAGAGTGCCCTGTCGTGCCCGGTGTTGGCGGCACGGCGGAATCGCCTGAAGCCTTCGATGGTGTCGCACTCAACACCGTAGCCGTTAATGTAGCACACGGCGCTGTTGTAGATGGCGTCGGGGTAGCCAAGTGCCGATGCTTCGTTAAAGCAGGTGAATGCCTCGTCGTACATTTGGTGCTTGAAGAAGCTGCGGCCCTCCTCGGTTTTCTTGAAGCAGAAGGCGAGGATGTCTATGTTGTGTATGCCCACAATGGGTGTCTGGGGCATGGTGAGGTGGTCAATGTCGGCATCGTTCTTGTCGGCACCGCGTGTTGCAATGTCGCTGCTGCTGTAGAATGTGCCGCCGGCATATCCCTCGACGTCGACAGCTATTCTTTTTGCCGATGTGCTGTTGTAGAGTTCGACGGTGAGGCGGCCGTTCTTTGCTGTGATGTCGGGTGACCACAGCAGTGTGCGGCGGTAGTCGGCAGTGGTGGCATCGGGCTTTACGGTGCTGTAGTCGGGCGAGTAGAACTGCTTGCTCTGGGTGTAGCCATAGACCATTGTGTAGCGTGTGGTGCCGCGTTGGGTATATTCCGGTATCAGGCCTTTCTGTTCGTCATCCTCAGTGTTAGGTATGAAGCAGGCTACGTAGTTGGGGATGGCATCGTGCGGGAGTGATTTTATGCGGTCGTGGAGTATGGCTGCATCGGGGGCATCATCAATGTTGCCGTTTCTTGCACTTATGCCCATCTGTCCATAGAATCCTTCGTAGTAGCTTCTGTAGTCGATGTTACCTTTATTCTTGTTTGTTGCCTTGAGTATGCGTCTTCCTCCACCAAACTGTTTGCGGGTATTCTCGTCGGAGCGGATGACAATCTCCTTGAAGTTCATCATCTTGCGTGGCTCAACACCTTCGAGATACTCTCTGTCGGGTGTTGGGGTGTTCAGCGAACTGTATTCGCCGTCGATGACCATTGACTGTATCCAGTAGCACCAGTTGAGGTTGTGGCGCCAGAATGCACTGCGCAGAATGTCGGCCGCGGTGAGTGTGTTGTGGAATGCCGGGTCATTTATGCGGTAGTGGCCGTCGTCATCGGCACGGAATCCGCTGCCCATCTCACGCTTGAATCCGTTGAATTGATTGCTGTATATGCCATTGCCTGCCATTACGGCACGGTCCAGTGTCGAAAGGGTCTCTGCACCTTCAATGGTTGCCGTGGGTGCATAGTTGTTGAAGTCGCCGGTGCCGGTGAAATCATATTGCCACTCATTGCCGCCATAGTAGGCCGATTTCTCGTTGCAAAGGTAGGTGACATCCTGGGCATACTCCCATTCGTCGAGGAAATCGAAGCGCATTTCGCTTCGTGGTGGGCGGTAGTTGGCTTCGCGTTTCTTCTTCGACACAACCTCCACCTGCGAGATGAGGTACTCGAATGGGCGCACTTTGATGAGGCTGTCCCTTTCGGCTGTAAGGCGTTCCTGTGTGGTGGGCATGCCGGTGTTGCGCTCCCAATAGTGGTAGAGGCGCATCTCGGGCGAGAAGTAACGGTCGAGAGCAAAAGCGAAGATGCTGTCGCTGCTGTCGTATGATGTGCGTGGCCCCATGAGCCTTGCAACGCGCTTGCCGGTGAAATCGCGTGTCTGTATGCGGAACTCGCCGTTGGCATCGGTGTTGAAGTTATATTTCGTGAGCAGGCTGTCGTTGTATGTTATGTCGAACTTGATGTTTGCTCCGGGTTTGTTGGTGACAATAATTTTGTCGAGCTTGCCGAAACGCTTGTCGGGGCGTTTCTTTACAAAGCGTCCATTGATGGTTATTCCGCGCTCTACGGGTTGCTCTAACTTGGCATTGCGGCGGATTAACTTGCTCCAGTCATATGATGTCCAGCCATGGGTGAGCATCACAAGGTCTAGCTCGCGGGCGTGGTTCACATTCGCAGGGTCAAAGTAGCGTGCTGCGTCGGGGATGTAGCCCTTGAGTTCGGACCCCAGCAGCATATATGTATAGAGATTGTAGGTGTATGATGTCTCCTGGCGGTAGTCTGCATCGCTCACTGAGAGCGAGAATGTACCGCCGCTGATGGGCTTTCCGTCCTCGCGCTCAATGTCGAGTGTTATTCTGCCGTGCGGTACAATGTTCAAATCCTCAATCTCCTCGCCGTCGCTTGTCACAAGCAGTTTGGCTGTTGCATTGTCGCTTTCCTGCGGCTCGGTGTGGGTGACAAAGAACTGGCGCTCGGCAAGCGGTATGCTGTCGTTTACAAAGAGTACCACGCGGTTCACTCCCTCGTCGAGCGTCTTGCTGTCTATGGCAAAGAGCATGCAGGTGTCGGTAGAGAGGAACCGCTCGTAGAAGAACACTTTGCCGCGGTGCACGACGGCGCAACCCATCTCCGTTGCTCCGTCAAGGTTGTTGCGGGTGGTTATGTAGTATGTGCCATTCTCCTCGATAACATTGATTGTGGCGCCCTCGTTCTCGACATCGGGCAGCTCGAACTTCTTCTCTTTCTTGCCCTGTTTGAGTATAGCTCTGTACTTGACATCCTTGTGTGGGGTGAGAGTGAATGTGCCCTTGCCCAAATGCTCGGGGGTGGAGATAAGCAACGGCTTGCCGTCGGCTGTGATGGTGATGCTCTGCTCGCTGTTTATGCCGTCGTTGCCGAATACTTCGTATGCAACGGTGCTTTCAATGCCATTTACAAGGTGCCCGCCCTCGGGATAAAAGTGCAGGTCGCACGGTGGCAGTTCGCTGTTCACCCATTCCACTTCGCGGTCGAGGCCGGTTAGGCTGTCGTTCTCTTCAATGTCTACAAGAAATCCTCTGCGGCGGTCGAGCATATTCTTGAAATCCCAATTGTCGGCATTCACTTTGTCGAAGATTGGGAACACACGGCTGAAGATGGCATCCTTGCCGCGGTTGAGCATGTAGCGTGTGTAGGCGCGCACCTCATAATATCCCGACAGCAACAGCGGTGTCAGCTCGAACGAGCCGTGGCAGCTGCCGTCGCTCTCAATCCTGTATTTGTTGGTCTTTACAACGTAGCCCTCGGGCGATACCAGTTCGACATACAGCACGCGGCTCATTGTGGTCGGTTCGTTGTCGACGCCGCTCATAACGTATGCCTTGAACCAGATGCTCTCACCAAGGTAGTAGGCGGTGTTGTCGAAGTGCAGATAGACGCGCTCTTCGGGGAAGAGGCTCTGCTTGATGGCACTGCGTATGATTATGTTATCGAGGCTGTTGCGTGCTGCCTCGCCATTGCCGGCTGTCTGTGCAAGGCCGCCTTGCAGCAGTGCAGTGAGCAGTAATAGTATTATGGTTGTACGTTTCATGGTGTTGGTATTAAACCCCTCCGCCTTTGGCACCTCCCCTAAGACAGGAGAGGAATTCAAAAAGTAACATAGGGTGGTGTTATCTTATTGCTGTTGCGCCGGCCATCAGCGGTAGGTTGCTGTTGTTGCCTGCAATCTCCATAGATGGGCCATAGTGGTAGATGATATGTGCATTGTATCGTGTCTTTCTCTCTGCGTACCATTGCTTGCCGGCAATGTGACCAATGGCTGCCGCAGTGGCTGTTGCCTTTATCTGCTCAATGTCAGCCGGGGTGATGTTGCCGGTTGTAGAGACGTTGCAGCTTGCTATGCTCATGTTGCCGGGCTTCCCGTCTTTACCTGTGGTAAAGTTTACCTTGATGTCACACTTTCTTATTCCGCTTGCACGCAGTGTCTCGGCGGCAATGGAATTCTCAAGGTCAATGTATTCGCAGTAGCTGTCAGTGATTAGCAGTTCCTCTTCAAACGCCGGCAGTTCAATCCTCGCAATCTCCTTTGGTAATCGTTTGGGCGCTGTGTTGCTGTATGCAATGGTCGCTTTGCCGCTGGCAGGCATGCATATTGTCGGTTGCGCCACTGTTTCCTCACTCTCTATCGGTTGTTGCGGTTGGGTAGTTCCCTGTTCTGCGGCTTTGGGTGCAGTTATATATATGTATTCGGGTTGTGCAAATGCTCCGATGTAGGCAACCGTTACAGGTAGGAGGTAGAGCCATTTGCAACGCTTGCCGCTGCTGCTCTGCTTTCGTGACATCATTTTTATTCGTTTGCGCACGCAGCTTTGACTGAAACTGTTTGCCAATGGAAACGGGATGTTGCCGACGGCTTTCTTTAGTATGAGCATCTGATAGGCCTGTGTGTTGCCGTTGCGTTGCAGTACATATCTGTCGGCCTCGTATTCGTGAATCTCCTTGATGTCATTTGCCAACAGGTATATGAAAGGGTTGAACCATTGCAGGGCCTTTACAATGCTTATGAGGAGCATGTCGTATGAGTGCCCGCGCCTGATGTGCCCTTCCTCGTGCAGCAGAATCTCCTTGCCACACTCGTCATAGTCGCTTTGTGAGATTACCACATTGCGGAAAAGGCTGAACGGTGCGGTGTTGCCTGCATGGCAGTATATTGTCATTCTTTTTTGCCTCTCGACCCATATTGCTCCGCGTCTTACACGGCGCATTGCCCTGATGAGGCTTGTAGTAAAAAACAGTACGCTTACAATCACTCCCACACTGTATAATATGAATATGTTGCGTGGGGTTATAATCTTCTTTGCTCCGGTGTCATGGCCTGCTGCAATGGCGCTTCCTGTGTTTTTGCCTGTTTCGCTTTGCGTGATCCCTGTTGCCGGCAGTTCTATTTCAACCGGGTAGCTTACAGTGATGCATGGCAGCAGTGCCGAGGCTATGATTATGCATAGTAAAAGCCTGCGGTTGAGGGTGGCGAATGTTTCCTTGCGCAGCAGCAGTGCAAACGGCAGGTAGAGTACCGCCAGGCCAAGTGACCATTTTAGTATGTAGGTTAGTATGGCTGTCATAGCTTGATACTTGATTCTATTAGATTCTTCACTCCATTTTATTACGTTCAAAATGACAGGACTGCAATGTCCTTATCATATGTCTTCAATTCAGTTCAATGCGCAAGCGGGCAATTTTTTCAATCTCCTTGCCGTCGAATGTTGCCGGTGTCCAGCGTGGCATCTTTTTTGTTGTCTTTTTCAAACAGTCTATAATCTCTTTTTGGATTTTCCTTTCGCTGTTTTTGCCGTTAGTGCTTGAGATTTCCGGGTTGGCAGAGTAGAATATGGCTTTACCGTTCTTTTTAATCTTCAGATAGATGTCTATGTGTCCTTTTATGTTGTTGCGTGAAATGGTCCTGTCATTCTTCATCTCTTCGACATATATGTTCTTTAGAGCCTTATAACCGTCGGGGTACTCCGGCTCGCTTTGCTCAATGTCAATATCGTATCCGTTTATGTTTACCTCAATGCATATATTCCCCTTTGATGCTGTGGGATAATATTTACCTTCCAACTCCTTTCCGATGCTTTTGGCTGTGCTCTTCAGGAGTTTTCTTGCATTCTCCACAGTCTTATATTCAGTGCTTGAATAGTCGGGGCGCAGTCTGATGCTTGTAATGGAACTTGACCTTACAGCAATGTGCAGGCTGTTTATGTCGCTGCGACGGGCGGTCTGCCACCTTGTGTCCCAAATTATGCAGCCAATGAATCCGGTATCGTATATTTTACCTTCGTGGTCTATTTTTGCATTTATGAACGCGCTGCCGTTTATGCCATAAATCTCTCTCCTTTTCTCGTCTGTAATGTGCGCGTTGATTATTGATTGAATCTCTTTACTTATCTTCGGTTTTTCTGCCTTTTGCGTTTTGCCGGCTTTGTGAATTATGCGGCAACTGTTCTTGTCGCGGTTCCATTTTTCACCGGCGATTATGTTCCTGCAACTCTCTTTCAGTAGCTTTTTTGCAGTGTTTAAGGATTTTTCGTCGCAGTTCCCAACTGATGATACTTTGCATTTTGTGATATTGATTCTTGTGGCTTCTCCCTCTTTGTTTGCCTTTACCTTTGCTGTGATTGTGGCGCCGGTGAAAAACTCGTTGAAGTCGAGCCCGTCGGAATATATTCCTTTTGTGTTACCAAGAGTGGTTTCTATTGTTCCTTCTCTGTTTGTAACTGTTATCTCTTGTGCGTTGGCTGTCAATGCAATAAAAAGAAGGAAGAAGATAGTGGTGAATTTTGAAACGATATTCATTGTCCTTATTTTTTTATTAGATCCCTCGTCGCTACGCTTTGTCGGGATGACAACTGCAATATTGTTGCTTTTTAATTACTTGTTTTCGTTTCCTTGTATTATTTCCAACAGTTCCTTGATGTCGGCTTCGCTCAGCTTCTCGTTCTGTGCAAAGAATTTTACCATTGATGAGCCCGAACCACCGAAGAACGAGTCTTTGACATCCTTCATCACCTGGCCTGTGTAGGCTTCGCGACTGATGAGAGGGTAGTAGGTGTGGGTCTTACCGCTGAGTTTGCGGTAGTCAACAAATCCTTTGTTAAAGAGGATTTTCAGGAATGTGGATATTGTGGTGTAGGCAGGTTTGGGCTCGGGGTACTTTTCAATTATGTCGTGTATGCACCCACCTTCGCGCATGTCCCACAGCGCGTTCATCACCTGCATCTCGGCTTTTGTAAGTGTATCGAATTTTTTCATTCTGTTATTTTTTTGTTCTTTCTTGCGCAAATATATAACGAAGATTTTAGAAATCTAAAACTTTAGAAATATAAAAATGGTTTAGCGGTAAAACTTTAACTTTTATTATTAGTAATTCGAAGGAAAACTGAAAGCTGCGGGTAAGCGAGCAAAAGCCAAACTTGCTTGAGTTTTTACAGCGGCAACGCGCGGGAGAGTTGTTTGCGCCAGAACTCCCTCCCGGCTAAAGCCGTACTCCCTCTTTAAAAAGCGGGAGAGTTTTTTATGCGTGTTGCCGTAATTTGATGTTGTTAAAGCTGCTATAATTGCACGAAGTGCAGTTAAAACGGAAAGCTGAGTGTGGTTAAAGCAGAAACAATAGTTTGTTTATTGCTGTTTTTAACTTATTTTTGCAGTCGATGATTTCTACACTTTTTTTACCTTAACCCTCGCATGGGATTGTATAAACCTTATAATAATTATAATATGAAAAACACAAGTTTCTTAAAGTCAAGATTCGTTGTTGTCGTTGTGCTGTTTGTGGCACTCGTGGCAAAGGTGCAGGCGCAGAACATTCAGCTCCATTACGATTTTCGCCGTAATTGCGCTACGTCTACAGTGGAGATGTTCCGTGCCGACAATTATGGTAGTACGTTCTTCTTCGTTGACATGGATTTTGCTCCAAAGGCTGTTGGCGCGTATGGTGAGATATCGCGTGAATTGTGTTTCTGGAATGAGAGTAAGTTAAACTGGCTGTCGGCCCACATTGAGTACAATGGTGGTTTGAATAACGCATTTTCATTTGATAATGCCTGGCTTGTAGGTGCAACCTACTCGGGTCACTCAAAGGACTGGAGCAAGACTTGGTCGGTGTCGGCAATGTACAAAGCTATCCCGGGCAATGTGAGTGTAAGCAATTTCCAGATTACAGGTGTGTGGAACCTGGATTTTCTTGACCATTGGCTTTCGTTCAACGGTTATGCCGATTTCTGGCGCGAGAAGAATGTGTTGATGGGTACGGAGTTTATATTTATGGCCGAGCCTCAGCTTTGGGTGAACCTCAACAAGGTAAAGGGTATGGAGAAGGTGAACTTGAGCTTGGGTACCGAGGTTGAGGTGTCGAACAACTTTGTTGCAAAGGGTTTTGATGTGATGCCTACAGTGGCCGTGAAATATGCATTCTGAACAAAATGAGAAGTAAATAACGTGAGTTGTATAAGCTAAATCAAATCGCGAACCTGTCATCCCGACAGAGCGTAGCGACGAGGGATCTCTGAATCTGCGTATAATGAGATTCCTCACACAAGGTTCGGAATGACAAAATACGCTAAATTTTAGTATAAATTCTTATATCGAACTCACGTTAAATAAATCAGTTTTCAATAGATAAAACAAATAGATGATGTTAAAGAAATTATTTGGATTCAATCCGGAACAGACTACCGTAAAAACAGAGATTGTTGCAGGTGTGACAACGTTTCTTACCATGTCGTACATTCTTGCGGTGAACCCTGCAATGTTCAGCGCTCTCGATGGAATGCCCGGCGGTGCTGTATTTACCTCAACCGCTTTGGCTGCAATCATTGGTTGCCTTGCAATGGCAATCATTGGAAAATTGCCTTTTGGCTTGGCGCCGGGTATGGGGCTTAATGCGTTCTTTGTTTATTCCGTGTGTCTTGGTATGGGATATCCATGGCAGTTTGCTTTGACGGCGGTGCTCATTGAGGGTGTAATATTCATTATTCTTACACTTACCAACGTGCGCGAGGCTTTTGTGAACGCAATTCCAATGCACTTGAGGAATGCCATTGGTGCCGGCATAGGACTTTTTATCGCTTTCATAGGCTTGCATAGCGGTGGGCTTATAGTAGCCGACCCTGCAACTTTGGTTACACTTGCCGATATTACATCGGGGCAGGCATTGCTTGCCCTTATCGGTATTGTAATTACCGGAATATTGTATGCCAAGAGAGTGCCGGCTGCAATTCTGCTCGGTATCATCATTACAATGCTTATAGGTATTCCCGGTGGCATTACTGAGTTTAAGGGTGTTCTCTCGGCTCCACAGTCGATAAAGCCTATTTTCTGTCAGTTTGAGTTCAAGCATATATTCTCGCTCGACATGCTTGTGGTGGTGTTCACATTCCTCTTTATAGACCTGTTCGATACGGTAGGTACTCTTATAGGTGTGTGCGGCAAGGCTAATATGATGGACAAGAACGGTAACATTTACAGGGTGAAACAAGCATTTATGGCCGATTCCATTGCAACGACTGCCGGTGCTGTACTTGGCACTTCAACAACCACGACATACGTGGAGAGTGCGGCCGGTGTTGCCGAGGGTGGACGCTCGGGCCTCACTGCATTTGTGGTTGCCGTGTGCTTTGCAGTTTCGTTGTTCTTCTCACCATTGTTCCTCTCAATTCCTGCAGCAGCAACAACAGCTGCGCTTGTGATTGTGGGTATGCTGATGCTCGAATCGGTGAGAAAGATTCCCTTCAACGACTACTGCGAGTCAATCCCTGCATTCATCTGCATTGTAATGATGCCGCTTACCTATTCAATATCAAACGGTATAATGCTTGGTATGATTTCTTATGTGGTGTTGAATATGCTTTGTGGCAAGTTGGACAAGATTACTCCTACAATGTACGTTCTGGCAGTATTGTTCATCCTTAAGTTTATCTTCATTTAAGCGACAGCTTGGTATACATAAAAAATATTCCGCAGAGCATCGACTCTGCGGAATATTTTTATTCTCTCTTGTGCAAGCGATTACTTGCTGTAGTTTGTTACCTTGAGGTTTGTAACCTTGCTGCCAAAGTTACCTGTCTTCTCAAGCGGGAACACGAGTGTGCGAACGTAGAACATCTTGTCCTTGCCCTCGTTGTGGTAGATTGTCTGCTTGTCGAGTGTCTCAATGAGCTTGCCGTTTACGTAGAGCTTTGTCTCGCTCTCGTTACCGCAGATTGTTACCTGTGCCTTCTCGCCGGGGTAGAAGCAGAAGTTGAAGGTGTTGAGGTAGCCGTCGCGTGAGAAACCGAGCTTGCCCTGTGCAGGGTCGGCAAGGTAGAACACTGCGTCGCTTGACTCAAACAATACAGTTCCGTTCTGCTCCTTCTTGTACTCGATGTCGAACGATACGCTGTAGTCGAAACCAATCTCCTTAACACCTGTCTTTGCAGCAAGGTTTGTGTTTGCCGCTACATTTGCAGCCTCCAGGATTGTACGCTTCTCGCCGCTGAAACGGCCTGCGATGTTCACACCGGGGGCATCGCTGAGTGCAAGACGTGCCTGGTTGAACTCAGCAAAAGGAACTGTTGGCTTTGCACCTGTCCACATCTTCACTGCCATTGTCTGCATTGCAGGGAACACACGGTAGTGAATGTCCTTGCAGCTGATACCGTTGCCGGCGTGGTCGTTCCAAACAGCGAATGAACCGCCCTTGATTTGTGGGTGCTTCTCTTCGAATGTCTGGTTACCGATGATGGCAGGTGTCCAGGTGTCATAGAGGTAGTTGCAGTTGAGGTAGTCATAGTAGTAGCCTGCAGCTGGTACAATGTATGTGTAGCCGTCGGGGATGCTCACTACATCGTAACCGAGCTTAATCATCTCTGTAGGGTCGGCATAACCGTTGTACCACTCGTACATGAGTACGTTGTCAACCTTTACAGGGGTGTTGCCCTTTGCGTGTGTGAGTGCGCCCCAAACACAAGCCTGCTTGCCATACTTCTCGGCCTCGCGGATGCAGTGGTCGGTGAAGTAACGGAACTTTTCAACAACAGCTGTGTCGCGGTTAGAGTACTCGTCGGTACCAACGTGGAAACGTGGTCCACGGAAAACAGGCTCCTCGCCGCCAAGGTACTCCATGAAGAGTGAATCGACGAATGTATATGTTGCAGGGTTGAAGAGGTCGAGGTGGTCGAGACCATACTCCTTGCTGCCGAGCTCGGGGCGGTAGTGTACGAATGCCAATGAGTGGGCAGGAACGTCAAACTCTGGGATAATCTCTACACCCACACGCTCTGCGTGCTTCTGCAACTCGATGAACTCCTCCTTTGTATAATAGCCGTCGCGTGATGCAAGGCCGGGGAAGAAGTCGCTCTCCAAGCGGAAACCCGATGGTGTCTTTGACCAGTCGTGGTTAAAGAACTGCTTGAAGGCGTTGTCGTTGAGGTGAATGTGGAAAGTATTCATCTTGTAGTATGCCATGAAGTCTACATACTCGTGCAGGAAGCTGATGGGGATGAACTTGCGGCCGCAGTCGAGCATGAAGCTGCGCATCTCGTAGTCGGGGTAGTCAACGATGGTACCCTTGGGGAGCTTGCCACCGTTCTGCTCGGCAATCTGCATCAGTGTACGTGTTGCCCAAATTGCACCGCGCTCTGTTGTCGCTTCAATCTTCACATTGTTGCCGATGGTAATCTTGTAACCCTCGTTGCCAAGTTTCTTGTTGTTCTTGAGTGAAATGAGGATGTCGCCTTTGCCGGCCTTGCCTTCTACAAACTTCAACGAGGTTCCGGTCATTTTTCTGTAGTCGAAGACAAACTGATTGGCTACATTGGCTACAGCGGGCTGTGACTTGCTGTACACAACCTTTGTTGCTTCGGTGATTTCAAACTCGCCGGTTGCGCCAACCCACTCACGCAGTTCGGGGATGACGAATGGCTTTACATTCTTGTTCTGTGCATTGAGCTGCAGTGTAAAGCAGAGCATCAATGCGGTGAGCAAAAGTGAAAAAAGATTTTTCATATTAAAGTTATTATAGATTAAGAAAATTTGCGGAAATAAACTCACAATTTCTAGCAAAGATAGTGAATATTTCCCAATGTATGGTAAAAAAGTGTGTTATAAAATACGGGTATCTGCAGGGATTTGCACTTTTGGCGTGTGTTTGTGTAGATTTTGCGTAAAATGTGACTGTTTTTTATAATTATTTGTCAAAAATGTAGTACCTTTGCAACTTCGTTGCGAAAATGGGCTGTGCTCGTGGTAAAACATTAGAGTAAACTCTATGTTTAACTCGCTTGCACCATCTTTGCAATCCTTTTGCGAAAATGGGCTGCGCTCGTGGTAAAACGTTAGATGCAACCCGGTTGTGAAAACTAAGGAAAAATCATATCAATCACAAATACAAATGAAACGTTTTTTATTTTTGGCACTGAGTGCAGTGCTGTTCTCAAATGTTGCTTTTGCGCAGCATTACAAAACCGGTAACGACAGGTTCTCGCTCAAGGTACAGCCTTTTGTGGGAGGTTATCTTTCTCCAAACGGAAATTTGGAGACAATCAATCCATCGGCTCCTGCCGGTGTGAACTTCGGTTTTGAATTTCCATCCAATCAGCAGCGCCCTTGGCAGCAATATTTGAACAACTCTACACTTGGTGTGGGTGCATCATATATTGACTTGGGTGATAAGGTGATGGGCAAGACTGTCTCTGTCTATCCTTATATTATGATTAATTGCGTACGTACAAAGCATTTTGAGCTTGGTATAAAGTTGGCTTCAGGTCTTGCATACTGTTCCGAGACCTATTGGACAAATGAACGTGAAGGGGAAAATCCTGAATATACAGACAAACCAAATGTTAGCAATAGAGACAATCCAAAGGCACACTACACCTTCGGCTCTCACCTCAACGCCTATCTGTGCGGTGGCGTGAACCTTAATTTCCCGCTTACACGCAACCTGGCGCTCAATGGTGAAATTGGTTTCTTTCACATGAGCAACGGCCGTATAATGGAGCCTAATATGGGCGCGAATGTGCTCTATGGCGGTGTCGGTTTGATTGCTACCATCAACCCCGAGGAAGAGGAGAAGGAACCAATACATTTCCCCGACCTGCCATATCGTTGGAGCCTGAATGTTACTATTGCTGCCGGTTCACAGTCGGCCGACCTCACCGATGGACGTAACTTCCTCATCAATACATTCCACGTTGGTGCTGTATACAATGTTTGCAACTGGTATGGTATCGGTCTTGGTGCCGATGTGTTCTTCAATGATGCTATCGGCAAAGAGACAAACCGCGGTCTTTTCCGCACAGATGTCGAGTACAAGCAGTCGGACAAGATTCGTGCCGGTGTCAGTATCAACAATGAGTTGCAGTTCGGCCGTGTTACAGCAATGGTTGACTGGGGTGTATATCTCTACAACCCTGCGCGCAATTTCTACAATCACGATCACCCGATATACGGTCGCGGCAAGCGCCCATTGTTCTACAAGATGCACTCGGCGGGTTCCGATGAGGCTTGGCACTATATCCGCTTTGGTGTGAAGTGCCGCGTATGGGACAATATCTATGTACAGGCATTGGCTAAGACACACATGCACATTGCCGAGCAGATTGAGTTCGGTGTTGGTTACAACATTCCTTTCGTGAGCAAAAGCAAGCGCCGCGACAGCAAGGATATTGTTTTCCATAACCGCGAGGGCTGGTGGAATAACTATTGATAATGGCCTTTTTGAAATAAACAGAACCGGCTTGACGTCCGCAAACGTCAAACCGGTTCTGTTTTTGTTAATTAGTATAAGTTACTGCATCATCTGTTCCTGTCTCTCAATTCCCAGAATGCTACGGCTGCAGCAGCGGCTACATTAAGTGAGTCGACATTGTGTGACATCGGTATGCGCACCACATGTGTGGCCTTTGCGATCGTTTCGGCGGGGAGGCCGTCGCCCTCGGTGCCCATGATAATTGCCAGTTTGGGCAGGGTGGTGAGTGAGGTGTGGTCAATGGGGATGGAGTCATCGGTCAGCGCCATTGCCGCAGTGTCAAAACCAAGCGAGTGCAGTTGCTCTATGCCGCCGTCGAGCCAGCTCCAGGGTACAAGGAACACACTGCCCATTGACACGCGCACGGCGCGGCGGTTGAGCGGGTCGCACGAGTTGCGGGTGAGCAACACGGCGTCTATGCCAAGAGCAGCGGCCGAGCGGAATATGGCACCGATGTTTGTGGTGTCTACGACTCCGTCAATGACAACAATGCGGCTTGCACCCTGGCAAATATCCTCGACCGGCGGTTCTATTGGGCGGCGCATGGCGCAGAGCACACCGCGTGTCAGTGTGTAGCCGGTGAGCTGTGCAAGCAGGTCGCGGCTGCCGGTGTAGACGGGGATATCGCCGCAGCGTGCAATTATGTCGGCTGCATCGCCGGTTATATGCTTCTGTTCGCACATCAATGCAAGTGGTGTGTAGCCGCTGTTCAAGGCAACGTTGATGACCTTGGGGCTCTCGGCAATGAAAATGCCTTTGCCGGGTTCGTACTCGCGGCGCAACTGTGCCTCGGTAAGTGTGCCGAAGAGTTCGCAACCGGGATGGTCGAGGGTTGTTATTTCTATTATGGGCATGGATTTTCGCTTTTCTTTCTGCAAAATTATCACTCTGTTGCAAGCAGGCAAATTTTATGTTCCATTATTTTTGTTAAAAATAATATTTTTAAATTATCTTCGCGTTGTAATATTCATATTGCAGTTGTTGTGCCTTGCATGCAGCTGTATAAAACGTGTATAATGGATTACCGTAAACTGCTTATAGATATATACTACCGGGTGCTGCCGCTTGCCGGTGAGGGCAAGGTTGCCGATTACATTCCGGCGCTGGCAAAGGTGTCGCCGGAGCACTTCGGTATGTGTCTGAGCGATGTCGATGGCGAGGTGTATGCGATAAAGGATGCCGATGTGCGTTTCTCCATACAGAGTATCTCTAAGGTTTTTGCTTTGGCAATGTGCCTGGCAGTGAAGGGTGAGGCACTGTGGAAAAGGGTCGGCAAGGAGCCTTCGGGCACTGCGTTCAACTCGTTGGTGCAGCTTGAGGTGGAGCATGGTATTCCGCGCAATCCGTTTATAAATGCCGGTGCATTGGTGCTTGCCGATGTGCTGCTCACGTCGTTCGAGAACCCCGAGGAGGAGTATCTTGCTTTTGTGCGTGAACTGTGTGGCAGCGAAACGGTGGATTACAATGACGAGGTGGCGCAGTCGGAGCGCGAGACGGGATACCTGAACGCGGCGATTGCAAATTTGCTTAAGTATCATGGGAACATTGAGTGCGATGTGGAGCGCGTGCTGCGCTTCTACTTCCGCATGTGCTCGGTGGAGATGAGTTGCAGGGAGTTGTCGAAGGCTTTCCTTGCGTTTGCCGACCATGGCGGGGAGTTCCGTCATGCGGGGATTGAGTTGACACGTTCGCAGATAAAGCGTATGAATGCCATTATGCAGACTTGCGGTTTCTATGACGAGGCGGGTGAGTTTTCATATCTCGTTGGGCTGCCCGGGAAGAGTGGTGTGGGCGGTGGCATTGCGGCCATATATCCGCGCAAGTATGCGGTGGCTGTGTGGAGTCCGCGCCTCAACAGCAAAGGAAACTCGGTTATGGGAATGAAGGCGCTTGAGATTTTGACTACCGAAACAAGCGAGTCGATATTCTGACGTGTGAAAAAGTGTTGGCGTTTCAACCTTTTTCGCTGCTGAAGGTTTTTTATTTAGAGTATTAACATTTAAATTCTATATTATGACAATGTTCAAACGTTTTGTAACAGTTGTTGCTGCCTTGCTTATGGTGGCGACAGTGGGTTTTGCACAGGCCAAGGAGTTGCCTAAGGTTTATATTCTTGCAACAGGCGGTACAATCGCCGGTTCGGGCAGTTCGGCAACCAATTCAAATTACACAGCCGGACAGGTTGCTATCGGTACACTCATCGATGCTGTGCCTGCAATGAAGGATGTTGCCGACATTGAGGGAGAACAGGTGGTGAACATAGGTTCACAGGATATGAGCAACGCAGTGTGGCTTAAACTTGCAGACAGGGTTAACGAACTGTTGCAGCGTCGCGACGTGGATGCTGTTGTAATCACTCACGGAACCGATACCATGGAGGAGACAGCATTCTTCCTCAGCCTTACAGTGAAGAGCGACAAGCCTGTTGTGCTTGTGGGTGCAATGCGTCCATCGACAGCCATCAGCGCCGATGGCCCTGCAAACCTCTATAATGCTGTTGTAGTGGCAGCTTCGGCGGCTTCGAAGGACCGTGGCGTGCTTGTGTGCATGAACGGCAAGGTTTATGGTGCGGCCGATGTTACAAAGACAAATACCACAAGTGTTGAGACATTCCAGGCTCCCAATGCCGGTGCCGAGGGTTATGTGAACAACGGCGAGGTGTTCTACTACAGACCTGTTGCGGCCAATGGCGGCAAGAAGATGCATTATGTTCACAAGGGTGCCGTTTATGCCGAGACACGTGACCTGCACTTTGATGTGTCAAAGGTGAAGGAACTTCCGAAGGTGGGTATTGCCTATGGTTATGCGGACGTTGACCGCGTGGCGGTAGATGCCATGATTAAGAATGGCTACAAAGGTATAGTATATGCCGGTGTGGGTAATGGTAACATACACAAAAATGTGTTCCCTGCGCTTGAGGAGGCCCGCAAGGATGGTATCATTGTGGTACGTTCATCACGTGTGCCTACAGGTGCTACAACACTCGATGCCGAGGTTGACGATGCAAAGTATGGCTTTGTGGCATCGTGGGATTTGAACCCACAGAAAGCGCGTATCCTGCTTATGCTTGCTCTTACTAAGACCCACGACTGGAAACAGATTCAGGAATATTTCAATAACTTCTAAAAAAAACATTCTGTTATGAAAATGAGAAACACTCTGTTTGCTATGTTTGCGTTAGTGGCAGGCATGGCTTCGGCGCAAGTGGCAACAGAAAGCGCAGGGGAGAATGAGAAGACTCTGTTCGAGCGCATTGCAAAGATTGAGAAGAAAAGTGACAAGTTCAACCTCTTTTTCAATATGCACTATGGCTTTGATGCCAACTTCAATGCAGGCGATTTTGAGCAGGGCGCTTTCAACATGCGTCAGTTCCGCATTGAGGCAAAGGGTAGGGTTACCGACTGGCTTTCATATCGCTGGCGTCAGCGCCTGAACAGGGACAATGCCGGTGGTGGTATGATTGACAACTTGCCTAACTCTATTGATATCGCTTCACTCACTTTTGCGGTGACCGATAAGTTCAGTATCAGCGCGGGAAAGCAGTGTGCTGCTTATGGCGGTATAGAGTATGACCTGAACCCTATTGAGATTTACCAATACAGTGAGATTATAAACAACATGAGCAACTTCATGAGTGGTGTAATGTTTACATACGATTTCACTCCGAACCAGCAGTTGGCTTTTCAGGTGCTCGACAGCCGTAATAATTCAATAGAGGATACATACGGAGAAAATCTTGCCGCAAACAAGTTGCCGCTTGTTTACACCCTCAACTGGAATGCGAATATGTTCGGCGGTGCTTGGCAGACAAGATGGTCGGCATCGGTGATGGATGAGGTGAAGGAGAAGTATATGTATTACGTGGCTTTGGGTAACCAGTTCAACTTCTCGCCAAAGTGCAACATGTTTGTAGACTTCATGAGTTCGTACGAGGAGCTTGACCGCAAGGGTATAATGACAAATATGTTGGGCGGAAAGAAGAACTTCAACGGCCACAATATGTACAATACTTTGTATAATTCGTTGGTGGCAAAGGTTAACTGGCGTTTCTGTCCAAAGTGGAACTTCTTTGTGAAGGGTATGCTTGAGAGCGCTGCCATATATGGTGGCGAGGACGGTTATGCCGACGGCAACTACCGTACATCATTGGGGTATCTCACCGGTGTGGAGTACTACCCTATGGAGTCGAATCTGCACCTGTTCCTCACTTTTGTGGGACAGACCCATATGTTTACCGAAAGGGCAAAGGCACTTGGACAGAACGATTACTCTACACAGAGAGTGTCGCTTGGTTTTATCTACCAGTTGCCTGCATTCTAAATAGTTAGCTGATATGTTGTTGCAATTGTTGGTTGTTCTGCTCTGCATCATTGTCGGTGCCCGTCTTGGCGGTATGGGACTTGGTGTGATGGGCGGATTGGGTGTGGCTCTGCTGACATTCGTTTTCGGGCTACAGCCCACGTCGCCTCCTGTGGATGTGATGCTTATGATTGCCGCCGTAATTTCGGCAGCGGCAAGTATGCAGGCTGCGGGCGGTCTTGATTATATGGTTAAGGTGGCCGAGCGTCTGTTGCGCAAGCATCCGCAGTACATTACAATCCTTGCTCCGCTGGTGACTTACACATTTACGTTCCTTGCGGGAACGGGGCATGTTGCCTATTCGGTGCTGCCGGTGATTGCCGAAGTGGCAAGGGAGACGAAAATACGTCCCGAACGTCCGTTGGGTATCGCTGTGATTGCATCGCAGCAGGCCATTACGGCCTCGCCAATCTCTGCCGCTACAGTGGCATTGCTTGGCTTGCTTGCGGGGTTTGACATTACTCTGTTCGATATTCTCAAGATTAGCGTGCCTGCCACCTTGGTGGGTGTGCTGGTGGGTGCGTTTGCATCAATGAGAGTGGGTAAGGAATTGGTTGATGACCCCGAATACAAACGCCGTGTCGAGGAGGGAGCTATTGTGAAGACGGTGGCGCAGATAGGCGATGTGCTCTCGAAGAAGAGGGCTGTGGCATCGGTGCTGTTGTTCCTTGCCGCAACACTGTTGATTGTGCTTTTCGGCTCAATAGAGTCGTTGCGCCCATCGTTCGATGGTGTGGCAGTTGGCATGCCGCTGATAATAGAAATGGTTATGCTTGCGACAGCTGCACTCATTCTGTTGCTAACAAAGACCGATGGTGCAAAGGCTGTGCATGGTAGTGTGTTCTCGGCCGGTATGCAGGCGGTGGTGGCGATATTCGGTATTGCATGGATGGGCGATACATTCATCAACGGAAACATCGTTGAACTTAAAGGGGCTGTTGAGGGTGTTGTGACAGAGATGCCGTGGCTCTTTGGCCTTGCGCTGTTTGTGATGCCGATACTGCTATACAGCCAGGCAGCAACAGTGCGTGCCATTGTTCCGCTGGGTGTTGCTCTTGCAATATCGCCGATGATGCTCATTGCGCTTTTCCCTGCGGTGAACGGTTATTTCTTCATCCCTAACTATCCGACACTTGTCGCGGCGATAAATTTTGACAGCACGGGCACCACGCGCATTGGAAAGTGGGTACTCAACCACTCGTTCATGCTGCCGGGTATGGTGGCGACAGTGGTATCGATTGCAACCGGCCTGTTGCTGATACAGCTGTATTGATGCAAATGTTTCAAGAAAGATTTGAAAATAATTCGGAAAGTTACTTATGGAAAACACGGAACTGCAAAAATTGTTGGAGACGAGGGAGATTGTCGGTGTTGATTTTGAAGGTATGCGGCTTGAGGGCATTGATTTCTCCAATTGCCGCCTTGAGCGTGTCAGTTTCAAGAATTGTGAACTTTTTCACTGCCGTTTCCGCAAGGCAACGATAGCATGGAGCGATTTCAGATATGCAAAAATAGAAAACGGTACGTTTGAAGAGGCGAAGATTGATTTCTGCGATTTTTACAGAGCTTTTCTCGATGGAGTGATAATATTCAGCAACAGTTGTGTGTCAAACTGCAGTTTCAACAAGACCTATTTTGGCGATTCGGCTATAATAAGGCGAAGGGAGATTTTTAAAGGTCGCATCCTGCAAGAGGATGCGACCGCCTATGAGAAATTCCTTACCGAGTGGCATCTTTACGGTACCGGTGAGAGAAAGAACGATGTAAATAGAATCTCCGACTGGAGTGCTTCTGAGGCTTTGAAAAGACGCTGGGACGACGCTGAGGAGATATATAAGAACTTCAATGCTCTGTGGACCGGTAGAGGGTATATTGCCGATGGTAATTGGGCCTATGTGCAAGGAAAACGCATGGAGCGCCGTCGTATGGCGATGGAACTGGTGAGGGGTGATGTCGGTGCGGGCCGGAAAATTCTTAATGTCTGGCGCATTGCCACTAATCTCTTTTCAGATATCCTCTTCGGGTTTGGCGAGAGCATGACACGTATGGTTCTGACCTACATATTGACGGTTTTCCTGTTTGCCTGGATGTTCACCTCAAATGTGTCGTTGCTTGAGTATGGCGAGGCTTTTGTCGTAAGTCTCAAGAATATGGCCGGCATGGATTCCGAGGTACTCCATAACGTCTCTCCTCTGGTGGATATGTTGAACGTTGTACAGACAACCATCGGTATTCTGCTCACCGGTATATTTGGATTTATATTAGGAAACAAGATACGCAACCAGTGATTCTATTTCTTGTTTATGATAGAGAAAGAGATTGGCTACATTTTATCCGCAAAAGCATTTGCGGATAAAATATTTATTTGAGAAGTGATTTAATTATAGAATATGGATTTTTTGACTTCGGGGAATATTATTTTTATTGGTTCTATATTGATTTTTTGTAGCATACTGATTACAAAGGCGGGTGGCCGCTTCGGTATGCCTACGCTTTTGTTGTTTCTGCTTGCCGGAATGCTCTTCGGGTGCGATGGCCTCGGTATTCAGTTCAGCAACATTGGGCAGGCACAGTTTGTGGGAATGGTTGCATTGTGCGTGATATTGTTCACGGGCGGTGTGGAGACAAGGCTTGCCGATATAAGGCCGGTGCTTGGACCGGGATTGACATTGTCGACGGTGGGAGTGCTGTTGACAACGGCTCTGACCGGAGCGTTTATTTATGCCCTGTCGGTGTGGGATGTGTTCTCTTTTGAATTGCCGTTGATGGTCTGTTTTCTGCTTGCGGCTACTATGTCGTCTACCGATTCGGCTTCGGTTTTCAATATCCTGCGTGGTAAGAATATTAATCTGAAGAACAATTTGCAGCCGATGCTTGAGCTTGAGAGTGGAAGTAATGACCCAATGGCATACATCCTGACAATTGTGCTTATCCAGCTGTCACTGACGCTTTATAACGGAGATGCGGCGGAGGTGCAGACATCGGTTATGGTAGTTGATTCACTAAAGTTGCTTGTGCAACAGTTTGCATCGGGTGCGATGATTGGTGCCGGAGCCGGCTTTGCTGCGTCTTGGTTCATGAACAGGATAGAGATAAATAATATCCCGCTCTACTCGATAATGTTGTTGAGTATTGTGTTCTTTACATTCTCTGTTTCCGACATGCTTGGTGGCAACGGTTACCTGGCGGTATATATTACCGGTATAATTGTCGGTAACAAGAGAATCAAGCACCGCAAGCAGGTGGTGGCGTTCTTTGATGGCATGACATGGATTATGCAGATTGGCATGTTCCTGTTGCTTGGTCTATTGGTTGACCCCAGTGAGATGTGGAAGACGGCGCTGGTGGCGTTGCTTGTGGGTGTGTTCATGATGTTTGTGGCGCGTCCGTTGAGCGTCTTTGCATCCCTCCTGCCGTTCAATAATATCTCCATCTCTTCTAAAGTTTTTACTTCTTGGGTGGGTCTTCGTGGTGCCGTTCCCATTATCTTTGCCATGTATCCTGTTGTGGAGAATGTGCCCGGCAGTAATGATATTTTCAATATTGTGTTCTTTATAACATTGCTGTCACTTATTCTGCAGGGAACCACTATAGCTTCGGCTGCCAAAAAACTTGATTTGCTTTTGCCTGGTACTGCGGATACGCAGTTTGATGTGGAACTGCCCGAAGAGGCCGGTGAGCAGAGCGAAATAACGATTACCGAGGAGCTGATTGCCGAAAAGGGAAATACTCTGCAGGCGTTGGCCTTACCGCGCGGTATGCTTGTGATTTTCATCAAGCGTGAGGATAGGTATATTGTTCCCAATGGTTCGGTTGAACTGTTGCCGGGTGACAGGCTGCTTGTGATTGCAAGCTCGGAAATTGAGGAGAACCAATGATGGGGAGCTGAAAGCTGCGATTAAGCGAGAGCAGAGGAAAAGTTTACTTTTACTATGCCGAGCGTGAGCAGGTTCAAGCACACGAAGTGTGATTAAAGCTGCGGTTAAGCGAATTTTTCAATTAAGCGAACGAAAGTAAAACTTGTTTTAACTTTTGTAGTGAGCGAACGAAAAATCAACGGAGTTAACAGCATAGGAAAACTTTACTTTTACTATGCCGAGCGTGAGCAGGTTCAAGCACACGAAGTGTGTTTAAAACTGAAAGCGGAAAACTGAAAACGGAAAGCTTGTGCATATTCAACGGTACTCGCTCGTTTGAATTTATGTTGTATATCCAGGCAGTTGGATTGTGTAATAATGATTGAGAGCGACCGGCATGCCGGTCGCTCTCGTTTTTGACAGTCGGCCTATAAGCCGGGTTCTGTACCCCTTGCGGGGTGTCTGTCATTCATCTATGCAATGTGTCACCACATTGCTAAAGCGTTCTACCCTCCGGCTCGGGCGAGCAACCCTCAAACACCGGTTTACATGAACTTGCAGCCTCCAAGACACACGGCCCGTACATCGCTGCACGGCCGGTGGGCTCTTACCCCACCTTCTCACCCTTACCCTTGCGGGCGGTTATTTTCTTCTGCGTTACTCTGCCTTCGCAGGCAGCTTTCTGTTAGGAAGTGGAGTGCTCTGCGCTGCCCGGACTTTCCTCCTTTGCCTTTTAGGGCAACGGCGACAGACTGTCCGACTGCCTTAAGTTTTTCTGTCTGAGCCTGCAAAACAGGCTTTTGCCTTGCAAAGGTAAAGCAAAAGAGCATAATATGCAAGTGTCGTAACAAAGTGTTGTTTTGGCATTTTTTTATGTATAAAAATGTTTTAACACTAATTAACAATGAGACCCTGTGATATTTTGCAATGTTTACTCTCTATTGTGGTGTAAAGTTAATACACGACCGGCTTTTGCATTCATACTTGGATGAAACGTTGACCGGCGGGCTATAGCGTTTTTCTGCTTTAACCGTTATATGCTTGCTGTATGTTAATATCAAAGGTTTAGGCAGGTGCTTTCTACTTTCACCTGTTTTTATATATATCACAGTGGTGATTTTTTTTGATATAATATTGGGTCATATCCTTTCATTATCAGGTTTTAGTGTGAAAGTCGGTCTTTTTCCGTTATTTATGTAACTTTAACGCGCAAAATTTGTATTTGATATATAGAATGATTAATTTCGCGAATTAAAATCGTATCGGAACAAAAATGAGGCAATTAAAAATTACCAAAAGTATCACGAACCGTGAAAGCGCATCTCTTGACAAGTATTTGCAGGAAATTGGTCGCGAGGAACTCATCACCGTTGAAGAAGAGGTGGAGTTGGCACAACGAATCAGAAAAGGAGACCGCCGTGCACTTGAGAAATTGACGCGTGCTAATTTGCGTTTTGTGGTGTCTGTAGCAAAACAGTATCAGAACCAGGGACTGAGCCTCCCCGACTTGATTAACGAGGGTAACCTCGGACTCATCAAGGCGGCCGAGAAGTTTGACGAGACCCGTGGTTTCAAGTTTATCAGTTATGCTGTTTGGTGGATTAGACAGTCTATTTTGCAGGCGCTTGCCGAGCAGGCACGTATTGTGCGCTTGCCGTTGAACCAGGTGGGTTCATTGAACAAGATTACAAAGGCTTTCTCAAAATTTGAGCAGGAGAACGAGCGCCGCCCATCGGCCGAGGAACTTGCCGACCAGCTCGACTTGCCTGTAGACAAGGTGGTGGATTCTTTGAAGGTGTCGGGACGACACATCTCTGTTGATGCACCATTTGTCGATGGCGAGGATAACAGCTTGCTCGATGTATTGGTGAATGATGATTCTCCAATGGCCGACAATACATTGGTGAATGAGTCGCTATCGCGCGAGATTGACCGTGCTCTCTCTACACTTACCGACCGTGAGAAGGAGATTATACAGATGTTCTTCGGTATCGGTATGCAGGAGATGACGCTCGAGGAGATTGGTGACCGTTTCGGTCTTACACGTGAGCGTGTGCGTCAGATTAAGGAGAAGGCGATACGCCGCTTGAAGCAGAACCAGCGCAGCAAACTGCTGAAATCATATTTGGGATAAAAAAGAATTGTCCGGGCCGCCAAAAGCGGCCCGGTTTTGTTGCAGTTTGGCGGCTTTCGTGCTTCTTTAACTTGTTAAAAGTTGTGATAAAGTTTTGGAACTATCAATAAATTAGTACTTTTGCGAAAATTTATGCTATAGACCGATATGAAAAAGATTTTTTCTATAATTCTTCTAATGTGCCTTGTGATACCTTCGCTCTCTTTTGCCAAGGATGGCAAGAAGAAAGAGGCGAAGAAGAAAATCAAAACCGAGGTTTATGTGTGGGGCGTTTCGCTCTCGTTCTCGGACTCTGTTGCCTATTTTACCGAGATACAGCACGTTGAGGGTGCAATAATCGAGGATAAGTTATTGCCTAACCGTCATCTCTATGCCTATGAACTCAAGGATTATATGAGTTATGAGGAGAACATGCCGGGCCGTACATCGTTCATATATTTCTCGGACAAGCGCTCAAAGCTTGAGAAAAAGGAGCAGAAGGTGAAGAAGAGGCTTGTTGAGGGTGGCGAGAAGACGGTTCGATATCTTGGCGACAGGTTCAAATTTACAAAGCATTGATAATGCGTTCTCCTGTAGCTGTTCTTCTGCTATCTATTTTCCTCCTCCTTACGGTGTCGTGTTGTGATGATGTGCCGTCGGGCACCGGTGACGATAAACCTGGGCTGCAAAGGGGTGACACGGCTGTCAGTACGCTTGTCGTTTATATGATGGCCGAGAATAGCTTGGCGCCATATGCCGATGTTGATATCGCTGAGATAAGGAGGGGCACTGTATCTCTCCCGTCCGATTGTCGTCTGTTCGTTTTTGTCGATGACCGGGATAATCCCCGTCTGCTTAAGTTCGTAAACAACAGTGGTGTATGCGAGGAGAAGGTTTTGTATCCGTTTGCCGATGATTTTTGCTCCAGTGATGCCACTGCGTTCGGTGCAGTACTGGCCGGTGTGCTCAATGATTATCCTACTCATTCACTTGACCTTGTCATGTGGTCGCATGGTAATGGGTGGTTACTCGACAAGTCGCGCGCCGGGGCAATGCGTACCATAGGTGTTGATAATGGCAAGAATAGTTATAGTGACAGAACTGTTGGGGCTATTGAGATTGAGGAGTTGGCGGCAGTTATCAAGGAGTTGCCGGCTAAAGTGAACAGGCTTATGTTCGATGCATGTTTCATGCAGGGGAGTGAGGTGGCATATGCCTTGCGTAATGCAGTGCAGTGGGTGATTGGTTCGCCTGCCGAGATTCCGGGTGATGGTGCTCCCTATGATACTGTTATAGGTGAATTCTTTGCCTCCGATGGTGTAAAGGGAATCATAGACTCTTACAAGGCTGCATATGAGGGTGGTGAAATGGGTGTTGTTCTCTCGGCTGTATATATGCCTGCCATGCAAAGGCTTGCCGATGTCTCTTATTCAAATATCTGCACATATTTCAATACCTCAAAGAAACGTGAATACATTGATGTCTTTGCCTATTTGCCCGGTGGGGCTAAAGGGCTTTACGGCTACATGCCTTGCTATTACGATGTCAATGCCGTGATGAAAAAGTATCTTGCCGAGCCTGAGTATGTGGCATGGAAAGAGGCACTCGACGAGGCTGTTCCATACGTCGTTACAACCGGAAACTGGTATTCGGCATATGTGGGCAAGCATTTGCCTGTCGATACGTCGGTCTATTGCGGTATGTCAATATATATGCCACAGACAACAAGTCGTTATAGCCAGTTGAATATCGATTTCTCAAACACTGAGTGGTACAGCGCTGCGGGGTGGGATGCTGCAGGGTGGTGATTCCTTTTTAGAACTGCACGCCAAGCTCTATTCGTATGCCCCATTTCTGTATGCCGGGCAGGTCGCGGTAGGTGAGTCGTCTTACATAGTCCACGCGCAATACCTTGAATATGTTCGCTATTCCCACACCCACCTCCATGTATGGCATTGTGCCAAGGTAGCACTGCTGGTAGTTCTCATATGGGAACTTGAAGAGCCCGCCGGTGTTGAGAGGGTCGGGACGGTTCTTCTCGCTAAGATGTCCGAACATTCCGCGGAAAGTGATGACCTCACGCCATTTAAGCTTGCGTATAAGCGGTATGCGGTTGAGCAACAGTCCGTTCATGTTGTATGTCAAATCCCATGATGCATATTCGTCATTGAAGAACTCCATTGCGTTCATCAGTGAGTACGATTCGCGCTGAATGGTATATGAGAGGTTGGCGTTGGGGATTATGAGCATTGGGAACGGAACTTTATTCCATACTTTTCCTGCTTTAATTATGCAGTCGGTGTAGCCGAATGCCGAGAACCAGAACCGTTTGTAAAAACCAAGTTCGGTGTGGTGGTAATTGTATTCGCTGCCCAGTATGCCTTTGAAACCTATGCGGTGCGATAGTGTGAACACCGGCTTCTCGGGTGTTGTGGAGCGGCGGTTCCACTTGCTTTGCATAAACTTCTCCTTTGGGGCAAAGCGTAGACCGACTTCAACTTCGGAGCGCGTGACATCGTTTACGAATGTACTTGTTGTTATGCCGTCAATGGTCTGTGTACGTTCAAATGGGATGAAGCGGCTTGCGATATCTTTCCTGTGACGCAGGGTGATGTCGAACGAGAAGTGGTTGTGGAACTCCTTGGTGTATGTAAACTCTGCCTTGCGCACGTAACCTACCTTGTTGTCCTCCTGTCGCTTGAGGCTGATGAAAAGATTGTCCTTGTTTGTATATAGGTAGTTCTGGCCATACTGGTAGATATCGTTCTCATAACTCAGGCGCAGCGAGTGTATGGGGAATTCGTTGGGGTGCTCCTTCTTCTTTTTGAAAGAGTACTCCATCTCGCCCATGTATTTCAGTTTTTTGTCTCCAAATCCGTATGCCAGATAGAAACGGCCGAAGAGGTGCGGGTTCAGGTAGGCCGATGTCATTGCACCTGTCCTCAGTCGCCAACCCTCGAGTCCGTTATGACTAATGGTTGTGTTCATGGGACCATAGAAGAGTGGTGGGTTTTCCTTTTTAATCGGTACCCATCCGGTAAACAGGTAAGATATGCATTTTTCGCTCCAGTAGTATAGCGGGTTGGCACGCAGGGCTTTCATCAGGTCGCCCACTGAGCGCTCTTTTCTGCTCACTTCGTTGAATCCGTATTGGCTCCAGTATTCGTCGCTCTTGCTTGTCGAATTGTCGTCCTCAATTACCTCTGCCGGGTTGTCGAGTATTAGCTCGGCAAAATCGTCGCTCATGAATGAGTGGTTGCGGTATACAACCTCACGGTTTGCATAAAAGCCGGTTATCCCATTTACAACCTTCATTTCGGTTGTGAGTGTCTCTCTCTTCAACAGGCGGGTGCCGTCGGCAGCACGCCCGAACTCCAGTGTTATCTTCAGGTTCTCTACGAAGTTCATGTTTATTTCGTGAGGCACATTCATGGCTACCGATTTAATGAACAGTGCGCTGTCATTGGTGACATAGATGTGCCCTGTGAAACCGAATGATTCCACATTGAACGGTGTGAAGGCGAGGTCAATGCAGCTGTCGCCGTCAACTACCGTGGTGTCCATTATGTAATATCGGTAGAATGTGGGGCCCAACTTTGAGAGCGGGCTCACGAATTTGTTCTTGAACAGTGATATGTCGTCCTGGAAAATATCTACATCCTTGAAAACCTCCTCATACAACGCCTCGGTCTCTCCGGCCGAGAATATATCATCTATTCCGTTTCGGCGACGGGCCTTTACGTGGCGTCTGGTACGTTGGGGTTTGCTGCGGTGGTAGTCGGTGGCTATCAGTTCGCGTGCCGAGATGTGCAGTATCGGTTTCCCCGATATGCGCGAGGTGTCTACATACTCCTCTATGAACTTGAATCTTTTGCCGAACGGGTTGCCGTCGCCTGTCTTGAAGTCATTCAGCGCAATGTTCAGCTTTTCGTGCCTCTCGTGGCTGTAGAACTCTTTGTTCAACGGTGAGTTGTCGTCTCGCTGCTCAATTATTCTGCGCGCCAATGCTACCGCCGGGTTGTTCTTTCTGCTGTATCGCTCGCGCTCGGGTTTTATTACAACCTCGGGCAGGTCATAATCGGCCGGTTTCAGCTTAATCTTCAGCGGCATCTCCGTGTTCGCGCTGATGGGTATTCTCTCTTCGTCGTACCCCAGGCTCGATGCAATGATGGTGTCCTCCACGATGTGCGAAAAGAAAGAGAATTTTCCGTTGCTGTCGCTGCTGCTGCCGGTGGTGCCGTCTTTCACCCTCACCGAAACGTAGGGTATTGCCTTTTGTGTCGACGAATCTATGATTTTGCCATGTACCCTAATCTTCCCATTGCTATCCTGTGCCAGCAGGGTAGTGGGTAAGGTAAGGGTAATTATTATATATATAAGGTATATAAGGCTTTTTCTTATCATTTTTCCTTGTTATGGCAAAATGCGTAGTCGCTCTTTTTGAAAACGCAAATGCAAAAATACTCAAAAATATGCTATCGGCTCTCTTTTATTATGATGTTTTAACAAAAACTCTCGGTTTTGTACTGATTTTTTCTCTGTTCAATTGAAGATATTTTTCTTTTTATGAAGAAATAATTTGTGTCAACAACCTCTATGGTGAATTTGTTCAAAAAATGTTCGTTTTTTTACTTTTTGTAAGTTCTTGAAAATTAATGGTGTTTTAAAAAAATTAAAAATAGTTCTATTTTTTCTCTTGAAATGTTTTGCCAGTTCAAAAACTTGCCTTACCTTTGTACTCGCTTTCGGGAAGCAACGCGGTTACCGCGGTGAGAGACCGGCAAGCAAGATAGATCCTTGACAACATTCCATTACAGACAAGCAGTACAACCTTGCTTAGTTTTTTTGATTAGGCAAGAAGCGTAAGGAACGAAAAACGAACCGTCAATAATTTGAAAATATTTTATTCCGGCCAGTACAAACATTTAGACAAGTAAGTATCTCTCACGAGATATTCACAGATATGATTTACAACGAAGAGTTTGATCCTGGCTCAGGATGAACGCTAGCTACAGGCTTAACACATGCAAGTCGAGGGGTCTCAAGGGAGCTTGCTTCTGCGAGACGACCGGCGCACGGGTGAGTAACGCGTATCCAACCTGCCCTTCATATTGGGATAGCCTTCCGAAAGGGAGATTAATACCGAATAACATGAGAAGATTGCATGAACCTCTCATGAAAGCTCCGGCGATGAAGGATGGGGAT
>JAZOOF010000038.1:0-27085 GCA_045654885.1 Bacteroidaceae bacterium
TATTATCGCGGCCTTCATCAACGAAAAAAGATGTCTACAGAGCGAAGATAGATATAAAATCCGAATAATAGGGATAAAAATATGGATTTTACGGATTTATTAGTTAAATTCGCGGGTTATTAGAAAAATACAAATAAAAAACACCATACAGCGATGACTGCAACAAACGAAACCGAGAAGAACGAGAAGAAAAGCATGAGCTTTATTGAGCAGATTATTGTAAGTGACCTTGAAAAGGGCAAGAACGGAAGCAGACTGCAGACCCGTTTTCCGCCAGAACCGAACGGCTACCTGCATATTGGTCATGCAAAGGCCATTGCCATTGATTTCGGAATGGCACAGAAATATGGCGGTGTGTGCAACCTGCGTTTTGACGACACCAACCCCCAGAAAGAGGATATGGAATTCGTACGCGCCATTGAGCAGGACATCAAATGGCTTGGATTCGAATGGGGCAAGGTATGTTATGCCAGCGACTATTTCCAGGAACTGTGGGACTTTGCCGAGTGGTGCATAAAAACCGACCGCGCATATATCGACGAACAGACATCGGAGGAGATTGCCCGACAGAAAGGTACACCCACCGAACCGGGACAGAACAGCCCTTACCGCGACCGTCCTGCAGAAGAGAGCCTGCGACTTTTCCGTGAAATGAACAGCGGCAACGTAGAGCCCGGAAAGATGATTCTTCGTGCCAAGATAGACATGGCAAGTCCAAACATGCATTTCCGCGACCCCATCATGTACCGTGTCCTCAACATGCCACACTGGCGCACCGGTGACAAATGGAACGCTTATCCAATGTACGATTTCACACATGGACAGAGCGACTACCTCGAAGGTGTCACACACTCACTCTGCACACTCGAGTTCGTACCTCACCGCGACCTTTACGACCTGTTCGTCACATGGATGAAGGAGTGGAAAGGCGACGAAGGCGACATCCAGGACAACCGCCCGAACCAATATGAGTTCAACAAGCTGAACCTCAACTATACACTCATGAGCAAGCGCAACCTGCTCATCCTCACCAAAGAGGGAGTGGTAAACGGTTGGGACGACCCCCGCATGCCGACAATATGCGGTATACGCCGCCGTGGATACAGCCCCCAGGCAATTCTCAACTTCATCGACAAGATTGGCTACACAACATTCGATGCCCTTAATGACATAAAACTGATGGAAGCCGCATGTCGCGAGGACTTGAATGCACGTGCCCTGCGAGTAAGCGCGGTTGTCGACCCTGTACGCCTGGTCATCGACAACTACCCCGAGGATTTGGTTGAGGAGATGCAGGCCATAAACAACCCCGAGGACGAGAATTCCGCTTCACACATCATACGTTTCTCACGCGAACTTTACATCGAGCGCGAGGACTTCATGGAAGATGGAGGAAAGAAATTCCTGCGTCTGGGCCCGGGCAAGGAGGTACGTCTGAAGAACGCATACATCATAAAGTGCGACGAAGACCCTGCCAAGTGCATTGAAAAGGATGAGAATGGCAATATAACATGCATTCATGCGACATACGACCCCGAGAGCCGCAGCGGCATGCCGGGAGCAGACCGTCGCATCAAGGGCAAGACACTGCATTGGGTAAGTTGCACCCACAGCGTACCTTGCGAAGTGCGCGACTACAGCTGTCTGTGGACTTGCGAAAACCCACGCGATGCCATCAAGCAGTATGAGAACGAGAACGGTGTGCGAGGAATTGAAGCCATGCGCCCATTCCTGAACCCGGACTCACTGCGCATAAACAACAATGCCTACATTGAAGAATGGGCTGCAGACCTGCCACATTTGAGCCACCTCCAGTTCCAGCGCATAGGCTACTTCAATGTAGACCCCGACAGTACACCGGAGAAACCGGTATTCAACCGTACCGTATCTCTTAAAGGCAAATAAGGAGCATACAGCGTTCCACGTAAGCATTTTTAAAAACCCCAGATGAATTACGACAAAGGTTATTTTGAATCACCGGAGTTCCGCGAACTTCTTGCCAGATACGAGAAATCCAGACAACTTGGAATAGGCTCGTACTTTGGCATAGATGAGTTCGTGGACCTGTTGTCGTACCATCTGTCAATTGACAAGAGCGATGAGGCCGCGGCAATTCTTGACGCAGCAAGACATCTGCACCCCACAGCGCCCGAGAATACAAAGATGGAAATCAGGCTGCTGCTTTATAATGGAGAACCACAAAAGGCGCTCACGTTATTGAACGGACTGAAATTCATTGATGAGATTGAGTTGTTGACCATAAAGGCCGAGATTATGGTTGCGCTCAGGAATTTCAAGCAGGCACACGACATCGCAATAGAGTTGCTTCAGAAATCCTCTCCGGGGCAGGAATGCATATATGAAGGGCTTGAGATATTGCTCGACTGCGGCTTTGCAATGGAGGCCCTGGAGATATGCGAGACAGCCTTGAGAGTGGCGCCGGAACAGATAAGCCTGCACGAGGTAAAGGCAGAATGCCTCATTGAACTGCAACGAATAAACGAAGCTGTCAGAATTTACAACGACCTGCTCGACAGCAACTCCTACTCCACCTTCTATTGGGAACAGTTGGGGCACATATATTATATGGTCAAGAAGTTCGGCAAGAGCCTCGAATGTTTTGAGTATGAAAGCGCCATAAATGAAGAGATCGAGTATGCCAACATGATGCAGGCCTACTGCTACTACTACTTGCGCGACTACGATGCCGCAAAAAAAATATTTGCGACTTTGGCCGAAAGATACAGCAGCACTGTAATGCCACTATTCTACATAGGACTTTGCCACTACCGGCAAGGAGAGCTGGAGAATGCCATAAACACCTTTGACATTGCCATTAACAAAGCTCAGGAAGGCACAATTGCCATGATGCTAGCAAGAGTGAACAAAGCCATTCTGCTGGACATGGCAGGCGAGTCATCTGTTGCCGATGACGCAATGTCAATGGCTCTGCTCATGCACCCCGACAACATGAAGCAGCTGGTGCTTACCGGCAACCATCTCTACGAGTTGCGCGACAAGGAGAACCTCACCTTTGACGACATGAACATAATAGAGACAAAGGAGTGGAGCACCGAGGAGTGCCTCTACAGGCTTGGCATTCACCTTGTAGAGCACAACCACCTCAATTTAGGCAAGAGAGTATTGAGCTACTGCCGCGACTTGAGCTACGACAAGGCCGACATAGATGCATACCTTGCATACATCGCATGGAAGAGCGGAAAAGAGGAGGATGCCGAACAGTTTATTGACAGCGCATTGGACGGACGTTCAAACATACTCTTTGAACTCTTCGATATCCCATACAATGCCAACATAAGTTCTACGGCATTCAGCAATACAATAAGAGAAAGAAAGAGCAACGCTTGACAAAGCATTGCTCTTTCTGTTCTATAAAGGTATGCACAAACCCTACAATCACCTCTCTTCCGAAAACTCTTTAATCCTGTCCTCATCGGACATCCTGCAAACCAACAGGTTACCTTCATTCTCGGATATTATACAGTCATTCATCCCAACCACAACAACACTCTTCACCCCACGGGTATTCACTATGCAGTTATGCGAATCGGCAAATTTTGTTTCAACACCCAGAACCGCATTGCCGTTCACATCCTTGGGGACATTGCTATAGAGCGACAACCATGTACCAAGGTCACTCCACCCAAAATTTGCAGGAAAGACAAATATCTCCTCAGCACGTTCCATTATAGCATAATCGACAGAAATGCTGCGGCAATCGGGGAAACGTTCATTCACCTTCTCCTGCTCCTCGGCAGTATAATAGTATGGCATCAAAGATTCAAAGACTGATGCTATTGGCGACTGGTATATCCTGAACGCATTCACAATAGTAGATACATTCCAGATGAAGATACCCGAGTTCCAATAGAAATTATTCTTTGCAATATAAGCCTTTGCAATCTCCAATGCAGGTTTCTCCTTGAACGAGTCCACGCGGAACACCTCTTTGTTTACAAGGGACGACGAACCCAAGACAGCCTCAATATACCCGAAACCAGTTTCGGGACGTGTAGGTTTTATACCCAAAGTCAGAATGGCATCCGAATCGGCCACAAAAGCCAGCGATGATTTTATCACACGGCGGAATTCGGGCACGTCGGCAACAAAATGGTCGCTTGGAGTAACCACCATGTTCGCATTGGGGAAACGTTTCTTTATTTTCCATGCCGCATATGCAATACACGGCGCCGTGTTACGACGGCAAGGTTCTTTTAGGATATTATCCTCAAGAATCATTGGGAGCTGCTCCTTTACCATAGGTGCATACTTCTCGGATGTAAGCACCCATATATTCTCTACAGGACAGATTCCCGAAAAGCGGTCAACTGTAAGCTGCAACAATGACTTGCCACATCCCAGCACATCGATAAACTGTTTGGGACAGTCGGCCGTGCTCATAGGCCAGAAACGACTGCCCACACCACCGGCCATAATCACTACATGATTTAGACTTGTCATAATTATTTGCCAATTATATTCTGTTGCAAATTTATACAAAAACAAAACACCATACAACACAAACAGAATTTTATTAACAATCAAAGAGAAATGCATCGGCACAGTTTTCCCGCAATCCGCAAAAACAAAACAACGTTATAAATTTGTTTTATTTAAACTTAATGTCTACATTTGCAAGTGTATGTAAACTTTTTTTAAGAAAAAGACAATAAAGCATGTTTGAATTCTATCATTTCCTCATACCGGCACTGTTCGCATTTCTGGGCACATTGTGGATTCACCCCAAGGTGCTCAAGATTGCAATTTTAAAGAACATCGTCGACAACCCCGATGCCCGTAAACTCCAACGCAACCCAGTTCCCGTTTTAGGCGGCATTGCCGTATTCTTTGGAATAACCATAGGTTTGTGCTGTTCACAGGCCATATTCAACAGCGCCAGCACTTTCATGCTTATTTCGGCAATGCTTATCATGCTATACACAGGCACCATGGACGACATCATCAGCCTGTCACCCGGAATACGTTTCCTCATTGAGATACTTGTCACAGTGTGGCTCATGTATGCCAGCAACACATCTATAAATTGCTTCTGGGGCCTATGGGGAGTATCGACAATCCCTGCATGGATTTCATACCCGCTTACAATTCTCGCAGCCGTGGGAATCATAAATGCCATAAACCTTATTGACGGTGTCAATGGCCTGTCATCGGGGTTCTGTTTTATGTCATCGGTACTTTTTGCCATATTCTTCATGATAACAGGCAACCAGACAATGACAACACTTGCCATGTCGGCTGCCGGTGCCATTATTCCGTTCTTTCTGCACAATGTATTCGGGCAGAGCACCAAGATGTTCATCGGTGATGGCGGTACACTTGTCATAGGCACAATGATGGCAATGTTAGTAATGAGCATACTGGGAGTAAACCACGGTTGCATTGGAGTTGTATCAACAGGTGCCGGACTTATACCTTTCGTATTGGCAGTACTGTCCATGCCCGTTTTTGACACTATAAGAGTGATGTCTGCGCGCATAATGGACAAGAAATCACCATTCCACCCCGACAAGACACACCTGCACCACATGCTCATCGATTTGGGTTTTTCACACATTGGAACAACAATCACAATCCTTTCAATGAACCTGTTCATTGTCCTGGCTTGGTTTGTTTCGTACAAGATGGGAGCCTCAATAGACCTGCAGTTGTACATTGTAGTGGGCTTGGGCATTCTGTTCACATTCGTTTTCTACGGCTATGCAAAACGTATGCTGGAACGCGGTTCGAAAGCCTTGAACACCTTTAAAAAAGTGGCAAAAGCCTTGCATATAGAAAAGAAAGGTATCTGGTACACAATCCAACGGATAATCGACAAGCTATGACATACACGGTATAAACTTGGCGGAGGTGAAAATCAATCGATTTTCACCTCCGCCAAGTTATTTATAAGCAATCACAAGGATAGCGACATAATCATTTCACATAACAAACTCCTATAAGACGGTCATACCTGTCGCCAAAGCCTCTGTAGTAGAGATATATTGCATACTCATTCTCCGTATTATAGAAATTACCTTCCGCAGATGACAGTTCAGCCCTGCCGCCATCGGCAGGAACCCAAGCATAGCAATAGTTGTACAGTCCCATCTTCAGCGGCAATGATGTAAAGTAATACTCCTCCTCTGTATCATAGTCCAGCCTGCTGTTAATATCAAAACCATTACCGCAGAAATCGCCAAGCAGATAATAGTCGCCACCGGCACGCTGCGGCGCATCGAGAGCAAAGTGTACATATACGTAATCGGTCTCAATCTCCGTGCCACGTCCCTCAAAGGTATTGATGAAGAAACGGCCGTTCTCGTCGCGATAGTTTGAATGTGAAACACGCGGCCTGTCCATATAAAGAACAGCATTATACATTGAACCGTCAAACACCACATCCTCAACGCCTTCACCCGGAGCATTCGGATCGGCAATCTCAAAACGCCTGTATTCATTGCCGGCATCAAAAATCAGTTTCTCATTATGCACATACTCAACCTTGTTGCCCGTGACATATGTCGGTGCAATGCCGGCCACGGCATTGTCCCTTCTGCCATTCTGATATACTACCGCCTTCAGTTCGCTTGCAGGCGATGAGACAAATGAGGGATAACGTGCAGCGAAAGATACCTGCTGCTGCCCATCGTTGAAAGAGATATCCGTATCACCGCTCACCCACGCTTCAACCGTAGCCAACGGCTCGACAACCGAGAACTCAAATGTCACAACAGGCAACTCGCCATCCTCTTCGTCATCAAAAATCTCGACACGGTAATTGCCCGACAGTTTCAACGAAACATCCTCATTGGGTATTGTAAATTCATAGTGCGTGTATAGTTGGTTTGTATTGACAGAATTCTCCCACTCCTCAATCACATTGCCATTGAAACCGTCGAGATAATCAATCTCCAAAGCATCGGATGGTTCCCAGTCGGCGTTGCAATGCACTATGCGCCAGGTATATCGGTGGTACACGTGCGACATTTCATCGAACGAGAATAGCAGCACATCCTCGCCGCCCAACCGCATTACCGGCAATGCGCCCCACTCTCCGTTAAGCACCATTTGTGTGGTGCGTATTGAAGGTGACAATGAGCGCGAATGCTGGGCATTGACAGCAAACGTCACGAGCAAGGCAAGTATGGTGATTATACGTTTGAACATCTATTGCTATTTTACCAAGCGAAGATAATCAATTAAAAAGAATATTTTCGTATATTCACACAATTTATGATAGAATAGCACCATGAAAGATATATTAGCAACTATAATCTTAGCACTATTACCCATTGCTGCATTGCCGCAAAAGGCAATACACACAAGCGAAGACAGCATTAGAATAGAGAACATCCTGCAACGTTCAACCATAGAGGAAACATGTAGCACAGGCGAGTGCATCATTGCCATTGCCAATGAATTCATAGGTGAAAAATACGTTGGTGGCACCTTGGAACAAGGCACCGAGGAGCTGCTCTTCATCAGTTGCACAGAACTCGACTGCACCACATTCGTGGAGCTTGTACTTGCCATTGCAAAGACAGCCGATGAAGGCAGCTGCAGTTTCAGCGATGTATGCCGCAACCTCGAGACCATACGCTACCGTAACGGCAAGAACAGCGGATATACAAGCCGCCTGCACTATATCACCTGGTGGATTACAGACAGTGCCAAAACCGGAATAATCGAAGATGTCACCCCACAAATAAGCAAAGAGAAACAACTGCTGGACCTCAATTTCATGAGCACCCACCCCGGCAGCTATCCCATGCTTGCCGACAACCCCGACATTGTAAAACAAATTGAGCTGCATGAAATCTCCTACCGTGGCATTGAGGTAAACTACATCCCCAAAGAAGAACTTGCCTACACGGGGCATGAGAATATAAAAGCCGGAGATATCATCGCTATAACGACATCTATCCCCGGGCTTGATGTAACCCACATGGGCTTTGCCCATTATCACAATGGCACGCTATGCCTGCTGCATGCATCAAGCGGCAAAGGCGAAGTTGTCAAGGAGACCGTGCCGCTGCGCGACTACCTGATGAACAACAGGCGCCACACCGGCATAAGGGTGTTCAGAGCATGCTTCTGAAAAGTCCGGTTCAATTGCATACAATCCTACTCACCCCTATTACGGAGTTTCTCCTCGCGTTGCCTCATGCGTTTCTCATACCCCTCTCGGGTACGCTTCCAACGGTTGTGTGTCCACAGCCACAGCTCGGGGTTCTCTTTTATCTCTTTCTCAAGCAACTCATAATAACGGTTTGTGGGCTCGAATTCAGCCATCTTTGAAGCGTCCTCGGCGAACAGTTCAAAATGAGCCGTATAATATCCGCGTTTCACACGCTTCATCTTGACGAAGAACAATGCCGCACCTGTACGCCTGGCGATTTTCTCGGTTCCCGTAAATACAGGTGTATCGCGGTGAAGGAAATCAACCCAATGGTGAATAGATTCCCATGTAGGAACCTGGTCGGCAATAAAACCTATCAGATATTTCTTCTTCTCTTTTGTAATCTGCACAATTCGGCGAAGCGTATTGGCCATCGTTATCGATTCGGCACCATACTGGTCGCGCATCTTCTTCATCAACCTGTCAAAGTAACTGTTTTCAAGCGGATGGTATATGTCACCAATGACAAGGTCCTCATCATCGAAATAGAGCGCAAGAGAGGTCACATACTCCCAGTTGAACAGATGTCCCATGTAACATACGCACGAGCGTCCCTGGGCAACCATGCGATGCGCATCCTCAAGACCGGTTATCACCATTCTCCTGCGTATCTCCTTTTCACTCATTCCATAGTACTTTATCGTCTCCACGAACCAGTCACAGAGCGAAGAGTAGAATTTTTTCTCTATTTCCACAATCTCTTTCAGTCCTTTCTCGGGGAACGATTTTACAAGATTGTCACGTACCACCCTACGACGGTAACGTACCAAGTAGTAGACAATGAAATAAAACATGTCCGACAAAAGATAAAGCACACAGAACGGCAACTTGTTCAATAGAAACAGCAGTGCCAATGAGATATAGTACAGAATTGCTTTCATAAAAACAGTCCTCTTTTTATAGTTTCAGGGTCAAGAGACCATCGCAAAAATATACATTTTTTTCTAAAAACATTGCTCTGCACAGGTGCAATGTAAATATATGAGAGAACCCGGGTTGTGGTTCCCGGGTTCTCTCATATAATCGACAACGTATTACTCCAATGTACCGTTGTTTGCGGCCTCAATCATCTCGGCACTTGCATACATGTAAATCTCTACACGGCGGTTCTGGGCACGGCCTTCAACTGTTGCATTGTCGGCAACAGGCTGTGTTGAGCCGAATCCCTCAACGCTCTTTATCTGAGACTCCGCAACACCCTTTGACAAAAGGAAGTTTGCCACAGCCTCGGCACGTTTCACCGACAAAGGATTGTTGATGGCATCGTTGCCTGTAGAGTCGGTGTGGCCATACACGACAACATCGGCATCGCTGTACTCGACAAGAACCTTTGCGAACTCGGTAAGGTTATCCTGAGCGCTCTTGTTCAAAGAGTGCTTGTTTGTAGCGAAAAGCACACCCGAGTCAAATGTTACCTTTACAGCGGTGAGGTTGTTTGCATCGGTGATGGTCTCAACAGTAGCATTCTCAACCAACGCCGCAGCCTCGGCAGCATTGTCCATTCTCTTGCCGATAAGTGCACCCGTACCTGCACCCACTGCAGTACCAACAGCCGCACCAACAGCTGTACCGACACCGGTGTTACCTGTAAACTTGCCAATCAATGCACCAATGAGCGCACCGCCGGCAGCACCACTCGCAGCACCAATTGTAGTACCCTTTGCAAGATTACTCCATGTGCCGCAGCTTGAAAAAATGAGCGCAGAACAAAGCACTGCGCAAACAGTCTTCACAAATTTCATATAAATACTTGGTTTAAATTCAACATTTCTGCAAAGTTAACTAAAAATATCTTTTATGCAACAGAGCAATCTCCAATTTAAGCACAAATTGAATTACAGATAAAAACAACAATGCCAAATAAGTGATTATATCAATATATTTCGTATTTTTGCAGATAATATTAAGGACACAAACAAATACAAATTATATGGCCGAATTAAAAGATCTTACAAAGCGTAGCGAAAGTTATTCGCAGTGGTATAACGACCTGGTTATAAAAGCAGACCTTGCCGAGCAGTCAGCGGTGAGAGGATGTATGGTAATAAAGCCCTATGGATATGCCATTTGGGAAAAGATACAGCGCACCCTTGATGACATGTTCAAGGAGACAGGACACGTGAACGCATACTTCCCCTTGCTCATCCCAAAATCGTACCTCAGCCGCGAGGCCGAGCACGTGGAGGGTTTCGCAAAGGAGTGCGCCGTTGTGACACACTACCGCCTGAAGAATGCCGAGGACGGCAGCGGCGTTGTGGTTGACCCGGCAGCACGATTGGAGGAGGAGATGATTATCCGCCCGACATCGGAGACCATCATCTGGAGTACATACAAGAACTGGATTCAGTCGTACCGCGACCTTCCTATCATGGTAAACCAGTGGGCAAACGTAATGCGTTGGGAGATGCGCACACGCCTTTTCCTGCGTACTGCCGAGTTCTTGTGGCAGGAGGGACACACAGCCCACGCCACACGCGAGGAGGCCGAGAAGGAGGCGCAGACAATGCTCCACGTATACAATGACTTTGCAAACAATTATATGGCATTGCCCGTTGTAATGGGTGTAAAATCGGCCAATGAGCGCTTTGCAGGTGCTCTCGACACATACACCATCGAGGGCATGATGCAGGACGGAAAGGCATTGCAGTGCGGAACATCGCACTTCCTTGGCCAGAACTTCGCAAAGGCATTCAACGTACAGTTCGTTGACAAGAACAACAACCTTGAATACGTTTGGGCAACATCATGGGGTGTATCGACACGTCTCATGGGCGCACTCATCATGACACACTCGGACGACAACGGTCTTGTACTGCCACCGGCACTTGCACCAATACAGGTTGTAATAGTACCTATCTACAAGAACGGGGAGCAGCTTGCAAAAATCAAGGAGACCGTAGACCCGATGATTGCCGAACTCAAGAAGATGGGCATCACCGTGAAGTTCGACGATGCCGACAACAAGCGCCCAGGCTTCAAGTTCGCAGAATACGAGCTCAAGGGTGTTCCCGTACGTCTTGTACTTGGTGCACGCGACATTGAGAACGGCACAATCGAGGTTATGCGCCGCGACACACTTGAGAAGGAGACACGCACTATCGATGGCATCACAGGATATGTAAAGGAGCTGCTCGACGAGATTCAGGCCAACCTGCACCGAAAGGCACTCGCTATGCGCGAGGCATGCACACGCTCTGTTGACACATACGAGGAGTTCAAAGCCGAAATTGAGAAGGGCGGTTTCATCTATGCACACTGGGACGGAACACCAGAGACCGAGGAACTCATCAAGAACGAGACCAAGGCTACAATACGTTGCATCCCACTCGGTTGGGACGAGACACCGGGCACCTGCATGGTGACAGGCAAGCCATCGGCGCGCCGCGTACTGTTCGCAAGAGCATATTGATACCATACGGTTACCGGATTCGGGATTCCATAATCCCTGAAGATACAATTTACAGCAATGGCAGCTCCCGGAAATTCCATTTCAAGAGAGCTGCCATTAATTTTAAAAGAAAGTATGAAGCCTAAAGTAAGCATCATTATCCCGGTATACAACACGGAGGCACTGCTACCGCGTTGCCTGGAAAGCGTGACAACGCAGACACTCAAGGATATTGAAATCATATGCGTGGATGATGGTTCCACCGATTCGTCATATGCAGTACTGCAGGACTGGGCTGCACGCGATAGCAGAATAATCGCACTCCACCAGCAGAACGGCCGCCAGGGAAAGGCACGCAACACAGCCCTGAACATTGCCCGTGGCGAATTCGTGGGAATGATTGACAGCGATGACTACATACCTTCCGATTACTTCGAAAAACTGTACAATGCCGCATGCAGGCACAATGCCGACATTGCCGTATGCGGAATAGTAAAAGAGAAGAAAAGAATGGAGAAGGTGGTTGCGGCATATTCAACAGAGGAGGTCGCAGAGAACACAACCGACAAATTGCGACTCTGCAAGTGCCCGCCCGATTTTTTCCCGGTAAACAAGCTCTACCGCCGCCCGATGCTTGAGGCACTTGGATTGCGCTTTGCCGAGAATGTACAGTATGAAGATGTGATGTTCGTTCTGCGCGCAATATGCGAGAGCGGCCCCATGGTAACCGTGCCCGGAGTTGCATACAGATATGTTTTCAACCCCACGTCAACCGTCAAAAGCCGACAGACCGCAGCGAAGCAGGCACAGAAGTATGCCGCACACAAGGCCATGGCCGATTACTTTGAGAGCAATGGACTGCCGTTAAGAGAGAGATACCGCAACCTGACCGTAAGGCATTATACCCTCCACGGTATATGCATCTGGAAGATAAAGGAGAAAGGAGAACGAAGAGTCTTGCGTCTCTTCGATGCCATTCCTGTATATTGTTGGAAGAAAAAAGTATAACACCATGGAAAAGAGCAAGGAACAGAGCTGCTTCCCCATAGACTTTGTCTACCTGTGGGTAGATGGCAACGACCCTGCGTGGAGAGAGAAGAAGGAGAGGTACGGCGGTGCCGGCAAGGAGAAGGGCGCAACTGCAGAGGCTCGTTTCCGCGACAATGACGAACTGAAGTATTCACTCCGTTCAGTAGAAAAATTCGCGCCGTGGGCCAACCGCATATTCATAGTCACGGACAAACAGATTCCGGCATGGTTGGACACAACAGCCGGCAAGGTGTGCATAATAGACCACTCACAGATATTTCCAGCAGATGCCTTGCCCACATTCAACAGCCAGGCAATAGAGAGCGTACTGCACAGGATACCCGGACTTAGTGAGCATTTCATTTTAGGCAACGACGACACCATGCTTGCAGCATCGGTTACGCCCGATGATTTCTTCACACAGGACGGACAACCCATTGTCAGGCTATATGGCACAGCCTTGAACAGAAAGAAAGCCCTGCGCTCCACACTTTACAAGCGAACCGTGCTAAAGATGCAGGAACTCATACAGGAGAAGTACGGTACTTTGATAAAATACCCGCCCCATCACAATTTCGACGCTTACCGTAAAAGCTACGTAATGGAGTGCAGAGAGATATTCAAAGAGAGATGGAGTGCTACAGCATACAGCCGCTTCCGCAGTGAAAACGACATACAACAATCCATTGTCGGCTATTACATGATTGCCACCTGTAAGGGCATCATGCGCAAGGTAGGACGCTTCAACAGAATAAACGGAGTATACAACCGCCTCAAGGCTATTATTACAGGCCGCTATGCCAATGACTCGCGTACGTTCCCGATATCAACCGCTGACTACTGCGCCGTCATGAGGAAATACAACCCATTGATGTTCTGCATCAATGACGACGAGAACAGCACAACCGAGGATTTTGCACGTATGGAGAAGTTCCTTAATACGATGTTCCCCGAAAAAAGTTCCTTTGAAAAATAAGAGACCCTACAAGAAGCGATGAGTGATCCCGGTGGGATTCAAACCCACGACCTTCAGAACCGGAATCTGACGCTCTATTCAGCTAAGCTACGGGACCATTCTCAAATTCCAAGCGCGAAGATACTAATTATTTGGCAAGAAACATTGCAATATTGACAAAAAAGAGAAGATGAACAATATTATTTGCATATTGCATTTATTAACGCTATCTTTGCCTACAAAGAGACAACCACAAAGACAAATAACTTTATTTTTTTAACCGTCACAACAATATCAACGACATTTTGTCAACACACTAATGAAACTGTATCAATTACCACAAAAATACACACCGTTGCTCGACCTCAAGCAAACCGAGCTTGCCATCAAACAGATAAAGGAGACTTTCCAGCTCAACCTCTCATCCTCGTTGCGTCTGCGCCGCGTTACCGCCCCCCTGTTCGTGTTGCAGGGAACAGGCCTTAATGACGACCTCAACGGATACGAGCATGCTGTGAGCTTCCCCATTCAGGACATGAGCGGTGCCGTTGCCGAAGTCGTGCACTCACTTGCAAAGTGGAAACGCGTAACACTGGCCGAGTACAACATTTCACAAGGCTACGGCATATACACCGACATGAACGCCATCCGCGCACACGAGGAGCTCGACAATCTGCACTCGCTTTACGTGGACCAATGGGACTGGGAGCGTGTCATCAGCGCCGAAGAACGCACTGCCGCATTCCTGCGCAAGATTGTCTGCGACATTTACTCGGCAATCCTGCACACAGAGTTTGCACTCAGCGAGAGCTACCCGCAGCTCAAGCCGTCGCTACCGGAGAAAATCACCTTCATACACAGCGAGGAGTTGCGCCTTAAATACCCCGGCCTAACACCAAAAGAGCGCGAGGAGGCCATAACAAAGGAGCATAGAGCGGTATTCATCATTGGCATTGGCAACGAACTTGGCGACGGCATACCACATGACAACCGTGCACCCGACTATGATGACTACAGCACCCCCAATGAGGATGGGTATTATGGCCTCAACGGCGACCTCATGATTTGGAGCGATGTACTTGGCAAAGCAATGGAGCTCTCGTCAATGGGCATACGTGTAGACCGCGAAGCCCTGTTGCACCAGCTGGAGAAATCGGGCAAGGAGGAGCGCAAGGAACTATACTTCCACCGCCGCATGCTGAATGGCGAACTGCCGCTGAGCATTGGTGGAGGTATAGGACAGTCACGCCTGTGTATGCTGCTCCTGAAAAAGGCACACATTGGCGAAATACAGTCAAGCATCTGGCCCAATGAAATGCGAAGCCAATGCAAGGAGATGAACATACCTATTATATAATAATATATGGACGTAAAAATTGAACAGAGCTGGAAAGAGGTACTGGCAAGTGAATTTGAGAAGGACTACTTTACGAGACTCACGCAGTTTGTAAAGGAGGAGTACAATGGCGGCACCCCGATATACCCGCCTGCAAAACTCATATTCAATGCCTTCGACCACTGTCCGTTCAACAAGGTAAAGGTTGTAATTCTTGGCCAGGACCCCTACCACGGTGCAGGACAGGCCAACGGGCTCTGTTTCTCGGTAAACAAGGGCATACCGTTTCCACCGTCATTGCTTAACATATTCAAGGAGATACAGAGCGACCTTGGCACCCCCATTCCACAGGATGGCGACCTCACCCGCTGGAGTGACCAGGGAGTGCTGCTGCTAAACGCAACACTTACAGTGCGCGCCTCACAGGCCGGTTCGCACCAGAAACGCGGTTGGGAAGAGTTTACCGATGCTGCCATACGCGAACTGGCATCGCGCCGCAACGGCCTGGTGTTCATACTTTGGGGAAGTTATGCACAGAAGAAGGGTGCATTCATCGACCGCAACAAGCACCTTGTGCTCACCTCGCCACACCCCTCGCCACTCTCGGCATACCAAGGATTCTTCGGGAATCACCATTTCAGCACAGCCAACAGATACCTTAAGGAGCAAGGCTTGAGCGAAATAAACTGGTAAACGGACACATACAATAAAAAGAAAATCCCGTTCCACAGCTATGCTGTGCGAGCGGGATTAATCGTTATACCACTGTACATTGGAACTGCGGCTGCTTCGCTTGTCAATCTTCAGGGCATCGGCAAGCATCTGCGATGTGGCGCGGAAACTGAAATTGAACGATGTATAAGGCGCAAGCACAATACCGCACGACATCTCAAAGCAGTGCAAGTCGCGCGAAATGTTCATCGTGGTAGTCGTCAGTTTCTTGTATTCGAAATTATATCCCGATGTAAAGTTTATGCGCCAGTTGTCCGAAATACCTATGTTACCCGAAATATTCAGATTCTGCGTAAACTTATATGGATAGCGCATGTTCCTGAGGTTTATCTCGGCGCTCCTGTCCTCGGCCATGTTTATACCATAGGAGAGCGAAATGCTCCACGGGAACTTGAACGGCATGTAGCCATCCTCATCAACATCAGCCTTCTTTGCCTTCTCCTTCTGCCCACGCATGCCGGCACCACCTTTCGCCGGCAAATCGAGAGGTTTCACCTCGCCATCGGCCAAACCATCGGTTTCCTCCTCCTCGGCATCGCCGAATTTGCTTCTGAACCACTCAATAACCTTTTTATAGGTATTGTTGTTCAACGTATAGGAGAGATTCTGGCTCATTCCCTGGAAACGACCGAAACGGCCATAAGACCACTCAGTCCTGTCACCCACAACAACCTGTCCCTTGTCGTTGAACTCATATGCATAGGTAGCCCACGTTGCATTGAAATTGAAAGTGTAGCTCTTTGTCAGCTTCAGCCTAAGACGCGTCGAGAGGTTGCTCCAGGGCTTTGTCTTTGCCGCAAGGTTATAAGAGAGCGAACCACCGATTTCATCAATAAGACTGATTTTCTTCAAAGAGTCGGTCTTGGTGCGCCACTTCATCTCGAGATTATTGCTCACATTCAAAGAGATGCTACCGGTGCGGCCTTTTGACGGAATGCCGTACATCGCACCCTGATAAGGAGAATACTCTACCGTACGCACCTCACCATCCTCGTCGGTGTAAACGTAGGTGTCGTAATACCCATACCTCTCATTGCCGAAATCGGGCGCAAAACTGAACGAGAGCGAAGGTTTGAAAACGTGACGCACTGTGTGTATGCGACTGTTCTTTATGAAAGGCGCGGGCTTGTAGAAACCATAGAGTGTTGTATTTGCCGAGACCGCAAGATTGTAGTTATAGACTCTGTGGAAACCGCCTACAGTATCGCGCACCACGTCACCTGCAGCCTCATTCCACGACTGGTTTATCTTCTTGAAGTACCAGCGCTCGGTGTAGTTGAAGCTTGGTGTGATGTTTATATTGTCGAAAAGCTGGAAAGTAGCGCTCACAGGAATTGTATGCTTCACTCCATTGCTCCAGTCGGTAAATATATTCGATTTGAGAATAAGATACTCTTTTGTGGATATGCTGTTGTTGAACTGTCCGCTGTATGACAATGAAATCTTCTCGTACCAACGCTCATCACCCTTGCGTTTCTTGCGCTTGAAGGGGTACTTCTTCGAGAGCGAGACATTAAGACTTGGCAGATTCAGCGAAATTATAGAGTCCTTCACGTTCTGCGACAGTGATGCCGAAGTCGACAGGGTAAGACCGATTGACGGGAATGTACGCGAATAGCTTACACTCGAAGTCCTCACACTCTGCGAACTGAGCGCAGGGTTGTAGAGACTGTTGAGGTTGGAACGCTCATAGTTGGCAGTAGAGAAGTTCACGCTTGCCGAGAAGTTGCTGTTAGGGTGTGCCTTTGCATCCTGTCTGTGATTCCATGCTATCCTGAAGTTCTTGCCCACGGCATAGTCGGGCAAGCCCTTTTCACCGGTCTTTGTCACAAGGTAGTTTAAGTTGACACTGCCCGAGAACTTGTATCGTTTGGCATAGGAAGACGCCGCACCCACACCCCACGAACCCTTGGTGTAGATTTCGCCCGTCAGTTTGAGGTCCATCTTGTCGCTGATGGCAAAATAGTAACCGCCGTCGCGCAAGTAGAAACCACGCTCCGTCTCATCGCCATATGTAGGCATTATAATACCCGACGAATATTTGCTTGTAAAAGGGAAATAGCCGAACGGCAGCGCCAGGGGCAACGGCACATCATCGACCACCAGATATAACGGCCCCGAGACAACATCCTTCTTGGGGCGCACCTTGGCACGTGTCAACTTGATGTAGAAGTGCGGATGCTCGGCATCGCATGTGGTGTACATGCCGTCCTGCGAATAGAACACGTCGGTAGAGTCCTTCTTCGTCTTTCCGCCCATAAGGAAACCATCGCCCTGCTGTGTATACACATTACTGATGAATCCCCTGCGGCTCTTGAAGTTATAGCTCATTCTGTCCGACTCATATGGCGTACCGCCATCGACGAACACCGGCAGGCCGGTCATCACACCGGTAGAGTCTATGCGCCCATAAGCATGGACAACACTGCTGTCCATGTTCATTGATATTACGTCGGCAGTGAGCTCAATCTTGTCATACACAACCTTACCGCCACCGTAGAGGAAAGCATTGCCGTTCATTGACCACACCATGGAGTCCGTGCTTTCGTAATACACAGGCGCTTCAATGGCCTCCTTCTTTGGTTTAGCGCTCTTTAGACTATCCGCAACGACGGACGAAGAATCAACCGCCAACGAATCCTGCAGGGAGAAAGAGACTGGACGCACGGCAAACGGCAAAATGGATGCAGAAGCCCCCGCGAAAGCGGCCATCTGCAAAATGAATGCCAATATAAACAGTATTGCCTTTTGTCTCATTTACCCTACCGAATCAAAACAGAGGGCAAAAATACGAAATAAAAAGGAGGATTTTCTATTTTTAAGATAAAAAAACAGTATTGATTATAAAAACGCACGCAAGTGTAAGGAGGACAGAGAAAAGAGTACAGAGTACAGAGTACAGAGTACAGAGTACAGAGCAAAGAGCAAAGAGCAAAGAGCAAAGAGTACAGAGCAAAGAGCAAAGAGCAAAGAGTACAGAGCAAAGAGTACAGAGCAAAGAGTACATTACATGAACATTTCTGCCCATTTTTTCACCTTCTCCACCGCCTCGGGCGATATCTTTGCCATGCTCTCAACCACCTGTTCAAGGGTGCGGGCAGTCTCAAGGAACTTGGTCTTCGAGTAGAATTTGTCGGCAAAACAGATGAGTTGCTCCTCAATGGTTTCCGGGATAAAATCCATTACCGGCAAATTCCATCCATTCGCCTCAATAGCCTCTTTGGTGAGCCCGGTGCCGGTATGACGTTCGCACACCCTTGCGTGACGTTCGAAACCCGAAGCCCTCAACAACTTGCCACCCAGATATCCATGACATAGATAAGGTTCTGTGCCAAAACAATATATACGTGGTGCATCGGTAAGGAAAATGCCCAAATCATGCAACATTGCAGCCTCCTCCACAAACTGCATATCTATATCCAGTTCGGGATGCCTGCGCGCCATCTCAAGCGCCAGTGCTGTAACCTTCTCGGCATGAATATTGTAAATCTTTTTCAACTCATCATCCTTTGGATAATAGAAGTCTATTATCTCTCTTACATTTATCTTTTCCATAAAAAACACGTATCAGAAATCAGTATATAAAGATACGGATTCCATCACAAGATACAAAAGAAATGAACACCTTTTGACACCACCGAACAGCTATTTCACTTAGCAATAAGATAAATTAACTTAACGGCAAGACAAAAACAGAGAAGAACAGGTTGCATATTAAATAAATTTGTCTATTTTTGTAAAAGAGAGTACTATGCTCTAGCAAAAAAATGGAGAGAATCACCGAAAAAGCACTCTTGCTTCCCCCGATTACACTCGAGGAGATGTCGGGCATAAAGCTGATGAACAGGACGGACACGAAATTCGTGGCCACTCTTGAACAGTTGAATGCGTTCTTGCTTGCGGTGAACGGCAAGTATTATATCCAGGAAATCAACGGCAAGCGCATTGCCGGATACCACACCACATATTACGACACTGCCGACTACCACATGTACAGCATACACCATGCCGGGCGTAAAGTGAGGGAGAAGATACGTGTGCGCACTTACATGGAGAGCGACGATACATTCTTCGAAATCAAGAACAAGAACAACCATGGCCGCACAAAGAAAAAGCGCATATCCATAAGCGGACACGATGCGGTACCCATGGAACATGAGAGAATTGTTCCCTTCATGGCAAAGCATGCATGGTACACAATCGACCGCATATCGCCTGTCATTGAGAACTGGTTCAACCGCATAACATTGGTAAACTTTGGCAAGACAGAGCGACTCACAATAGATTTCAACCTGCGTTTCCACCACCTTAAAAGCGACGGCCGGCACGAGCTGCTGCACGTTGCAGTCATTGAGCTCAAGCGTGACGGCAATGTACCGTCACCGGCACTCGACATACTGCGCGAGATACGTATAAAACCGTCGGGATTCAGCAAATACTGCATTGGCAGCGCTCTCACTAACAGCAAGCTCAAGAGGAACAATTTCAAGGAGCGACTTACAATGATAAACAAAATGGAGAATAAACGATAAAACTATAACCATGAGACTTTTAACTACCCTACTTCTAATCTGCTCGACAATGTTAGTGCAGGCACAGGATGCAGCGAGCGACAACCCGGTGGAAGAAAACACCACATCTGCCATAAGCGCCGTTGCCTCCGAAATCGAGAAAGCCGAGGCCGTCAACGTCTTCATCGACTATGACGACGAGCTCAACCAGTCCGAAAAGATGGCTGTATCGGTGAAGCAAAAACGTCAGAGCGATGAGTTCATCGACACCGACCACGTCACCAGTCTGTTGATTGCTTTCATAATCAACCTCATTGCCATAATGATAATAGTGCGCTGGCTCTACTATCCCAAATGCAAGCGCGGCGAGTTCTTCTTCACCTACATACTCATTGCCATAAGCACCTTCATGCTCATCTACGTGCTTGGCGACGTCAAGCTCAAGGCCGGCATCGCACTCGGTCTCTTTGCCATGTTCAGCATCATACGCTACCGCACCGAGCAGATTGCCATACGCGAAATGACCTACCTGTTCACCATCATTGCCGTGAGCGCCATCAACGGCCTCACCATCAGCGAGTTGAGTATTGGAGAGGTAATAATAATAAACATTCTTTTCATCGCTGTAATTGTCATTTGCGAGAGCAAGCTGCTCATCAGCCACTACTCGTACAAGGTGATAAAATATGACAACATCAATCTCATCACCCCCGACAAGCGCGAGGAACTCATTGCCGACCTTGAAAAACGCACAGGTCTTAAAGTGATTAAAGTCGAGGTAGGCGCAATCGACTTCCTCAAGGATGCAGCCATTGTAAAGATGTATTACAAGAGCAACCAAGCAAACAACTCAGTAGACACAACCCTTAAAACTCCAACAGATGAATACAAACTTAAAGAATAAAGGCATACTTGCATTGCTAGTGGCAATGTTCATGCTCGCCCCTCTATGCAATGCCAACGCACAGGCAACAGAGGACGAGTTCGGCATTTGGGCAACCGTTGAGGCATCAAAGAAAATCAACAAGAAGTTCAAGGTTGTAGGCGACGTAGAGTTCCGCACATACGACTTTGTGAACAACATTGAGCGCACCGCCATTGGTGTGAAGCTTGAGTACAAGATTCTCAAATGGCTGAAATCAAATGTCGGATACCAGTTCCATTACAAGCACAACCCCGAGGAGACAAGCATTAAAGATCCCGTATATGACGAGGAGGGGAATTTTGCAGGTAACGAGTACAACATCGACAACGACTATTGGGTAATACGCAACCGCGTCTATGCAACAATCAGCGGCGAGTACAAGGTCGGCCGCTTTGAGTTCGGCTTGCGCGAGCGCCTGCAGTACACACACACCGGTTCAGCAACCACCGACGAGACAAAGTACAGATACGACCTTGGCATGGACCCGCTGCTGTCAACCGAGGACAATAAATGGCTGTCAACAACCGAGCCCGAGTTCAAGGATGCAAAGCACAACCTCACCTTGCGTTCGCGTTTGAATGTAAAGTATGACATACCCAACTGCAAGGTAAACCCATTCGCATCAGTAGAGTTATACACCCGCCTCGACGAGTGGAAGGGTTATGACAAGCTCCGCTACCGCCTTGGCGCAAGCTACAAGATAAACAAGGACAACTCGATATCTCTGTATTATCTCTTTGAGGACGTCAATGGCGAGGCCAACGGACACGCAATAGGTTTCGAGTATTCAATAGACCTTTAAGAAAACAGCAACTATGAAAAAACTACTATTTATGATATCGTTCATTGCCATGGCCACTGTTGCAACAGCGCAGCACATGGTTGTGGAGATGACCGACAGCAACAACCAAGTGGTGAAGCTCGAAAGCCTACGGCAAATCACCTTCAATGGCACCACCGTAAACATTGAGCAGACCGACGGCACCAAGAGCAGCACATCAATGGGCAACATCGGGCGCATCTACTTTGGCGACCACTCTTCAATTGCCGACATAAACGCACAGAGCGGCAACCTGGTGGAATATCTCTCTACCGACGAAATCACAATCAACAGCGAGGCAGGTTCAACGGTTGTCATATACGGCCTCACCGGCACGCAGCTGCTCACCAGGCGCATAGACACCCAAGGCGAGGCAATAAGCATTGCCGGCCTGCCACAAGGCATATACATTGTGAAAGCAAACGGACGTACAACAAAAATAATAAAAAGATGAAAAAGGCACTATTAATCATTGGGGTGCTTGCAGCATCTTTCACGCAGGCACAGGTTTTGTATGTAAACAACAGCAACGGTACATTCCAGGCTGTCGATACAAAAACAGCAGGCGACGTAACCTTCGACGAGACGCAACAGCTCATACACATAGAGTTGGGCGACGGCATGGCAAGCCGGTTTGCCACAAGCAAGATAACAAACATTGCCCCCACATCGAACAGCGGCACAGAACTGATTCCAAACACCAGCCCCACCGTTGCATTTGATGCGGCCGACAAGGAGAATTTCAACGAGATAACACAACCCGTACCCACCGACGAACTTACCGACGAGTATGGCGATTTCATCGAGAACTACTCCACATCGCGCATCATCACAATCACATTCAGCGAAACAGGGGTAAAAACCACTTCTCTGCCAAGCGGTATCACAGCCACCATAAACGGCGGCCACATTGTCATAAACTCCACACTTGGTAAAATCGGTTACCAAGTAAAGGGTAGTTGCAGCAACGGTTCGATCAAGATTTACAGCGAGAAAAAGTTCCGCCTGCTGTTCAACGGCATCACCCTCACCAACCCCGCAGGCCCGGCCATCAACATACAGAGCGGCAAGACCGTCTACGCCTCAATCGTAAACGGCACAACCAACACCCTATGCGATGGTGCCACATACAATGCCCCTGTTATTGGCAGCAACGGCGAGGAGGAGGACCAGAAAGGCACACTCTTCAGCGAAGGACAGCTCATCTTCGACGGCTACACCAACGGCACAGGAACGCTTAACGTAACAAGCCATGGCGGCCATGCAATCTGCAGCGACGACTATATTATGGTACGTGGCGGCAACATCAACATCCTATCGGCAGCCAAGGACGGCTTCCGCACAAAGGAGAAGTTCATCATCGGCCGCGCCGAAGCCTACTCGCCCACCATCACCATCAATGCCACAAGCAACGGCATTGAGTGTAGCGAGGGAACACTAACCATCGAGGCCGGCAAGCTCGACATCACAGCCGGTGGCGAAGCAATAAAAGTTGAGTATGAAGAGGCCGTTCCCGACCCCGCTGTTATCCCCGATGCCTACATCAAAGGCGGCTATCTCAAACTCACCACAACCGGCGAAAAGAGCTCGGCAATACAAACCACCCGCAACTACAACCAGAGCGGCGGCATCATTGAGGCAACCGTTGGTGGCAACGGCTCAAAGATCATCAACTGCGACGGCACCGTTACCATCAGCGGCGGCAAGCTCACCGGCTTTGTCAACGGCACAGTATCAAGCGACGAGACATCGGCCGGTGGCATAAAGAGCAATGGCAATGTTGAGATAGCAAACAGCGTGGTTGCCATCGACTGCAAGGGCAAAGGTTCCAAAGCCATCAACTGCGACAACAGCGTCACTGTAAACAGCGGCAACGTCACCCTGCTTACAACAGGTAAGAATTACATAGAGATTCAAGACGACAAGAAGAGTTGTGCCATCCAGGCCGACATCATAACCGTCAACGACGGCACAGTCATTGCCAAAGCATATGACAACGCATTGTCGGCACAGGCAATAAACATCAACGGCGGTGTTGTCAATGCAACAAGCACCAATGCCGATGCACTCGACACCGAAGCCACACAAACCGGCGGTTGGCTGTTGACAAAGGATTAAGAGTGAAACTGTTTCATTAGATTCAACAATTATGCCCAGCCTTATTCCCAATAAAGGAAACTATCGCGAACTTCTTTGTTATCGCAAGGCCGAAGCCATATACGATATCACCTATCATTTCGCGAAGCATTACCTAACTGTAGGTGACCGCACAGTTGACCAAATGATACAGGCTGCACGCAGCGGCAAACAGAATATTGTTGAAGGATATGCAGCCGGAGCCACATCGGCCGAGAGTGAATTAAAACTATTCAACGTCGCAAAAAGCAGTCTACAAGAGTTACTTATAGACTACGAGGATTATCTGCGCACACGTGGCCTGCCACGTTGGGAAAAGGAATCAGAGCAAATGCGTTGTGCACAACAATTAGGACGAGAGCATAATGATACCGAATTTTGGATGAACATAATTCGTACACGCGATGCTGGTACAATTGCAAACATAGCAATAGTGCTTATCTACCAAGCCGATTATATGCTATATAAATACTTACAAGCTACAAGTGAGCGCTTTGTCGCGCAAGGAGGCTTCCGCGAAAAGCTCACCCACACAAGGCTTGAACAGCGAAAAAAAGCGAAAGGATATTAAGAACACTAAAGAGAACTAAGGGCAATTAATGCGGGAGGGTAAAACATTAATACCCCTCCCGCATTATCTTTCATAACACTTCAGTCTCTTTAATAACCATTAATACCCTTAATAACCTTTCCTTTAAATCCCTTAATTTTCCACCCATTTTTTAGTTAAAAATAAATAATTGATTGTCAAGTGTTAAAATTAGGGGGTACAACTTTGTAGAATTTCAAAGAAAAGTTATTTTTGCACGCGTAAACTTCTTATGGACAAACGATTATCAACATACAGCAGCAAAGCCAGGGCAGCCGCATCGGCCGCCGGCCCTGTTACATCCGTAAACAATTGTAACCCAACAAGTTACCCCCCCTAAAAACAACAGTAAAATATAACAAAACATGAACGCTGTCGTGCGGTGCTTTAACGCGCCGGGCGGTAGCGTTTTTTGTGAGATTTATAAAACAAAAACTATATTAAACTTAACTTTATGAAAAAAACTCTACAAACTTTATTATTTGCTTTAATAGCAATTATGATGCCAATAGGAGTGTTGGCGCAGACCGAAAACATTATAGATTTGCTACAATACAAGGATAGCGAAACATTAAGTATTGCAGAAGATTGTATAATCGTTGGTGACGGCAACGAGTATAACCTCACATTAAATGTCGCTGACGATGCGACCATAATATTTGAAGCCGGCACAAGTGGTGTAAAGCTCTCAGCTCCTATTACCGTGGCTGACGGCAAGACATTGACGTTGCGTATCGAAGGCGATGCAGAGCATATCGTGAACGGTGGCATTTCTCTTGGCAATAGCTCTAATGTTATTATCGAAGGTGATCTTACCAAAGAGAACAACAAGCTGACTGTAACGGCAACCGATGGCAACGCAGGTATTGGTGCCAACAACGGTGTTACAGCAGGTGATATTACCATCCGTAATGCTCGTGTGGATGCTACTGGAAGTTCAAAGGAAGTATCGAGGGATCAAAATCCTGAAATCTTTGGGCATGATACCAGTATCAGCAGTGCTGCCATAGGTACATCTAATGGTTCGATGGGGAATATCCTTATTGAGAATTCCATCATCGTTGCGGAAGGTGGTTATTATGAAAGTTCCTCGCATGCAGCAGCAATTGGCATAGGTTATGTCGGTAGCACAATGGGAGATATAATCCTTAAAGATTCACAGATTACAGCAACCAATAATGGTGATGGTCTTGCTTCCGTGATCGGCGCGGGTGGTTATGTCTTTGTATCTGATGTAGTGGGTGCTTTGGGAGATATCATCATCACGAATACCGATTTGAACCTTTCTGTGGTGATTAGTAAAATGAACTTATATCCCCCAATCATAGGTCCTGGCTCTGGACACTCTGACCATCAATTTAATATGGGAAAGATTGTCTTTACCGATATGACACAGGCAGAATTGGATGAAATGATTGCAAAATGGAATTTCCCCGAAGACTTTAACGAATGGAGCGATTATGTACTCGGTAGAGGTCTTGATGGTATTGCATATGGTACCCAGACTTTCGATGGCGTATTTGTCAGCGACGGAGCCGACGGATTAGTACGAATCGATGACGAAAAAGGATATTTTGACGGATGCACGGACGATGTATTCTTTCATACTTATGACAACCATTGCGACGGTGTCTGCAACATCTGCGGAGAGGAACGAATGGTAACTCATTCAAAAAAAGCCATCCCCGGCAGTTATGAAAACATAGGCCCAGAAGGCCACAACTACATCTGTTCAGTCTGTGGTGCTACCGTGACCGAAGCCCACAGCGGTGAGGCCACCTGCACACACCCTGCAGAGTGTGAACACTGTTGGGCCGAATTCGGCGATATTGACCCCGACAATCACAATTACCACGGCAGTATCTGCATCGACTGCGGACACTTTGATGCCGATGCCGCCGAGGTGGAAATCTACGACGGCTATTACAGCATGGTCATTATAGATGATGATTACGACGTGGAAAAACTTACCTACTACCGCGAGCTGCCCAACACCGAATGGAACTCGCTGTATGTACCATTTGAAATAGAGGTGACCGATGAACTGCTGGAGGACTATGAGGTGGCCTACATGAACAACATGCACACCTATCACGCCGACGACGACGGCAGTATCGACAAAATGGATATGGAAATCATCAAGATAAAATACGGTACACTAAAGGCGAATTACCCTTACTTCATCCGTGCAAAGAATACTGAAGCAATGGATATGAACCTGGTAATCGAGAATGCGTTAGTGGAATCTACAGTAGGAAGAACTGTTTCCTGTCAATCGGTAAGATCAATATTTGAACTTAGAGGCATATACGAACAAATGAGGCAAGTAGACTTTGCGGAGATGTATGGCACTCACTATGCAATATCTACCGAAGGTGGCTGGTGGCGAACCGAAGGACTTAACCCATTCCGCGCATACCTCACCATCATACCACGCTCAGGAACACCAGTAAATGCACCTGCA
>JAZOOF010000039.1:0-41960 GCA_045654885.1 Bacteroidaceae bacterium
CTTTCTCTGGATGCCAGAGCTAGTTACTACCCTACGTTATTACACCAAGCATCGAAATCGTTACAAAACTTTGGGTGACTATTACCCGGAAATAGCCAAATGTTTGGAGAAATATCTGAAAGAAGAAATGAAAAGAATAGAGAAATCATTAAAACTATAAGCAAGATAAATGCATAATTTGTTATCTGCCTCTTAACCCCTTATCATCGAAAATATCCGACAAGATGCCTTGATACTCTTTACCGAGATTGTCAGCAAAGAACTCTTTTATGTTCATCACGGAGGCATAATACTTGCGAGAGAACCAACGGCCATAGTCCGTATTCGAGAAAGGCCTAGGACAAGCCTACCTCAAAGAACCGCCCGTCGGTACTGACCGGCAAGATAGTAGCCGGCAATGTTGTTTTCAAGAAAGAAATCACCGACCTGCTCCCTTGTCTTTGTTGTGGATTTATCGGTGTTATATACAAGTCCACTGCCATAGCAAACTTCGGCATTGAACATCTGACAGGTGGATAGTGTCTCGTCGCTCTCAATCAGATTGAGTATTTCATAAGGCATTTGATTGTCTGCACCACACGGAATATATGACAGTCCTTCATCTATGACAACAGGCGGTATATCCTGCTGCTCCTTAAATACCTTGCTACTATCCACCGTAAAACCTGCGCTTGCCTTGCATTAGGTAAAAGTTCTACACTGCTTAAATTAAGAAACTCCATAATCTTGCTTTGTTTTCAGCAAAATTATGGAGCATATATGGTGTGGTAAAAGACAGAACTTTTACTCAAAAGATAAGAAAGTCCGTTTCATCAAAACAGCATTATCCAACATCCAAAAAATAGCCTCTTGCCAGTTTGATTTATCCTTAATATCGTTCACATTCCTTTTAATGTATGCACTTGCTTTCGTCTCCCAAAGTTTCCATTCTATTGGGTAGGGTATTTGGGTTTCTATTTTTGATTTATATCTCTCAACATACCTTAAATAAGCATTTGTGTCATCAAAATATACACCAACTTGTATTTCATTCTGACGGACATTCAACTTAACCACAATGTGAAAGAAATGCCCAAAACATAAATCTTCGTACCCCCTTATAGATGGATAACGATGTACTGCAAATTCTTCAATGTACCCTTGATGTGAAGAAGCAAGATTATTAAACTCTTGCCAAAAGGCATAATACAATTTTTGCACTTCACTCAAAGAGTTCGGTTGTTTATAAATAAATGGCATACAATCAAAACTGTTTTAGGATATAGTCTATTTGCTCAAATGTAAAACGTCGTGTAGCACCTTGTGGAGCTTTAATGCCAATCTTTGAAAGAGCGTCAATATGCAAAGCCGGACTATCGGACTTTTTAAGGAGCTTTAGACGAACATATTTATAGCTCCTGACTTCTTCAGCCACTGGGTGTTCGTTTGTCCAATACTCACCATCCTTTATGGACTCTTCAAAAGGAATGTCCGTTTTTATGACTTCAAGCATATATCTGATGCTTGAAATTGGAGAAGAAACATATAAGAAAACAATATCACCAACAGAAAACTTATAATGAGATTGTTTCCAATCGACAACATCATTATACGAAAAATAGTCTGTTATGCGAAAAATCTTCAGGTTGCCCGGAATAATCCAATAATATGTCATAAATGTAAAGGTTGTTTTTGCAAATATACAAAATTCACAATAACACCTTCATACCATTTATCTCAAAAATGCAAACATTGCTGTCCGGTAAAAAATACCGTTAATAAAGAATTAGGGCAATAATACCTTATATATAAAAAGAATAAGATGCCCGCATGGACATCTTATTCTACTATATAATCAACAACTGATTACTGCTTGTCGTTGTTCTGACGACGTGGCTCGCGCTCGCGGCGTGGACGGCGCTCACGCTCCTCGTAACCCTCGGGCTTCTCAAGGAGAACCTTGCGAGAGAGCTTGAACTTACCTGTCTTGGGGTCAATCTCCAAAAGCTTAACCTGGAGTTTATCACCCTCGTTGATGCCGGTCTCTTCCATTGTCTCGAAACGCTTCCAGTCAATCTCGGAGATGTGCAACAGGCCATCCTTGCCCGGCATGAACTCAACGAATGCACCGTAAGGCATTACGCTGCGTACTGTACCCTCGTAAACCTCACCGGCCTCGGGGATGGCAACGATTGCGCGAATCTTGGCAATTGCATCGTTGATTGACTTGCCGTTGTTAGCTGCAATTTCGATAACGCCCTCGCCATCGATTTCCTCAATAGAGATTGTAGCGCCTGTCTCCTCCTGCATACCCTGGATAATCTTGCCGCCGGGGCCGATTACAGCACCGATGAACTCCTTAGGAATGCGCATTGTCTCAATGCGTGGAGCGTGTGGTTTGAGCTCCTCACGTGGCTCGGCGATACACTCGGTAATCTTGCCGAGGATGTGCATACGACCCTCACGTGCCTGGTTCAAAGCCTTCTCAAGGATTTCGTAAGAGAGACCGTCGACCTTGATATCCATCTGTGTTGCAGTGATACCGTCAACAGTACCTGTTACCTTGAAGTCCATATCGCCCAAGTGGTCCTCGTCGCCAAGGATGTCGCTGAGGACAGCATACTTCTCCTCACCTGCGTTCTTGATGAGACCCATTGCAATACCTGATACAGGTTTCTTGATCTTTACACCGGCATCCATGAGCGCCAATGTACCGGCACAAACGGTTGCCATTGAAGATGAGCCGTTAGACTCGAGGATATCTGAAACTACGCGAACGCAGTAGGGATAGTCGGCAGGAATCATGTTCTTCAACGCACGGCAAGCGAGGTTACCGTGACCAATCTCACGACGGCCTACACCACGCTGTGGACGAGCCTCACCTGTTGAGAATGGAGGGAAGTTATAGTGGAGCAGGAAGCGCTCTGTACCCTGGTTCATTACGTCGTCGATAATCTTCTCGTCGCGCTTTGTACCAAGAGTAACGGTTGTGAGTGACTGTGTCTCGCCACGTGTGAAGATTGCCGAACCGTGAGGGCCGGGGAGATAGCCGGCCTCGCACCAGATGTGGCGGATGTCGGTTGTCTTGCGGCCATCGAGACGCTTACCCTCGTCGAGAATGCAACGGCGCATAGCCTCTTTCTCTACATCGTGGTAGTAGCGGTCGATGAGTGCACCCTTCTCCTCAAGTTCTTCCTCGGTGAACTGTGCCTTGAACTCCTCCTTGATTGCGTCGAACGCAGCAGCACGGCCGTGCTTGTCGTTGTTGCCGCTTGCAGCAACTGCGTATGCCTTGGCATAGCAAGCATCATGTACCATTGTGCGGAGCTCCTCGTCGTTAACCTCGTGGCAGTACTCGCGCTTAACGGTTGAGCCAACCTCTTCCATAAGTTCCATCTGCGCCTTGCAGTGAACCTTGATAGCCTCGTGAGCAACCTTCATTGCTTCGAGCAGGTCGCTCTCTGAAACCTCCTTCATCTCACCCTCAACCATCATGATGTTGTCGTATGTAGCGGCAACCATGATATCCATGTCGGCCTCCTCGAGCTGTGCGAATGTGGGGTTAACCACGAACTCGCCTCCGATGCGTGCTACACGCACCTCAGAGATTGGGCCGCCGAATGGGATGTCCGACACTGCCAAGGCTGCAGAAGCGGCAAGACCTGCCAATGCATCGGGCATGTCAACACCGTCGGCCGAGAACAATACAATGTTCACGTAAACCTCGGCATGGTAGTTATCGGGGAAGAGAGGACGCAGAGCGCGGTCAACCAAGCGGCAAGTAAGAATCTCGTAATCCGATGCCTTACCCTCGCGCTTTGTGAAACCACCGGGATAGCGGCCGAACGCAGCATATTTCTCTTTGTACTCTACCTGTAAAGGCATAAAATCGGTTCCTGGTACAGCATCCTTCGCTGCACACACTGTGGCCAACAACATCGTATTGCCCAGGCGCAACATAACTGCGCCGTCAGCCTGCTTTGCAAGCTTTCCTGTCTCAATGGTAATTACACGACCATCGGGCAAGGCCACATTTTTTGTAACAACATTCATATTTTTTCTTTTTAAAACGAAATTTTTATTGTAATTCTCGCAAAGATATACAATTTTCCACATTTTAACTATCTTTGCACAAAAATTTACTTAAAAAAGAAGAGTAACCATGAAGAACATAAAAGGAATAGCAACACTTTTCACGCTCATTGCAACACTGCTGTTTGTTGCATGCAACGGCAATGGCAAAGAGGAAACATTCACCGTCAAAGGCAACATAGCCAACGGCACCGACAAGGAGATTAGCGTATACCGCATTGCCGAGGGAGGCGCAAAGGAGATTGAGAAGAAGACACTCGACAAGAGCGGAAATTACGAGTTCCGCGTGCCAAGCCCCGAGCACTTCGACTTCTACATACTGAATGTGCAGGACGGCGGAACAATTGTATTCATTGCCGACTCAACAGAGACAATCACCATCAACAGCAACATTGAGAACCTTGCCACCGACTACACCGTTGACGGTAACGCTGAGAACCAGCGCATAAAGGAGATAACAGAACTGATGGATGCACTCCAGGAGCAGGTAAAGAGCATGGCAAGCACAACGTCGCCGGCCATAGTAAAGACCGAAAGGGAGATTAGAGCCGTGGTGGACGAGTTCAAGGAGAATATAATTAAACAGTACATTGTGCCCGCACCCGGGAGCGCGAGCGCATACTATGCACTCACCCTGTCACTTGGCGGCGCGCCCATATTCAACCCCATGACCGACAAGGAGGACAGCAGATGCTTTGCGGCAGTTGCCACAAACTTCCAGCACCTGCACCCCGGCACAAGACACACGCAGCGCATAACAAAGATTGCACAGGAGGGACTTAAAGCCACTCGACCTGCACGTCAGGTTGAGGTGGAAGTTGAGGAAAGAGAGGCCAACATCGCCGACCTTTTCGAGATTCGGTTGCCACAGACAAACGGCGACACCATTGCGCTCTCGTCAATGAAAGGCAAGGTGATTCTGCTCGACTTCACTGTCTACGAGAACACCGGCATCAGCAGCCGCAACATACAGCTGCGCGGGCTGTACGACAAGTACAACAGCAAGGGATTCGAGATTTACCAGGTATCGGCCGACCGTCGCGAGCACTTCTGGCAGCAGTCGGCAAGCAACCTGCCATGGACCTGCGTGCGCGATGCAAACGGCACAAGCTTCGCACTCTACAACGTGCAGGCAATCCCCACATTCTTCCTCATAAACAGAGAGGGTGAGGTTATACTGCGCGACGCACAGATTGAAAACACCGAAAAGGAGATTGAAAAGCTCCTGAAGAAATAGGGAACTGGGCAAAACAGGGTTATAAAAATTCACGAAAAAGTTTTTTTAGCCGTTTAAATTTGGTTTATAATTTAAAAGGGCTTACCTTTGCCACAGAAATAAAGGGAAATGGGTTCCAGCACTTGTGTTGGAATCCTTTGTTTTACTGTTTTTTAATACGAAGATACTATGAGTTATATGTCAGAAGAGGGCTACAAGAAATTGTTGGCCGATTTGAAGGAACTTGAGGCAAAGCGCCCCGAAATCGTTCGTCAGATTGCCGAGGCACGCGACAAGGGCGACCTCTCGGAGAATGCCGAATACGATGCGGCAAAAGAGGCACAGGGCTTGTTGGAGATGAGAATCAACGAGCTCAAGCTCATCATTGCCGATGCAAAGATTATCGACACAACCAAGCTTAGCAGCGACACCGTACAGGTGCTGACAAAGGTTGGCCTGAAGAACACCAAGACCGGTGCCACAATGCAGTACACCATCGTCCCCGAGAGCGAGGCGAACCTGCGCGAGGCAAAGATTTCAATCAACACCCCAATTGCAAAGGGTCTCCTTGGCAAGAAGGTCGGTGACCTTGCCGAGATTACCGTGCCACAGGGCAAGCTCTTCCTCGAAATCACAAGCATCTCATTCTAATTAAAAAGGAGTATGGCAACAATATTCTCAATGATTGTCGCAGGCGAGATTCCAAGCTACAAGGTAGCCGAGAACGAGCAGTTCTATGCATTCCTCGACATCAACCCGCTTGCAAAAGGCCACACGCTCGTCATTCCCAAGCGCGAGGTAGACTATTTCTTCGACCTCACCGACGAGGAGATTGGCGCAATGCAGATTTTCGCCAAGAAGGTAGCCGAGGGCATCAAGCGTGCATTCCCCTGCATAAAGGTGGGACAGGCAGTGCTGGGACTCGAAGTTCCCCATGCGCACATACACCTTGTGCCGATGCAGAGCGAGAAGGACATGCTCTTCACAAATCCCAAACTGAAGCTCACCCCCGAGGAGTTCAAGGAGATTGCAGAAAAAATCAATAAAGAGATTGCTTGACGGCAATCTCTTTTTTTATATCTTCGCAAAGAGAAACTACAAACAGTTTTGTCATACAGAGCAAAACGAAGTATCCCCCCTATTTGGAAAGAGATTCTTCACATTCGTTCAGAATGACAAAAGCAATACCATAAAACACCATGCGCACACTTATCAGCAACCCAACAATAGTGAACAACGGCGAGCAGTTCCAAGGCTCCATAGTAGTGAACAACGGCAAGATTGTAGAGATTCTGCGCGGTGACGAGCTGCCACGCGCCGAGTGTGATGAGATTATAGAGGCCACGGGGCTTTTCCTTATCCCGGGAGTGATTGACGACCACGTGCATTTCCGCGAACCCGGCCTAACACACAAGGCAACCATTGCCACCGAGAGCCGTGCGGCGGCAGCCGGCGGCGTGACATCGTTCATGGAGATGCCAAACACCTCGCCACAGACAACAACCATCGGGGCTCTGAAAGAGAAATTCAGGATTGCTGCAAACGACAGCGTCATCAACTACTCGTTCTTCTTTGGTGCCACAAACAGCAACGTTGCCGATTTTGCAAAGCTCAACCCGAAGAACGTATGCGGCATAAAGCTCTTCATGGGCTCAAGCACAGGCAACATGCTCGTAGAGAAGAGGAACGAACTTGAGAAAATCTTTGAGGAGGCCAACAGGCTCGACATGCCCGTTGCCGTGCACTGCGAGGACAGCGCAATAATTGCCGCCAACAGCGCTGCAATAAAGGAGCGCGAGGGCGATGACCCCGATGTGAAGTTCCACCCTGCGATACGCAGCGAGGAGGCCTGTTACCGGAGCACTGCAAGCGCCGTGGAACTTGCAAAAAGATTCGGCACCCGCCTGCATGTGATGCACATAAGCACAGCCAAAGAGCTTGAACTTTTGACTGACGGAAATGTTGAGGAAAAGAGAATAACAGCCGAGGTGACACCCGCGCACCTCACATTCTGCGACGAGGACTATGCAACACTTGGCACACGCATAAAGTGTAACCCCGCCATCAAGAGCGCCGATGACCGCGCGGCACTGCGCCGTGCCGTGAACGAAGGCAAGGTAGACCTCATAGGCACCGACCATGCACCACACCTGCCAGAGGACAAGAAGGGCGGTGCGCTGAAGGCTGCATCGGGCATGCCAAGCATACAGTTCTCACTGCTTGCTATGCTCGACATGGTCGAAAAAAAGGAGATGAGCATTGAGACACTCGTGGAGAAGATGTGCCACGCTCCCGCAAAGATATTCAACATAAACAAGCGCGGTTACATTGAGAAAGGCTACAATGCCGACTTTGTGCTGTTAAGTCCCGATAGGCCGCACACCATTACCGCAGCCGACATAATAAGCAAATGCGGCTGGAGCCCCTTTGAGGGCGCTACTTTCAACTGGGCTGTAGAGCAGACCTGGGTAAACGGTGAATGTGTCTACCGAAACGGCAAGATTAACGAGGATGTACGCGGCAAGGCACTCAAGTTCAACCGATGAAAAGATATGTCTTCACATATAGTATAAAGGAAGTAGCTCCATTCATTGACTGGAGCTACTTTTTGCACGCATGGGGCATTGCAAGGGAGAGCGCGCAGGCCGTGGAGATTATAGCCGAGGCCAAGGAGATGCTCAATGCACTTGACGGCAGATACAGGACAACTGCCATCTTTGCACTGTGCAATGCAAGGGGCGATGGCGACAACATCATAATAGAAGGCACTACATTGCCACTGCTGCGCCAACAGCACAACAGTGAGGGCAGATACAACCTTTGCCTCAGCGACTTTGTATCGCCACACGGCGACAGGATAGGGCTGTTTGCCACAAGCGTGGAGAGCGAGTTCGGCAAAGAGTATGCCGGCGACGAATACAGGAACTTGCTTGCGCAGACACTTGCCGACCGCCTTGCCGAGGCCACTGCCACCCTGCTGCACAAGCGGGTGCGCACAGACAACACACTGTGGGGATATGCACCCGGCGAAGAACTGACGCTTGAGGATTTGCTTGCCGAAAGAAACCAAGGCATACGCCCCGCCGTGGGCTACCCTTCACTGCCCGACCAGAGCATAATATTCACCATTGACAAGTTGCTGCACATGCACGAGGCCGGAATTGAATTGACCGCCAATGGAGCTATGAGGCCGCATGCAAGCGTGTGCGGAATTATGATTGCCCACCCCGCTGCACAATACTTTGCCGTTGGAAAAATTGACGCGGAGCAGCTGGAGGACTATGCCGGACGCCGCGGAACAACGGCCGTTGAATTGGCAAGGTTCCTTGCAAAAAACATTGGCTGATGCTCCCTTCAACGTACAACAAAACACCTGAAAGAATAGATTATACGCCTCCTTTACGCCATTAATGCCCTGCTATTGAAAAAAATCCATAAAAAAGCACTATATTTACAACGATAATTCAAACACTTACACTTATGTTAAGAAAAATCCTACATCCGCTTTACGTTTTGTATCAGGTGCTTTTCGCCTGGTGGGCTGCATTGATAGTTGTAGCAATAGCAGCAATAGCCATTGACTTGTTCGGACACTACTTCAAGGTAAAGAATGCCGACCACACACCGGCTGTAATCTGGTGCAAGCTCACTTGCTGGATATTCCTTATCCCGGTGAAGGTTGTCGACCGCGATAAATATGTAAAGAAAGACCGGAACTATATCTTCGTTGCCAACCATCAGGGCATGTTCGACATCTTTGTGATGTACGGCTATGTGTGCCGACGTTTCAAGTGGATTATGAAAGACTCGCTACGCAAGATTCCTTTGCTTGGAAAAGCATGCTATGACACCGGCCACATATACGTAAACCGCGAAACACCGCAGAAGGACCTGTTGCGCAAGTCAATTGCCATTCTCAAGAGCGGCACTTCAATGGGTATATTCCCCGAGGGTACACGCTGCCGCAACGGCAAGATGGGCAAGTTCAAGAAGGGCGCATTCGTCATTGCCAACATGACACAGACACCGGTTCTCCCCATCACCATCGACGGTGCATATAATATTCTGCCAAAGGGCTGCAAGTGCCTCCACTGGTCACCGGTGACATTGACATTCCATGCCCCCATCGAGTGCCAGGGCCGCGACAGCGAAAACGTCGAGCGCATGATGAACGAGGCCGAGACTGTAATTGCAAACACACTTTACAAGAATAAATAAACCTAAAACCAATAACACTATGAAAAAAATCTTATCGGCACTGCTGTTGGCAGTGCTCATCGCTCCCCAGGCTATGGCCGACGAGGGTATGTGGTTGCTCCAGCTCATGCGCCAGCAGAACCTCAAGGACAAGATGACCGAGGCGGGATTGCAGATATCTGTTGACGAAATCTATTCACCCGAGGCTCCATCGTTGAAAGATGCCATTGGTATCTTCGGTGGCGGCTGCACAGGCGAAGTTGTTTCACCTAACGGCCTTGTGTTGACCAACCACCACTGCGGTTTCAAGTTCATACAGCAGTTGAGTACTGTTGAGCACGACTACCTGCACAACGGTTTCTGGAGCAACAGCTACGAAGAGGAGTTGCCTTGCGAAGGCATTGCATTCACATTCGTAAAGGAGATTAAGGACGTTACCGACGAAATCAATGCCCGCGTTGCCGACGGCCGCCTCACAGAGGAGGCATCGTTCCAGCGCAACGCTCTTGCAGTTATTGCAAAAGAGCTGTTCGAGGCCGACAACATCGAGGGCAAGGAGCACATGTACCCACAGTTGCTCCCATACTTCGAGGGCAACAAGTTCTACCTTGTATACTACATGAAGTACACCGACGTGCGCCTCGTAGGTACACCTCCAAACTCTATTGGCAAGTTCGGCGGCGAGACCGACAACTGGATGTGGCCACGCCACACCGGCGACTTCTCGGTGTTCCGCATCTATGGCGACAAGGACGGCAACCCTGCGGCATATAGCAAGGACAATGTTCCCTTGAGCACACCAAAGCACCTTAGTATCTCGCTTGCAGGCTTCGAGCAGAACGACTATGCAATGATTATGGGCTTCCCCGGCAGCACATCGCGCTACCTCACAGGCGACGAAGTGAAGCAGAGAATGTTCCACGAGAACGAGCCACGCATTGCAATGCGCGACGTTACATTGAACATCATCCGCGAGGAGATGGCAAAAAGCCAGGACATCGCCATCCGTTACGCCAACAAGCAGGCAACCATAAGCAACTATTGGAAGAACTCAATTGGTATGAACAAGGCCATTGTGGACAACAAGGTTGTTGAGACAAAGCTTGCCGAGGAGGCTGCGTTCAAGGCATGGGCACAGCAGAACGGAAAGAGCGAGTACGTGGACGTTGTTGAGAAAATCAACGCTTGCGTCGAGGAGGCAAACCGCACAACATACCTCACCACACTTGCAACAGAGCTCATCAGCTGCGTTGAGTTCATACAGCGCAACCTCTACGAGGATGAGAACCTGTTCAGCGACCCCAAACTGACACAGGACCAGATGAACTCCTTCTACAACTGGCTCCACAACCGCGACTACGACCACAATATCGACCGCCGCATTGCCAAGGAGGTTCTCCCGCTCTACTTCAGCCTCACACAGCCCGAGGAGCGCGACGCACACCTCAACGAGATGTATGCAAAGTACAAGGGCAACCTCGAGAAGTACATCGACGATGTATACAACAAGTCAATCCTTGCAAACAAGAAGAACTTCGACAGCTTCATGAAGAAGCCAACAGCAAAGAAGTTCGAGAAAGACCCTGCCATGCAGTTGCGCGCAGCCGTATTCAGGACATACAGAGCATTGGTTGCAAAGGAGAGCGAGATTGCAAAGGTAATCAACCCGTTGCACAAGACATACCTCAAGGGATTGATGGAGATGACAAACGGCCCTGTATACCCCGATGCAAACTTCACAATGCGCCTCACATACGGTAACGTGAAGCCCTACAACCCCAAGGACGGTGTAACCTACAACTACTACACAACCCTGAAGGGCGTGATGGAGAAGGAAGACCCCACAAGCAGCGAGTTCGTGGTGCCTGCACGCCTGAAGGAACTCTACGAGGCCAAGGACTTCGGCCAGTATGCATTGGCAAACGGAGAGATGCCTGTTGCGTTCCTCACGACCAACGACATAACCGGCGGTAACAGCGGTAGCGGTGTATTGAACGCACGCGGCGAACTCATTGGCCTTGCATTCGACGGCAACTGGGAGTCACTCAGCGGCGACATCAACTTCGACGACAACCTGCAGCGTTGCATCAACGTCGACATCCGCTACGTACTCTTCGTAATCGACAAGTTCGGCGAGTGCAAACGCCTCATCGAGGAGATGAACATCGTAAAGTAAAGAACGAAATTCGTATATAATGACCATAGGCAGCCCGCGGGCTGCCTATGGTTTTTGGTATATACCGGTCATATATCACTTTGCATACGCTGGGAAAGATGGCCTGTTCTAAAAATAGCATATAACAGAAAATTTATCGCCACATTGCACTTAAAGTGAAATAAAATCACTAATTTTGTTACAAACGAACAAAGTTATGGAAGATATAAACCGCATAAAAGTAGTTTTAGTTGAGAAAAAACGCACCAATAAATGGTTGGCCGAACAGTTAGGTGTAAACCCATCCACCGTTTCAAAATGGTGTACAAACTCATCGCAACCCGACCTTAATAGCTTGCTGAAAATCTCAGATTTGCTTGGGGTTGATATAAAAGAGTTGATCGTTAGAGAGTATAAACAATATCTAATGTCGCAACCATAAACTTCTCGCACTATTAAAAGCAAAAAGGTAACTATAGTTATATATCTATATGAATAAACAACAATTAGCTGCTAAGATTTGGAGAACAGCAAATAAAATGCGTTCTAAGATTGAAGCAAATGAATACAAGGATTACATTCTTGGGTTCATCTTCTATAAGTTCCTTTCTGATAAGGAAATTATATTCCTTAAGCAGGAAGGTATTGAAGGTGATGAACTGAAAACTATAACAGAGGACAATATAGAGGTTGTTGATTATGTTCAGCAAAATCTCGGTTATTTTATCAATTACAACAATCTGTTCTCAACATGGTTGGAATTGGGACGTCAATTTTCCGTCTCAATGGTTCGTGATGCACTTTCTGCATTTGATAGAAAGATAAGTCCTAATCACAAAAAACTTTTTGAGAAGATTTTTGACACATTGCAAACAGGTCTTAGCAAATTAGGTGCCACTGATAACGAACGAAGTAGTGCTATTCGAGATATTATAACATTAATAAAAGACATTCCCACTGATGGACGCCAAGACTATGATGTTTTAGGCTTTGTTTACGAATATCTCATTAGCAATTTTGCAGCAAATGCAGGAAAAAAAGCTGGTGAGTTTTATACCCCCTATGAGGTTTCTGTATTAATGTCAGACATTATTGCTCACCACCTTAGGGATAAGGAGGAAATTAAGATATATGACCCAACAAGTGGTTCTGGTTCTTTACTTATAAATATAGGAAAGTCCGTTTCTCGCCATATAGATGATAATAGCCAAATAAAATACTATGCACAAGAGTTAAAGTTAAATACATACAACTTGACTCGAATGAATCTTATCATGCGTGGCATCAATCCTTCCAATATTGAAGCAAGAAATGGTGATACGCTAAAAGAGGATTGGCCATATTTCGATGAATCAGACCCAGCAGGCACATACGAACCTTTATACATTGATGCAGTAGTTTCAAATCCCCCTTATTCTCAAGAATGGGATCCAACAGGACAAGATAGTGATCCGCGCTATTCGGATTTCGGCCTTGCCCCTAAAGGTTGTGCAGACTTCGCATTTCTTCTTCATGACCTTTACCATGTAAAGCCACAAGGCATTATGACTATTGTTTTGCCTCATGGTGTACTATATCGTGGCGGTTCAGAATTTACAATACGCAAAGAACTTGTCGAGCATAATCATATAGATGCAATTATTGGGTTGCCAGAGAAAGTATTCTTTGGAACGGGAATCTCCACTATCGTCATGGTTTTGAAACGCGATTCAAAGGTTGATGAGAATGTACTATTTGTTGATGCTTCTCGCTGTTTTGAAAAAGACGGCAAGAATAATCGTTTACGAGCATGCGATATTAAAAAGATAGTTGATGCCGTTACAGAACGAAGTGAAACACCAGATTTCGCAAGATTAGTTAGCCGTAAAACGATACGAGAAAATGATTATAACTTAAATATTTCTCGCTATGTAGATAGTAGTAACAAAGCAGAGAAATGGGATATATTTGCCACAATGTTTGGTGGCGTTCCTAATGATGAGATTTTGTCGCTATCAAAATATTGGAATGCATTTCCTACTTTGAAGAATCAATTATTCAATTTTGACAAGAATGGCTATGCTCATCTTTTGGTAGATAATATTGAACAAACCATATGCGATAATGATGATGTAAAATCTTTGATTAAGAAGTTTTATCAACATTTCTGCGATTTCCCGGAATTGATCGAGGAACAAGTTGTAGATAAAATTCTTACGTTAAAGGAGCAACAGACCAAGGCTTTTGTGACTGACGACCTATTTACTCGTCATAATGGTTTGCCTTTAATTGACCCTTATAAGTCTTTCCAATTCTTTAGTAAGGAATGGGAAGCGATAGCCAATGACATTGAGATACTTCAAACTGAGTCTTTTGATGCCGTTAGGAAGATTGACCCAAACATGATCATCAAGAACAACGAAGAAGTTCAAGATGGGTGGATTGGTCGTGTTTTACCGTTCTCTTTAGTTCAAAAAGAGCTCTTGACAGATGAGTTGAAAACATTGAATGATAAGGAACTGCGACTAACTGATATATCTGAGCGATTAACTGCCATCATTGAATTACTACCTCCTGATGCTCTTGAAAAGCCAATATTGAATGAGGATAACACTAAATGGGTGACAGGTGAGCTGAAAAAGGAAGTTAAAAAGATACTTTCTGAAATAGAAACACCAGCAATTCTGATGTTGAAACAATTCCCATCACGAAAAGCCGATAAGGTTGCTTTTATAGAATCACATCCTGAAATTGATTGGGATTCGGTGCCTCGTACAGCCAGGGGTGATATAAATGCAACACAAATTTCAGCTTACATTACCGCTCTTCAAAAACAAGTTGAGCTACCTGCTGATTCTTATGAACAGTTGGTTGTAGAAGCATTTGATTTAGTAGAAGAAGAGAAAGAACTGAAAAAAGAAGTGAAATCATTGGCAGAAGAATTAAACGCCAAAACCATTCAAACTATAGAATCAATTGATGATGACACTGCTATTGAGCTGCTAAAACATAAATGGATTCGTCCTATTATGAGTTCTTTTGAATTACTTCCTAAAGAAGTCATTACTGAACTTGCTGAAAAAGTACAGCATATTTCTAATAAATATGCGATAACTTATCAAGATATTGCTAACCGAATATCTAAGTCGGAAAGCAGATTAAGTGCATTAATCGCAGAATTGCAAGGTGACGATAACGATATTTTAGGTCTTGCAGAATTTCGTAAAACTTTAAATGTTAATAATGATGGCAAAGAATAAACCTCAAATACGATTTCAAGGACATCAAGACGAATGGGAAGAATGTAAATTGGAAAAACTTGGTACTTGGAAAAGAGGACAAGCTTTATCTAAAACTGATATTTGTAGTCATGGCAAGAATCCATGTATTCATTATGCCGAATTATTTGCTTATAAGGAAATAATTCAACAAATAAAATCTCGTACTGATTTACCTCCTATAGCAACCTCTTCAGGTAATGACTTATTATTCCCTGATTCAGATGTTACACCTGATGGTCTTGGCAGATGCTCTGCTTTAACTCAAAAAGGTGTAATTTTGGGAGGAGGTATTAACATATTAGAACTAAACGAACAATATTTGGCACCATATTGCAGTCTTAATGTCGTTAAGAATCGAAAACAGATTATTGAAAAAGTAACGGGTGCCACAGTTAGGCATATTCATAGTAAAGACCTGGATGAAGTCTCAATTTATACAACAACAGATAAATTAGAGCAAAAGAAAATAGGTGAATTATTTCGTAGCCTTGATGAATTAATTGAGGCTAAAGAACAGGAATTGGAAAAGTTGCGTCAGATAAAATTAGCGTTACTTGATGGTATGTTCCCAAGTGATGAACCAGACAAACTAAATAGGGGGGGGTATAACGCGTTGATTAGTAGTGTATTACAAATAAACAGCCAGCTATACTTGTCAAACCCTGAGCTAAATGTGCCAGTAATCCGCTTCCGTGGTTTCACTGAACCATGGAAAAAGGTATCACTTTCAGAAAATGCAACTTTCTCAAAAGGAAGAGGATATTCAAAGGCTGATATTAAAAAGACAGGTACCCCAATATTATTATATGGCAGTTTATACACTAATTATAATACCTCCATTGAATATGTAGCATCATATGCAGACAAAAAAGATGGTAGTATTTTTAGTACCGGAAATGAAGTTGTCGTTCCCGCATCAGGAGAAACTGCAGAAGATATTGCTCGCGCATCAGCTATATATGTAAAAGGAATAATTTTAGGCGGTGATTTAAATATAATCTATCCAAATGAAGATATTGACCCTACATTCTTAGCATTGGATATAACTTATGGCAGAAATCATAAGTTATTGGTGAAAAAGGCCCAAGGTATATCTGTTGTTCATTTGCATAACACCGACATTCAGGAGTTAGACCTGGTTATGCCTGATAAAAACGAGCAAAAGAAAATATGTGATTTTTTCAGCGAGCAAGACGAAAATATTCGTAGTGCTCAATTACAGATAAATAAACTGCGAAATATCAAGCAGGCTTGTATGCAAAAGATGTTCGCTTAAAAATATAACATTGATATGGCATTTAATGACGAAGCAAAATTTGAAGAAGCGTTAATCGCAACCTTAACTCAAAAAGGTTGGGAGAAAAAGGTGTTGAAGCAACCTACAGAGAAAGACCTATTGAAAAATTGGGCTGATATTATTTTCGCCAATAATAATATGGTCGATCGTCTCAATGGCGCTCCACTTACTGAGGGCGAAATGGCTCAATTGCTTGAGCAAATTAGGGAGTTACGCACCCCGCAACGTCTTAATGGCTTTATCAATGGCAAAACAGCAAGTATTCGTCGTGATAACCCTGATGATGATTTACATTTGGGAAAGGAAATTAGTCTGAAATTATTTGATCCCCACGAAGTGGCAGCTGGACAAAGTCGTTATCAGATTGCCCAACAGCCAAGATTTGCATCGCCATCACCTTTGTTGCAACAACGTAGAGGAGATTTAATGCTTCTTATCAATGGTATGCCCATGATACATATAGAACTTAAGAAAACTGGCGTACCTGTAAGTCAAGCATATAACCAGATTGAGAAATATTCACGGGAGGGTATATTTACGGGGTTATTCTCTTTAATACAAATCTTCGTGGCTATGAATCCCGAAGAAACCGTTTATTTTGCGAATCCTGGTATTGATGGCGTATTTAATAAAGACTTCTATTTCCATTGGGCAGATTTTAACAATAATCCTCTGAATGATTGGAAGGATATAGCAACGCACTTGCTTTCAATTCCGATGGCTCATCAATTAATCGGTTATTATACAATTGCTGACCGCTCAGATGGAGTTCTAAAAGTGCTTCGCAGTTATCAATATTATGCAGTACATAGAATCAGTGATAAGGTTCATAAACACAGAGATTGGAGCAGTACCGACCATCAGTTAGGCGGACACGTATGGCATACTACAGGTTCTGGTAAAACAATGTCAAGTTTCAAATCGGCTCTATTGATAGCAGATAGTGGCGATGCGGACAAGGTTGTATTTGTTATTGACCGCATAGAGCTTGGTACTCAATCAGCGCGAGAATATAGGGGCTTCTCTGTTACTGATAATGATATACAGGAAACCGAAGATACTGATGCTTTTGTGAAAAAACTTCTTTCAACAAAAACAGCAGATACTCTTATTGTTTCTTCTGTTCAGAAGCTTTCAATTATAGCCGAGGATCCTAGATTCGCAGAGCAGCTAAAGAAAATAAACCGTAAACGTATAGTCTTTATTGTAGACGAATGCCATCGTTCAACCTTTGGAGATTCATTTGCCGCGATAAAATCAGCATTCAGTACGGCATTGTTTTTTGGTTTTACTGGTACTCCAATCCAAGTAGAGAATCAACGAAAAGGTTGTACCACTGTTGATATTTTCGGGGATGAACTTCATCGCTATAGCATTGCAGATGGTATAAGGGATAAAAATGTACTAGGCTTCGATCCATATAAAATATTGACTTTCCCTGACCGGGCTGTGCGTAGAGAGGTAGGACTTGATCAAGCGAGAGCTGAAACTGTGGGAGAGGTAATGGCTGATGACTCTAAGCGTGAAATTTTCAACCGTTTTCAAACTATGAGTATGGCTGGCCGTGATAATACTGACGGCTCCTATACAAAAGGCGTTGAAGATTACTTGCCAAATACTCAGTATCTGACTGATGCGCATTGCAATTCTGTGGTGCAAGACATCATTGATGGATGGCAGATTTTGAGTAATGGAGGCAAATTTCATGCAATTTTCACAACGTCAAGCATTCCGCAAGCGATTAGATATTATCGTAAATTCAAGGAAATAGCACCGTGGCTTAAGGTGACGGCTCTTTTTGACCCGTCATTGCCCAATGATAATCCAGACGGAGTAATGGCAAAAGAGTCAGGTCTTGAAGAGATAATTGGCGATTACAACACTCGATACAATTTAAAGTTTGATTTAGCCAAACATCATCTTTTCAAGAAAGATCTTTCTGCCCGATTGGCGCATAAAGAACCGTATATAAGCATAGGCAAGCCTGAGCATAAAGAAAAAAGACTTGATCTCCTTATAGTTGTTTCTCAAATGCTTACGGGGTTTGATTCTAAATGGGTTAATACACTTTATATTGACCGTATGCTTGAATATGCAGATTTGATTCAAGCATTTTCGAGAACAAACCGACTGTTTGGTCCTGAAAAACCATTTGGAACCATTAGATATTATCAGCGTCCACATACAATGGAGAGAAACATTGAATATGCTGTTAAAACATACTCTGGAGACAAACCGTTAGGATTGTTTGCAAGCAAGCTTCATATTAATGTGGGTGGAATGAATACAAGTTTTGCTGAAATTGCTATTCTATTCAGCTCGGCTGGGATTGATAATTTTTCAAGACTTCCTGATGAGATAGAGTTAAAAGGCAGATTTGCTGTTTTATTCCGCTCTTATAATAAGTTCTATGAAGCTGCAAAAGTACAAGGATTTAATTGGAATATAACTTCGTATGACATACCTGAAGGTGGTAGTGTTGAACTTAATCACACAGAGCATCAATACAACACACTTGTGCAACGATATAAAGAGTTGTTTACAGGTGGTGGATCAGGTGGTGGAACAACAGACCTTCCGTATGAGATAGAAGCGCATATTACTGAAATTGATACATCAAAGATTGATAACGATTATATGAATCGTAACTTTCAGCGGTATGTTAAAGCACTTATCCAACCTAATATTTCAGAACAAGAATTGGTTGATTTGTTAAATGAATTGTCTACTTCATTTACATCTCTATCACAGGAAGAACAACGCTTTGCTGAAATACTTATGCACGATGTTCAGAGCGGAAGTATTACGCTTGAAAGTGGTAAGACTTTCCGTGATTATATAACCGATTACATGACTACAGAGAAAGACAAGCAGGTAAATATGGTGATTAGAACATTCGGATTGGATGGAGATTTATTCAAGCTAATGTTTGATTTGCATTTAACAGAGCAGAGTCTGGATGAGTTTGGACGTTTTACACGCTTAAAACAATCTGTAGATAAAACTAAAGCAAAGGTCTATTTTGAAAAAGTGAAAGGAGAAACTCTGTCACTATTTAAAGTCAATATAGAAGTCCATAGCTTTCTAAAAGACATATTACTGACTGGTAATATAGATATACAAGATATAGAATCGACAAGAGAAGTGACTTTATATCCAGATATAGAGTTCGAACCAAGATTGGTTGCAGAAGATATTTTTGTGTATGGTAGCGTTCCTGTAGATTTGCCCAATACGAAACGAGAGGATTTAATCAATGATAAATTAGATTTGGTGTTAATGTATGCCATAGGTAGTTCTGCTCGTAATAAGACAGAATCTGCGGGTAAAATAGCACTAGGCATTAAAGAGGATTCATTAGGAGAAGAACAATTGTCTGCCTATGCGAACGTAAAATATTTACTGTTCCATTATTGGAATAATCCTAGGGCATTTGTACTCAGTTCTCGTCCAACTTTGGTAAATAGAGAAGATGTTCCAACAGACTATTTGCTTAGGCAAGAAAAAGATGCCGAAAGATTCTTGTTATTGGAGTATAATCCAGATGTAATTGCAAATATAGGAGAATACAATATATTAAAAACTCAACGAAGAGGAAATATAAGATATATGCCATTCGTTACAACGTTGGAGAGTATAAAAGATTAGTCAACCATATTTTGTACAGATACAAAGAAAGTGAAAATTTGCACATATGGGAAGAAATTTACATAATAAGCCATTTGATGAAGGAACTTTAAAGAAGTTGGAGATTTTTGAGCTCTATACTACAGAATGGTTGCCTACGTTTATTATGTCCAAAGCAGAATGCATTTGGATATTTGACTTCTTTGCGGGAACTGGATATGATATAAACAATGAAGCAGGAAGTCCAATTCGAATTCTAAGGCAAATAAAAAATCAGATTGGCAATATATATCAAAAGGGGACAAAGGTATATCTAATTTTTAACGAATTTGATAAAACGAAATGTGAGCAACTTAGAATTGCTTGCGATGATTTTGTAGATTCGAATGCAGATTTAAAAAGAGCAAAAGACAATAAAATTCTCAACTATAAAGTATTGCAAAAAGATTTTACTGAATTATTTCCAAAATTAGTTAAATATATAAATGCTTATCCTTCTTTAGTCTTTTTGGATCAGAATGGAGTAAAGTTTATAGCAGATGAGTATTTTATACCATTGATTAATTCTCATAGTACGGATTTTCTATATTTCGTATCTTCTTCCTATGTAAAGAGATTTGGAGATACTCCTGAGTTTTCACGTGTTATTTCTTTTGATACTAAACGAGCAGAGAAAGAACCATCCACATGGATTCATCGAAATATTCTTGAACAATTAAGAAAACGTATTCCCGAAGGAAATAAAACTAAACTTTATCCATTCTCTATAAAGAAGAATACAAATATTTACGGTATCGTCTTCGGTGCGAGTCATCCGCGTGCTGTTGATAAATTTCTAGATACGGCCTGGAGAGAAAACAGTATCAATGGCGAAGCCAACTTTGACATTGATGATGATCAAAACAAAAGACATCCAGATTTATTTGGATACAAGCCTTTAACTAAAATTGAAAAATTTCAACAAGACTTACGTGCAAAGGTTATATCAAAGATTCTGACAAACAATAAAGACGTTTATGACTACACTTTAGAACAAGGTCATATCCCAACTCATGCTACCGTAGAAATTAAGAAAATGAAAAAGGAGGGACTTGTTAATTATTCAAGTAGGTCGCCAATGATAAACTATGAGCAAGTGTACAAGAAAAGAAATATCATTTCATATACAACAATATGAGAACAACTAAAATAGAATGGACTGATAAAACATGGAATCCTATAACAGGGTGTACCAAGAAATCTGCGGGATGTACTCATTGTTACGCAGAAATGATGTCACATCGTTTAAAATCTATGCATATAGATAAATATAAAAATGGCTTCAATTTAACTTTACATGAAAAGGAATTGCAAGAACCTTTAAAGTGGAGAGGGACTCATAATATTTTTGTATGTTCTATGAGTGACATCTTTCATGAGAACGTTCCTTTTGATTTCGTTGATAAAATTATGGCAGTCATTGCTAAAACCCCACACCACCGATATCAAATACTGACTAAACGAGCAGAACGTATGTCTGAATACTTCAGAGATAAGATGATTCCTGAAAATGTATGGTTGGGAGTAACTGTAGAATGTAAAGATACGAAATATCGAATAGAGGAGCTCAGGAATCTGAATGCTTCGGTAAAGTTCCTTTCTTGTGAGCCTTTGTTAGAAGATTTAGAGGGATTGGATTTGAGCGGTATCGATTGGGTAATTGTTGGTGGTGAAAGTGGTCCCAAAGCAAGACCTATGAAAGAGGAATGGGTAATCAATATAAAAGAACAAGTGGAAGTGCAAAATGCTGCATTCTTTTTCAAACAATGGGGCACATGGGGAAGCGATGGAGTGAAGAGGAATAAATGTAAGAATGGGAAAATGTTGAAAGGAGAAATTATCCAGGAAATGCCAACAATAAAATAATGAATAACAAATATTGCAATATGACCATACAAGAAATACAAAGCCGTAAAGAAGACCAGACATTTGATTGCAAGAGCATTCAAATAGATCCCAAAGCATTGGCAATCCCAATTGTAGCATTCGCCAATGCAGATGGTGGTGTTATCGCTATTGGCGTATCTGACAAGACGCGAACAATTGAAGGCGTAGACCAAGATACCCAAAAGCTGAACGATTTATTACGCGTTCCGTTTGACTTTTGCAACCCTTCAATTTCTGTTACATGTAGTTATGAGCCTTGTACGGATAAGGATGGTAATGAAAATCGCATTTTATTGATGCATATTCCTGCCAGTTCTAGCCTTCATACCAATCAGGTAGATGAAGCTTTCATGCGAGTTGGCGACAAGAGTCGTAAACTGACATTTGATGAACGTGTGCAATTGATGTATGACAAAGGTGAACGCTCTTTTGAAGATACAGCTGTATATGGGGCAACAGCTAACGACCTGAATATGGATGCTGTGGCTAAGTATGTGAATCTGCTTGGATACAGTAAATCTTCAATGGAGTATCTGAAAGAGAACAACCATTTCGTAACAACCGACAAGAATGGAGAAGAAGTTGTTAGTGTCGCTTGTATGTTGTTGTTTGGAAAGAAACCTCAGAGCTATCTACCTCGCGCTCGTACACGCTTCATACGCTTTAATGGAGTTGAAGAGAAAGTCGGTGCTGAAATGAATGTCATTAAGGATGTTGTCTTTGAAGGCACAATCCTGGAGCAAGTGGAGAAGACAGTTGAGTATCTGGAAACACAAGTTGCCGAACATACTTATTTGGAGCAATCAGGTAAGTTTATAACACGCAGAGACTACCCCAAATTTGTTATCCAAGAGATGGTTGTGAATGCATGTTGCCATAGAGCCTATAATATAAAGGGGACAGAGATTCAAATTAAAATGTTCGATGACCGTATCGTATTTGAAAGTCCTGGAAAGTTACCTGGAATGGTAAGACCATCTAACATTCGCAGCACCCATTTTTCGCGTAATCCAAAGATTGCAGCATTCTTAAAGACTTATCACTATGTCAAGGAGTATGGCGAGGGTGTTGACCGTATGTATCGTGAATTGGAAGTGAATGGTGCTGCACCTCTTTCATTCCATACCGATGATTTCATTTTAAAGGTTTCTGTCCCAAGGGTAACAGAAAAGTTGATAGAAAATAGAGATGGGGTAACAGAAAAGTTGATAGAAAACGTAGATAGGTTGATAGAAAAGTTGATAGAAAAATCTATAGAAAATGGGGAAAGGTTTACAGAAAACAGAATTGCCATATTACGTCTAATCGCTGAGAATCCATATATCTCTAAATCAGAATTGGCTGAATCTATCGGTATTAGTGTTACTGCAATCAGTAACAATATTAAAGCAATGCGAAATAGGTATCTCCGTCGTGTAGGACCTGACAAAGGTGGTTTCTGGGAAATAATAGAATAATGCTATTAAGTTAGGATTTTTTCTGAGATTAATGATGGCGGCTAAAATAAACTTTGGCCGCCATCTTAATATCAAGATTTTCTTAAGATGTAAAATACTGCTATAGATAAAGAAATTTACCTCTTACAAATGGGGTGATGTCTAAATATGTGAGACACGTCTCACTTTTTTGTTTATATTGGTGATACGTATTTCTTGCTATGAGTTCTCGGTAAAATCATCCTTTTTTTATGCAGATTTCATAGGAATTCAATTCGACAATTGCGATTGTCAAATTTAAATGTTGCATCGGCAAAATCCGTCATTTTACCAGTCTAATTTTACCCTAAGCTTGCCGTTTCGAAATGAATAGCCCCTCGTTCATTTGCTGCACCTCTTGCATCACACGGAGCCAGTTGCCACCCCAGATTTTCTCGATGTCGGCAGCGGCATAGCCGCGGCGAAGGAGTTCGCGGGTTACGTTGCGCAGTTGCGATGCAGAGGAGCAACCGATTACCTTGCCATCGCCATCGAAGTCGGTTCCAATGCCCACGTGGTCAATGCCGGCAACCTCTATCGCGTGCTGCAGATGGGCAAGGAAATCGTCGAGTGTTGCCTCGCCCTCCTTGCTCAGGAAGCCGCTGTACATTGTTACCTGTACCACACCACCCTTTGCGGCAAGCGCACGCATCTGTTCATCGGTAAGGTTACGCGGGTGGTCGCACAGTGCACGGCACGACGAGTGGGAGCAGACAACTGGTTTCTCGCTGCACTCCAACACTTGCCAAAATGTGCTTTCGGCGGCATGGGAGAGGTCGACAATCATTCCAACGCGGTTCATTTCGCGTACCACCTCGCGACCGAAGGCGCTGAGGCCGCCATGCTCGGCATTGCCGCGAGCGGAGTCGCAGATATCGTTGTCGCCATTGTGGCACAGCGTCATGTACACCACTCCCCTGCGACGCAGACGCTCTATGTTAGATATATCACGCCCGATGGCATATCCGTTTTCAACGCCAAGCATAATGGCACGTTTGCCCTCTCTTTTCAGTTCATGGAGCTCACCCGGCGCACTGCACAAAGCCACATATGCTGCATTATCCTTGACACCTGCAGCTACCCAGTCAAGCAGCGCATCGGCCTTCTCTGTTGCCTGCATAAGCGAAGCATCATCACGTGCTCCCTGCGGGATATATGCCACCATTGTCGTTGCATCGAGCATGCCCTCGGACATCTTGTGAAGGTCGACAAGCGCCACGTCATCGCGCCGGTCAAGGCGGTAGGCGGTATGGGACAGCATTGGCGTGTCGCAATGAGAATCTATGGTAAGTATACGTTCATGCAGGCGGGTAACACTACGATAGAGCGCAGCCTCATCCACGAGCCAGCGAAAAAGAGGCATCATGCAATCGTCGCCGTTCATGATGAACGACTCGGGATGCCACTGCACACCAATTATGCTGCGTCCGTCGACAGCCTCCATGCCCTCGATTACACCGTCGGGAGAGGTGGCAACAACCTCAAAGCCTGCCGGAACACGGCTGACAGCCTGGTGATGGAAAGTGTTAACCGCAAGCTGTTCTTGCCCGAAGATGGCGGCAAGCCTGCTGCCCGCCGCAAAAGTGACATCGTGCGTTGCAACACCACGCTCCACCGGTTCTTGGTCATGATTGAGCAGTTGCGTACCCAATGCTGCATATATATCCTGATGCACCGAGCCGCCGAATGCAGCGGCGAGGGTCTGTATGCCGCGGCATATTCCAAGGATTGGCAATGAGCGTGCATCGGCAAGCTGCGCAAGCAGCAGCTCCTGCCCGTCACGCGGAGGGTTTATTCCATGGAGCAATGTGTAGTCGGGTTCCTCGCCCATATAACGCGGGTCGATGTCGGCACCGCCGGTGAGCAGCAGCGCATCTATGTGCGACAGTGTCTCTACAAGCGCTTCGCGCTCGGGGTATGGCGGGATGAGCAGAGGCACACCGCCTGCGACGAGCACCGAGCGATAATAGGCCTCGGCAAGCGTGGCCTTGCCATCGGCAAAGTTTGCTGTTATACCTATCACGGGGCGGTTGCTACAAAGCGGATAGCGGCCATGAAGGGCGCGGAACTCACCGCTTACATCAAATTTATCTATTGACATGATATTATTGAAAAAAGGCATGGCATTTGAACAATGAGTCAACTGCTATATTGTTATTAAAATAAAAAAACACCCGCACTTGATGAAAACACGGGTGTCGATTATACAAAATTTGTTATGTTATTCCATTGGCATGTTGCGCTTGATGCTGTGTGCAAGCACAATCATTGTCTCGGTGCTAACGACACCGGGAATCTCCTGCACACGGCCATTGAGCAGCTGCATGAGGTGCTCGTTGTCGTGCGAATACATCTTTGCAAGAATTGAGTAGGGGCCTGTTGTGTAGCAGCACTCCACCACCTCGGGAATCTCGCGCAAGCGCTCAACCACGTCCTTGTACATTGAACCGCGCTCAAGACGTATACCGATATATGTACAGGTGTTGTAGCCCAGACGGCGTACATCAATCTCATAGCTTGAACCGGAAATTATGCCCATGTCGATAAGGTGCTGCACACGCAAGTGGATTGCTGCGCGTGAGACACCGCACAGCTCGGCAACATTGCGGAAGGGGATTCGCGCATCCTTTGAAATGATGCTCAATATTTTGAGGTCGAGCGCATCGACCTTACATTCCATGTTTTTCATTTTAATGGTCAGTTATAAGTAGTTATTCTCATTTTACAATTTTAACGATTTCAATATCATAGACAAGTGCGCTGTATGGCGGAACCTTGCTGCTGCCCATTGCACCATATGCCTTTTGCCAGGGGAGATAGAGCTTGCACTTTGTACCTACAGGAAGCACGGTGAATGCATCGTAAAGACCGGGAAGCATGGTAGCTACAACCTCCTCAACAACCTCGCCTCTTGAGCTCTCGGCAAGATTTCCGTTGATGAACGATGCCTTGTAAATGTAACCAACCTTGTTGGCGGGCACGGGCACTTCACCTGTTCCGGCACGTTCTATCTTAACCTGTACACCACCGGGGAGCGTCTCCACCCCACTTCGCGTACTGTTCTTTGCAATGAACTCCTCGCTTGGCCGGCGGAACACATGGCCGTAGTAGTAGTCGCAGGCCTGCTCCATTGTCATCACAGACTTGTCGCCATAGGCGATGGCCTTCAGTCCATTGAGGAATATGCGGGCATCGACACGGCGGGTGGTATCGCTCTGATAGATGGCGTTGTTCGCCTCTTCGAGCATCTCCATGGCCGATGCGCCCACCACAACACCCTGTGCATAAGCGAGAGCCTCGGGCGATTCATCGGCAGGGAAGGCATCACACAAGCCCTTGACAAAATGCTCAAGGGTTGCCGATGTAATGCCCATCTCCTTCATTGCCAACGGCATATCGCCTGCAATCATCATGCTCACGGCAAATGCCATGGAATCCTGTTCATTGGCAAGATATGCCTTTGTGTCGGCCACACCGCCGACAGCACCTGCATCTTCAACAGCAACTTGCTGTTTGTCGCGCGGTACGAAGCAGAGACCAACAAGCAGATAGAGTGCCAGTGCTGCAACAATTGTCAAAAGAGCAGTTTTCCCGGTTTTCATCACTGATATTTATAGCACCTTGATAAGTTCAACATCAAAGACAAGAGCGCTGTAAGGAGGAATCATCTCACCCGCACCGTGCTCGCCGTATGCCATATCGTAAGGGATGTAAAGACGCCACTTTGCGCCCTCCTGCATCAACTGTAGTGCCTCGACCCAACCCCTGATAACCTGGTTGACACCGAACACTGCGGGCTCGCCACGCTTGATTGAGCTGTCGAACACTGTACCGTCAATGAGTGTACCCTCGTAGTGGCACTGAACGCGGTCGGTTGCCGATGGCTTCTTGCCTTCACCGGCAGCAAGAACCTCATACTGCAAGCCGCTTGGCAACACAGTGACACCCTCTCTCTTTGCATTCTCGGCAAGGAAAGCCTCACCGCTTGCCTTGTTCTGCGCATATGCCTCCTCGGCCAGACGGCGGAAATGCTCGTTCACAACCTGCTGTGCCTCAGAGTGTGAAATCTCGGTCTTTGCACCGGTCAACACATCCTTGAGAGCCTTTACAAAATCATCGATATCGATATCCTTTACACCCATTGAAAGCAGATTCTGACCTATACCCATTCCAAGGCCATAACTGAATTTGTCCATTTTCTTAAATTTATAATATTATACGAATTTCTGTCATTTTGCCACAAAGCATTTTTATATACTTTGTAAAGTTGAGACGGGCGAAGATACAATTAATATTCGTACTACAAACATAAAAGGCACTTTTTTTTATCCCGAAACAATATTTTTTCAAAATTAGCGGCAAAAACCTCGTTTTACATTTTGTCAGGCAATAAAAAGAGAGACCGACAAGCTGCAAAGCACAGCCTTCTGTTATTTATTATAAAAATATCATATTATAATAGCAAAAGCTCAATTTATTTCAATAACTTTGTAACAATAGTGTAATTTGAACTAAAACATAGTTTTAAAACAAGCATAAAGAGATGTCCGGAACAATCATAATGGCAATAATTTTCGTGGTGCTGGCCGTTGGAATGTATGCACTACGCATGATTTACGGAAACAGTTCGCCGGTAGCAGACAGCCACGACCACCACGATGGCGAGAACGGAGTATGCTGCGGCAAGCACAGCAACTGCGAAAAGGGTTATGACAACAGCAACCTGTACTTCGACGACGAAGAGCTGGACCGTTTCAAGGGAATGAAGACCGAGGAGTACACCGACGCCGACATTGAAGAGTTCCGCCAAGTGCTCTACACCATGCGCGAGGAGGAGGTGGAGAACTGGGCACACTGCATTGAGACACGCGGCATTGAGTTGCCGCACCAGATTAGGGAAGAGATTCTTATGATGCTACAATAACACAGAGTAAAGTGCGCAGACTGACATACTACATAACAGCCATTCTTGTAATTGCGAGCCTTTGCGGCTGCGCAAGCAGGAGGAAGAACACCGCTTCTACGCGCATGTACCATGCCTTCACTGCCCGCTACAACACATACTACAACGGCAGCATGGCATACGACAAGGCCCTGAAGGCGCAGAAGAGCGCCCACAAGGACAACTACCTTGAACAGTTGCCGCTGCTCATTGTAAGCGACAAGAACACACAGAAGACCGGTGCCGGCGAATATGACAGAGCAATAGAAAAGTCGCAGAAAGCTATAAAGAACCACTCGATAAAGCGACGTCCAAAGAAGCCGAGCGGCAAGAAACTGTCGGCGAAGGAGAAGCTTTTCTACTCGCAGAAGGAGTTCAACCCGTTCCTGTGGAAAGCATGGTTCCTGATGGCAAACTCACAATTCCAGAAGGGTGAATTCACCGAGGCGGCCAGCACATACATCTACATATCGAGGCTCTACGAGAACAACCCCGCCATCGTGGCACAGGCACGCATAGGCCTGGCAAACTGCTATGCCGAGCTGGAGTGGCTCTACGAGGCCGAGGACTTGCTACAGCGAGTGCAGCGCGACACCGTGCCCGAGACACTGCAGAAGGAGTATGCCGTTGCAAAGGCCAACCTGTTGCTGAAACAGCAGCGCGGCGAGGAGGCCATCCCTCACATAAAGGCGGGATTGAAGCGCAAGGGGCAGACACCGCTCGACAAGGCACGCGAGCACTATCTCCTGGGACAATTGTATGCCGAGGCCGGCAACAAGGAAGAGGCCTACAAGAGCTTCGGAAAGACAATAGCCCAGAGCCCTCCCTATGAGTTCGAGTTCAACGCACGTATTCGCCAGACCGAGACGGCAACGAGCGAAAACAACAAGAAGACACTGCGCAAACTGAAACGCATGGCAAAGTCGGACAAGAACACCGACTACCAGGCCGAGATATACTATGCCATTGGAAACATCCATCTTAGCTTGCAGGACACCACAGAGGCCATAAAGGCATACGAGACAGGTGTCGCATCGGGCGCGACAAGCGGATATGGTACCGGAATGCTGCACCTGTCGCTTGCAAAGCTGTACTGGAAAAAGGAGAAGTTCTCCAAAGCCCACGACAACTACAGCAAGGCGCTGTCAATGCTTGGCGAGGGGAACAAGCACTACGACGAGATGAAGTTCCGCAGTGAAGCGCTTGCAGGAGTGATACAATATACCGACATAGTCGAGAAGCAGAGCGAGCTGCTCTATTGGGCAACACTCACCCCCGAGGAGCTCTATCCCATACTCGACGAACTTATTGAGGAGGCCAAGCGCCTGGAGGAACTGAAAAAGGAGGAAGAGAAGAAGCTTGAGCGCGAGAACAACAGCGGTGGCGAGCTCGACCAGGCCGGCAACAATGCTGCAATGAACATTGACAACCAGAGCGACAGGCAGTTGTGGTATTTCTACAACCAGCAGCTTGTTTCGCAGGGCATACGAACCTTCAAGGAGAAGTGGGGCGACAGGGAACTGAAGGATTACTGGAGATTCAGCAACACCATATCGTCATTGATGAGCAATGAGAGCACTATGGACAGCATTGCAACCGACAGCCTTGCAATGGACAGCACCTTTGCGGCAATGGACAGCACAGGCATTGAAACCGGGATTGACACAGAGGTTGCCAATGATAGCCTTTCGACCGACCCCACCACACGCGAATACTATATACAACAGATTCCGACAACCGACGAGCAGAAGAGCGCTGCACACAAGGCCTTGAGCGATGCACTTTTTGAAGCAGGCGTGCGTTTCAAGGACGATGTAAGCGACAAGCGGCTCACACTCTCATATCTTGAACGCGTAGTAAACGACTACCCCGAGTTCGAGAGGCTCGCCGACACATATTACCAGTTGTTCCTCGCCTGCTCGCGCTGGGAGGAGAACGAAAAGGCGGCCTACTACAAGAACCTGCTCATTGCCGGCTACCCCGACAGCACAATGACCAAGCGCATACAGGACCCCGACTTCTTTGAGAGTGCAGCGACACGCAAGCACAAGGAGGATTCGATATACGTAAAGGCATACGCCCACTACACCAAAGAGGAGTATGACTCCGTCATTGCTGGCAACATCTACAGTGCCGCGAAATACCCGCAGGGCAGCCACCGTGCACGTTTCATGTTCATCGATGCAATGGCAAAACTGTACAGCGACCGCCAGCAGGAGGCACTTGAGGCACTCGAACAGCTGACAAGCACCTACTCCGCCGACAGCATTAGCCGCTTGGCTGCCGGCATAAGCACAGGTATAAAGGAGGGCAGGCTGCTGCACAGCGGCATATCGACATCAATTTGGGACCGCAAGGCCGATGGTACGATACGCAACAGCGAGGACAGCATACCGCAGTTCAGCACAACGCGCAACGAGCCATACTACTTTGTGCTCGCCTTCCCCAACGGCTCGCTCGACCAGAAGCGCCTGCTGTTTGAGATGGCACGCTACAACTTCTCGCGCTACATGGTCAGGAGCTTTGAAATGACATTTGAGGAGCTGGCCGAGATTACACTGCTTGAGGTGAAGGAGTTCCTGAACTTTGACGAGGCATTCCTGTACCGCAAGCGTCTGTTCGGCAATGCCGAGACAGCCAAGCTGCTCGAAGGAATAAACACTTTTGTAATATCAAAGAGCAACCTCGATTTGTTATTACAGTATTATACGTTTGACGACTACACCGAGTTCTACGAGAAGAACTTCCTTGCCATACCCGAGGTTGAAATTGACGGATATTCGCTCGACGAGCCCGACTATGGCGACGATGTAGAGAATGAAGAATAAAAAAACAACAGTCAACCGAACGGTTTTGTCATTTCGACAGAGCAAAGCGACGAGAAATCTTAGGCCACACTTTTTGAGATTTCTCACATTTGTTCGAAATGACAGAATGCGAAAAACAGACATATATGGCATACCGTTTACTATGGGCCGACGATGAGATTGAACTGCTCAAGGCTCACATAATATTTTTACAGGGCAAAGGGTACGAGGTCACAACGGTGACAAACGGCCCCGATGCCATTGAAGCCTGCACAAAGGAGGCCTTTGACCTTGTGCTGCTCGATGAGAACATGCCCGGACTCACCGGCCTTGAGACCCTGAACAGAATAAAGGAGATGCACCCGCAGACTCCTGTTGTCATGGTCACAAAAAGCGAGGAGGAGGACATCATGGAGCAGGCCATAGGCTCAAAGATTGCCGACTACCTGATAAAGCCGGTGAACCCCAACCAGATTCTGCTGACACTGAAGAAGAATATCCACCGCAAGGAGATTGTGGCCGAGAAGGCAAACACCGCCTACCAGCAGAACTTCGGCAAGCTGTCGATGCAGATTGGCGATGCACGCACCACCGAGGAGTGGATGGAGATATACCGCAAGATTGTCTATTGGGAACTGCAGCTTGAGGAGGCCGACACACAGATGCACGACATGCTGAAATCGCAGAAGGAGGAAGCCAACAGCATATATGCGCGCTATGTAAAGAACAACTACATGGAGTGGATGGCGGCAGGCCGAGAAGAGCGCCCGCTCATGAGCCACGACCTGTTCCGTGAGCGCATATTCCCGCTTGTGGACAAGGGCGAGAAGGTGTTCATGATTATAATAGACAATTTCCGTTACGACCAGTGGCGCATGCTGGCAAAGGAGATTGGCGGCAGCTTTGCCATTGAGGAGGAGCTGTACACAAGCATACTGCCAACGGCGACACAGTATGCCCGCAATGCCATCTTCTCGGGCCTCATGCCAAGCCAAATAAAGGAGATGTTCCCGCAGCTGTGGGTCGACGAGGAGGAGGAAGAGGGCAAGAACCTGAACGAGGAGGCACTCATAGGTACACAAATCGCACGCTACCGCCGCAAGGACAGCTACTCCTATGGCAAGGTACTCACATCGGCCGCAGCCGAGAAATACATAGACAACATACACAGCCTGGCAAAGAACGACATAAACGTGCTTGTGGTGAACTTCATAGACATGCTCTCGCATGCCCGCACCGAGTCGATGATGGTGCGCGAGCTGGCTGCCAACGAGGCGGCATACCGCTCCATAACACAGTCATGGATACGCCACTCTGCAATAAGGAAGCTGTTCGACTACCTTGCCGAGAGCAACTACACCGTTGTAATAACAACCGACCACGGCAGCATACAGGTGGATACCCCGACCAAGGTTATCGGCGACAAGAACACAAACACCAACCTGCGCTACAAGCTTGGCAAGGCACTCAACTACAGCGGCAAGGATGTATTCGAGATAAAGAACCCTGCCAAGGCATTCCTGCCACAGCCGAACTTAAGCACCAGCTACATCTTTGCCACAGGCAACAAGTTCTTTGCCTACCCCAACAACTACAACTACTACGTGTCGTACTACAAGGACACATTCCAGCACGGCGGCATATCAATGGAGGAGATGCTTATACCATTCATTACAATGAAACCCAAAAACAACCGACAATAATGAGCGAACAGATATTTACAATACACAGCCTTGAGGAGTACCCCGCAGCTGCAAAGTGGTTCACAGGCTTTTTGCAGAGAGGCAACATCTTTGCCTTCTATGGCAAGATGGGTACCGGCAAGACCACATTCATTAAGAGCCTGTGCGAGGAGCTGGGTGTTGAGGACACCATCAACTCACCGACATTTGCAATTGTGAACGAGTACGAAGACAGGGAAACAAACACTATATTCCACTTCGACTTCTACCGCATAAAATCCCTCACCGAGGTATACAACATGGGCTACGAGGAGTACTTCTACAGCAAGGCCTACTGCTTCATAGAGTGGCCCGAGCTTATTGAGGAGCTGCTGCCCCAGGAGCACATAAGGGTAGACATCACCGAGGGCGACGACGGCGCACGCACAATAAAGGTGACCTTGAATGACTGATATTTCATACTGAGCGAAGCGAAGTATCTGAAACACCATTAAATAGATTATTCCTGTCGTCGGGATGACAATCCCGCAAAAAAAGAATCGCCAGAACAGATTGAACAGACTAAAACACACATAATATGAAAATCAACGCAAACGCATCGGGTACAAGAACCATTGAGGTAACCGAAGAACAACTGCAGATAATAAGGAAATATTCACTGCTTGACAGAATTGCCAACAGCACAGGTGTCATTGATGAGGAGTCACTCAACAAACTGCGCCTAACTGTGCGTTCGCTCATTGCATCGCAGACAATGGCATCGAAGGAGCTGCTCGACATATGCCCCATACTTTACCACGAGGATATGAAGGCTCTTGGACTCAGAAACCTCATTAAGTGCTACGGCGAGTGGATTGCAACAGCGACAGCAGAGGAAGCTGAAGGAACAGATGAGTAACAGAAAAATAACCGATTGGCTGCCCACCACACGCAAGGAGGCCGAACTGCGCGGATGGGATGAGCTGGACGTTGTAATGTTCAGCGGCGATGCTTATGTCGACCACCCGTCATTCGGTGCGGCGGTCATTTGCCGTCTGCTGGAGGCCGAGGGGCTGCGCGTGGCCATTGTTCCACAGCCCAACTGGCAGGACGACCTGCGCGACTTCAAGAAGATGGGACGTCCACGCCTGTTCTTTGGAATATCGGCCGGATGTATGGACTCCATGGTGAACAAATACACCGCCGCCAAGCGATTCCGTAGCGAGGATGCCTACTCGCCAAACGGCAAACACAGCATGCGCCCGGAGTATGCGACAACCGTATATTCAAACATCCTCAAGAAGCTATACCCCGACTGCCCTGTGGTGATTGGCGGCATTGAGGCATCCATGCGCCGCTTCACGCACTACGACTATTGGCAGGACCGCCTTATGAAGAGTATCCTTGTTGACAGCAAAGCCGACGTACTTGTGTATGGCATGGGCGAACAGCCAATGACCGCACTGTGCAAGGCCATGCAGGCAAGATTACAGGAGAGCGGTGACGAGCACATCACTGCCGATGTGGCACGCGAAATAACAAAGGATATACGACAGACCGGATACCTTGCCCGCAAGAGCGACGTTGCCTTTGACGAGACACATGACAGACAGCTTGCACCGCACGCTGTGTGCCTCAAGGACAAATCAAAGCAGGCCGCAAATTTCCTTGCTATAGAGAAGGAGTCGAACAAGGTTAGCGCAAAGAGATTGATGCAGGAGTATGACGAGGGTATTGTGGTAATAAACCCGCCGTTCCCCACAATGACAACCGAGCAGCTCGACCATAGCTTTGACCTGCCCTACACCCGCCTGCCCCACCCAAAGTATAACGGCAAGCGCATACCGGCATATGACATGATTAAGCACTCGGTGAACATACACCGCGGATGCTTTGGCGGATGCGCCTTCTGCACCATATCGGCCCACCAAGGCAAATTCATTGTGAACCGCAGCGAGGAGAGCATTCTGCGCGAAATCAAGGAGATTGCCAAGATGGATGATTTCAAGGGCTACCTTAGCGACCTTGGAGGCCCGTCGGCCAACATGTACATGATGAAGGGCAAGAACGGTGAGCTATGCGCCAAGTGCTCGCGCCCGTCATGCATACAGCCAAAGATATGCCCCAACATGAACATAGACCACAGCGCACTGCTTGAACTATACAGGAAAGTGGATGCACTGCCCTGCATAAAGAAAAGCTTCATAGGGAGCGGTGTGAGGTATGACATGCTGCTTCACCGCAGCGGCGACAAGAGGCTCGACGAAGCGAGTGACAGATATACCGAGGAACTGATACGCAATCACGTCAGCGGCCGCCTTAAGGTGGCTCCCGAGCACACAAATGATGCGGTGCTCAAGCTCATGCGCAAGCCGTCGTTCAAGCAATTCCACGACTTCAAGCGCATCTTTGACCGCATAAACAGTCGCCATAACCTGAAGCAGCAGATTATCCCCTACTTCATAAGCAGCCACCCCGGCAGCACGGTAGAGGCAATGGCCGAGCTTGCTGCAGAGACCAAGCAGCTGAATTTCCACCTTGAGCAGGTGCAGGACTTCACCCCCACACCAATGACAATGGCAACAGAGATGTACTACAGCGGCATAAACCCCGAAACGGGTGAGAGCATCTACGTAGCACGCTCTATGAAGGACAAGGAGGCACAGAGAAGGTTCTTCTTCTGGTACAAGCCCGAGGAGCGTAAGCAGATAGCGCAGCTGCTGCGCCGCATGGGAAGGAATGACCTGGTTAAGAAATTAGGGATATAGAAAAGTAGATGGGTTTCGGTGACACCGAAACCCATCTACTTTTCTATTAATTGATAAAAACTGTTACATTCAGTTCTGCTTAAAAACGGTTTTAACCTTTCCGCTTTAACCTATATTCACTCCTCTACCTCGAACTCCTCTTTGCCAACACCGCAGAGTGGGCATACATAGTCATCGGGGAGATTCTCGAATGCAACACCTGGTTCAATACCCTGCTCGGGGTCACCAATCTCGGGGTCATAGACCCACTGACATACTGTACAGATATACTTTTTCATAATTATCTTTATTTTAAATATTAAACAAATCAGGTGAAACAAATGTTCGCAATAGGTTTGTTCCATTTGTTTCTGATGCAAATTTAACACATTTAATTAAAAAGCAACAATATTTTTCGTTAAATTGTTTTAATATTGCAATCATTTCATATTTTAGATAGATAATCATCGAGCAGCGTACGCATTCCCTGCGATGCCCCTTGCTTAATTACAGTGACATCACGCCTTGTAACATGCACATCATTGGGGTCGATAAGATACACAGGCACGCCTACAGGGACGTAATTCAACAGCCCGGCTGCAGGATAGACGTTGAGTGAAGTACCAATGATAATGAAGGCATCGACACCACGAAGCGACTCAACGGCATCACTCATACGCGGCACGGCCTCACCAAACCACACTATAAAGGGACGTAGCTGCGAACCGTCGGCAGCGCGGTCACCCAAGTTCAGGTCGCTATCGGGCGATGGCAAGTCCACTACATAGTTAAGGTTCTGCGGGGCATGCGAAGAGCAGGCCTTCATGAGTTCGCCATGCAGATGAATGACATTGGTGGAACCGGCACGCTCGTGCAAGTCATCCACATTCTGCGTAACGACGGTAACATCAAAGTCCCTCTCAAGGGATGCAACAAGCCTATGCCCCTCATTAGGTTCCACGGTGAGCAGTTCACGGCGGCGCTTGTTATAGAACTCCAGGACAAGCTCCGGATTTGCGGCATACCCCTCGGGGGTAGCGACAACTTCTACGGGATACTCATCCCAAAGGCCACCACCGCCACGGAAAGTGCCCAGCCCGCTCTCTACACTCATTCCTGCACCGGTAAGAATTACAATCTTCTTCATAACATTATTCTATTATAAATGCAGACCGGAGTTCACACCCCGGTCTGCGTTGATTTATCTGTTGTTTGGCATTCTTTATTATGGAAGCTTTGCGGGGTCAACCGGCTGAACCACACCTTCCGGAAGTGGCAGGTACCAGTTTGTCTCGTCGGCCATCTTGCCATAAAGCTCGGCATCCATCTGGAACTCTCCATTACGGTATGTCACGTCGTTCTTGTAAGCACGGCCGGCAACACGCTTTGCAAGCACGTCATTATTGCCCATAGCCTTTGCGAAACGGATGAGGTCACCGAAACGTGTACCCTCCCATGCAAACTCAAGGGCAAGCTCGTCGATAACAAGGTCGGCAATATAGTTCAATGAATCCTCATAGGTAATCTCCTTTGTAAGAAGCTCTACCTTGCCATCCATTGTTGTCTCGCCCAAATAGCGTGCAATACATGTATCGCTCAAAGTATAGTAGTCGTTACGCTCGCTGTAACCGCTACCACGCGAGTGGATACCGCTGTTACCTGTGAACACTTCAGCAGTGAAGTTGTATACAAGAGAGTCTGTGCAAGAAGCAAGATACTTCTCCATTCTTGGAACAATGTCTACTGTATCCTTGTTCTCAATGATGTAGTTATAGAGTGTATCGCCATCAGCATCAAGCTTTACGCGTTCTGCATATACAGGATTCTTCAAAATGCGGTAGTTGCTCTTTGCGCCCTCCTTCAGGATTGTCATCGCAAGCTCCATAGCACCCTCGTATCCCTCGCGCTCAAGACCTACAAGTGCCTCGGCAAGACGCAAATATGCATGCTCCTTACGCTGGAGAATGAGATAAGTGGTTTTAATACCGGGAACGAACTCAACATCCATATCCAATGAACCCTCTTCGAAGTTGAACTTGCCGATGATGTTCTTGTACTCGGTTTTGTTGTCATCCTCGCCACGCTGTGAATAGGTTGTAGCCTTTATGCGAAGGTCGCCGGTGTACTCGTAGAAGTGACTGTACTCGGGTGTCTCCTTCTTATCCTCGGGGTCCTTCATGAAGCAGTATACCTGACGCTCGGCCAAAGACTGGATACCAGGAGAGGCAACAACCTGAGCGCCTCCAATCTCGGACTGCGGAGAGAAAACCGCAGCAAGACCCGATGTTGTACCATAAAGCTCTGTATCGGCAAAAGGGATGATTGTAAAGTAGTTCGCACTGTTCTCGCTGAATGTCTTTGCTGCAAACATCTTTATAAAAGAGTTGTTGAAACCCTTACCACCCTCGCTGTTGTAGCTTGCCTTATAACCTGCATCAGTGTACTTTTTTGCTGTCTCATTGGTACCGCTACCGACAATCTGTGAGTAGAAGAACTTTGCCGCATTCTTGTAATCGCCCTTCCAGAGGAAAAGCTCACCCAACAACATGCGTACAGGGACAAAAAGCAGCTTTGTATCGACCTCGGTACCATTGTCTCCATAACCGAACTTGAGCACCTTGCCGTCAGCGTCCCATGAAGGCATTGGATATGCTGCAGGGTTCTCGTAAGGCATAATGTCGGCAATGAGCCTGCTGACAATCTCGTCACGTGTAAGCATTGGAGTATTCATAACCTCCTCAGCAGCACTGTGAGTGAGAATAGGCTCTGTAAAGTATGGCACATTGTTGTAGTTGATTGCAAGCTGCAGATATGTCCACGCACGGACGCTCTTGACTGCCACATATTCCGGCAGCATCAGCTTGACATTGTTTTTCTCAAGAGTAGTATCAACACGTGCAAGGTAAATATTACAGTTGTTGATGATTGCATAGTAGTCCTTTACATCGAGGTACTTGTTACTGCTGAGGTTAAAAACCGAACGGCTAAGTTCCTGTACATCGACAACAGCCTTTGACTCGTTGACAGTCACAAGGTCGGCACGCAACTCATTGATGAGCACCTGACGGTCGGCAACCTCCTGCACGCTCTTGAGAATACCCAAAACCGAATAAACCGAGTCGTTAAGCGTCCAATCCTCAAACTCGTACTCCACGCGGTTTGAGTCAACATTCAACATATCATCGCAGGAACTGAACATGAAAGTTCCGCCAAGAAGGAACGCTATTGTATAAATAAGATTCTTTTTCATTGTTTTATCTTTTTTCTCACCCTTATAAGTATTCATTAACAAAGGTTTGTCATTCATTAGAGATTTACCTTAACACCCAAGTGGAAACTGCGTGACTGTGGCAACAGACCTGCATCTACACCCTGGTAGAGTACATTGTTGCTTACAGAGAACTCGGGGTCACCACCCTGATACTTTGTCAAGGTGTAGAGATTCTCGGCAGCACCCCACACTGTCAATCCCTGCAGCCAGTTGGTTGTTACAGGAATCTCATAAGACAACCTGACGCTCTTGAGACGGAGGTATGAACCATCCTCAATCCAACGGTCAGAGAAACGTGAGTTGCCTACAGGGTCACCAAAAGCCACTGCCGGGATATCGGTAACCTGACCATCAACAGTCCAACGGTTAAGCATTGCTGTTGTCTGGTTGTAGAATGATGAACCGCCCTCAAGCTGCTGACGATAGAAGTTGTATACGTCATTGCCGACAGAGTAGTTGAAGTTTACATCAAGTGACAGACCTCTATAAGCAAGTCTTGTAAAGATGTTTCCGTAGAAGTCGGGGTTAGGATTACCGATAACGGTCTTGTCACTCTCGTTAATGCATCCCTCACCAGTGAGGTCTACAAATTTCATGTCACCTGCCTTGAAGTAGTTACGTGCACCGGTTGCGTCAGTCTGGTATAGCTTATAGTTATCAGCATCGGCCGATGATGCAATGACACCGTCGGTCTTGTAACCCCAGAACACACCAACAGGCTGGCCAACCATTGTTGCAACCTCACCACCGTAAACCGGCACGGGCGCAAGTGTCTCGTCAAGTGCTGTCACCTCGTTCTTGTAGTGACCGATAGATGCACCCAACTCCCACTGGAAGTTCCTGTCGTTGATGAGCTTTGCATTAAGTGTTGCCTCAAGACCCATATTCTGCAACTCACCGCCGTTAGCCCAATATCTGCCCATACCGGTAACGAACTGGTACTGCTTCTGCACCAGGAGGTCACGTGTCTTTGATCTGTACCAGTCGAACGAGAGTGCAAGACGGTTCTCAAGGAACATGGCATCAAAACCGACATTGAAACGTGCTGTGCTCTCCCACTTGACACCGTCGTTCTCTACGTTGCCAAGCTGCAGACCCATGTACTGGTCGTAGAACTTAACAGACTGCAGATAGCTGCGCGCTGCAAGATAGTCGATTGCATCGTTGCCTGTAACATCGAAACCGGCACGCAACTTAAGGGCATTTATACCCTTAACGTTGAACCAAGGCTCTGAAGAGACAATCCAAGCAGCCTGTGCCGACGGGAAGAAGCCCCATGCTACACCACACATCTTGAGAGCATTCTCGGCTTTACCGCCGAAACGTGAAGATGTCTCCAACGACGCTGCCAACTGCAGGAAGTAACGTGTCTTGTAAGAATAATCGGCCGACAGATACCAAGAGATATTTGACCAGACATTCTTATCACCGTAGCTGTCGGAGTGGTCGAGCTCATCCTTGATATTGAAGCTGGTGTCACTACCAGAGTTCGCACCACTGATGGCGTTTGAGTCGAAGTTAAAGTTTGTATAGCGGAAGCCTCCGAATGCATTCACTTTGTGTGCACCAAAGACTTTGTTCCAAGCAACACGAGTATCGCTTGACAAAGCAGCCTCCTTGCCAAAGAATGATGAAATATAGTTACCGATACGTCCGTTAAGCGACTCCACATAGAAGTGGTAGTATGTGTTGTCGGCAGCTGTCGGATAAGGCAAATAATACTTTTCACTCACGCGATACAAAGAGTAGTTAAATATCTCTGAAATTGTAAAATCACCAATTTTATACTCAGGAGCAACCGTAATACCCATATTTGTATACTCCAACTCATTCTTGTGAGGATCGGATGCCTTAGTAAGAATTGTCAAGGGGTTATACAATGAGTTGTTGGGGTGTGCGATGCCGGCATTGCTTACTACATCAAAAGCAAAGTCATCAGCAACGTCGATAATAGAACTCAACTCACCTGTTGTTGCGTAACGATAAGGGCTAAGGAACGGAGACTTCACTGTTGCAATGGCTCCGAGTGACGACAACGGGAAGGCTGTCTGATCCTCGCGCATACCATCGTCGAGCAACTCACGACCCACGCGTGCATAAGAGATATCGATGCGTGTCTTAAAGTTGTCTGTGAGGAGGACGTCCGAATTCAAACGAACGTTCATACGGTCAAAATCGTTACCCTTGATAGGAGAGTTACCCAATGTGTAGCCGAATGAGAAGTTATACATCGCAACCTCGTCACCACCCTCTACGTTAATCTTGTAGTTTTGTGTAACAGCCTCACGATATACAAGATCGTTCCAATTGGTGTTGTTGTGGTATTTATCGTAGTAGATAAAACCACTCTGCAGCTGACCGTTCTCATTATACACGGGCTTGTCTGCACGCAAGAAAGGAATGTTGCGATTGGGGTTTACGTTCATTGTACCAATGAGGTCATTGGCATAGATACGATAATCCTCGGCCGAAAGCATTTTCTGTGTTTTTGGCTCCAATGACACATTGGCATAGATGTTCGCTGTAATGCGTGTTGCCATACTCTCGCCACGCTTGGTGTTGATTATTATAACACCATTTGCAGCACGTGCACCATATATTGCAGCACCATTCTTCAGGACCTTGATATCACGTATATCGTTGACATCAATAGCTGATAGCACGTTGTTGTAAGCACCCATATGGATGGCCTCGTTACCCTCTTGCAAGTCCCAAATTATACCATCGACAACCACCAGAGGCTGTGTGTTTGCGTTAAGCGAGTTTATACCGCGTATAAGCATTAGCGCACCAATACCAAGGGTTCCTGAACGATTTATGGTGCGAACTTCGGCACCAAGCTTGTTCTGAATATCCGATTCAATAGTCAGTGCTGTTGTCACATCCTCGGCAAATCCATTCTCGGCAGTGATGACAATGTCACTGTTGTAATTCTCCTCGAACTTATCGGAATAGAGGCGTACGTTTACAATGTCTCTTTTACCGACAGGTTTCTGAACGAGCAGATAATCAGGGGTAGAGAATGACAAGAGGGTTACATACGATGGGATATTCAATTTGTATTTACCCTCACCGTCTGTCATTGTTGTGACTCTCTTATGGCCTGTTGCCTGAACACGTACACCGGCCATTGGCTGGTTTGTTGCAGCGTCATACACCGTTCCGGTAACAGTGCGTACATCTGCAACAGCACTCTTTTTCTCAACCTTGACAGGTTCGTCTGCTACAGTGCTCCCAAGCATCGAATCAGATGCATGAGCCACAGATGGCATCATAAACATCAATGCCACTAATGATTGCATTAATTG
>JAZOOF010000040.1:0-3144 GCA_045654885.1 Bacteroidaceae bacterium
AGCGAGCTTGTGTTTTACTCACTTAACCAGCACTTTCGCTTCGCGCAAGTGCTTTACGTTCGGTAATGTTTGATTAAGCAAGCTTATCAACCATTACTCTCACTTAACCAGCACTTTCTTGCCGTTAACAATGTAGATACCAGGTGCTGTAATAGCCTCAACACGGCGACCTGTGAGGTCATATACAACTGTACTCTGTTCTCTGTTATCTGTCATCTGCTCTATGCCTGTTGTGCCCTCACCCTCGAAACGGAAGCTGAAAGATTTGATACCCTGAGATTTCTCTGCAGAGACTACAAGATAAGCCTTGTTTGCAGCGTTATTGAAGCGAGTCTTGTCTTCGCCCAAAACAGGTTCGTAGAGACCTAAACCGTTTTCACCATTTGCAAGGATGTAATAATTTTTGTCACTATCTTTTACAACAACAGCATCCTCGAGTGTACCAGCAAGAAGGTTACCCTCTACATCTGCGGCAGCCCCAGCAACATAGTTAAATGTATAGTTACCAGCATTTGCCTTAACAATAATACCTGTATTTGCAGGAAGAACACCTGTTACCTGTGTCAATGTAATATAGCCATTTTTAATGTCATCAGCCTTGACAATATAAGCACCTGCCTTGTCACCAGTAAATTCAGGGATTTCTGCATTGAAGCCAAGATACAGTGTTGCCCAACCTGCATCGGTTACATTGAGAGTATGAGGAGCCGGAACAACAACAAGTGTGATATCGCACTGGCAGCCACCATCGTTTGCTATGCTTTCTGTTCCATAGTTACCTTCGAGGTCGTCCCAATCAATTTTTATACGCATACGATATTCACCCGGCTTCAAGTCTGCTGGCAAAGTAAACGCAGGCATACCTTCACTGTCACCGTATGTTTGATGATTTACAGTAGCATCATTTTCAATGTGCGCACCTGTGATATCTAAGCCTTGGTAGTAGTTATATGAAACAACTTCGCCATTGCCCTCACCATTATTGTTGGCTATAGAGTTGAATGTGTAATCTTTATTATAGTCAATATAGGCATATGCGTGCATAGCATTTCCAGTCCAATTAAATTCCGAAAAACGGAGTTTTGAGCCGGCTGTAGTTATGAGTTTTTGAGCGCTTTTGTCAACATATACAGGGTCATCTATCAGGGTTTGAATATCTGTCACTTTTAATGAATTGCTGTCATCGTCAATCAAAGTGAATGATGATAAACCACGACGGTTCCATTCTTCAATCGGGTTTCTGTTCATATTTTGGTTGTTGTGCGGATATTCAAAGTTCAAGTCCTCTACACTTACCTCATAGAACTCAACAAACCATACAGATGCAGGGTTTGCATCTGTCCATGAGCCTAAACCAGATTCGGTGTAATGTATAAAAGCAAGGTCTTGCTTGTTGTTTGAAAGCATTGCAGACCCCTCTGTCGGTTCCGCAGTATGTCCTCCAAGTGTTGTAGTTGCTGTTACAACGCCAAGAGAGGCTTTCTCGCTGTCGCCGACAAGCGTTCTTCCACCCCGGTTAGGTTCTGGCCAATAGGCTTCTTTGTTAGCTGTTGCAATGGTGATGGTACCATCGTTGTTCTTTGTTACATGCCAAAGGTAGTTGAGGGCATCTGCAGCTGCGGGATCTACCGCATTGCCGACTGTCGACAAGTTTGAACCGACAGCAATAGAGTTTGCTTTGATGAAACCGGCAGAACGTTTATTGGTGTTTGCCTGTGTGTTTGCCTGCTTAAGCAGGTAATAGCCTGTTTCCAGTGATTGTGGAGCTGTTTTTTCTGTCGGTACATTATGTATACCGGTTATTAAGCCCTGCGCCATTGCACCTACAGAGAGGAACAATGACATTAAAAATAAAGTAAATTTTCTCATAATTTATTGGTTTTTAAATTGTTTTGTCTTTTATGTTTGTTTTTTAGAGAGTAGCGCTATTTTTTAAATTCCCTATACACAGCATTTTGCACACTGCGCAATAATAGAAACTAACCAAACAACCACTACACTCCACAATTGTGCAAAAGTAACTATAAAATAAATATCCAATCATATAAAAATGTTAAAATTTACCGATTAACACGCAAAATTCACTCGGGAGACAGCTACAAGTGAGAGCGATTCTGCTTTACAGAATTCGTGGGGTATCATATTTAAATTGATAAAGCACGCTTTTCGCAACCCGCGGGGCGCGAAAACTCTCCCGCTTTTTAAAGAGGACAAAGTTGCGAGCAAGTGAGTGGAATGCAAACTTGTTTGTAATTGCACAACGAGCGCAAGCAACTTCGCCAAAGGCAATACCCGTAGGGGGAGGGAGTTCCTGGCTCCCGCGACCTATTGCTGCGTGCTTATCGATTAACAATTGACAGAGCCGCCTGATCGCACCCCGCGCGGCATGACCTATGTCCGTGCTACGCGCGACTAATTGCTGGCGGCTTTATCGATTAAAAAACTTGAGGAGCGGTAACGCTCCTCAAGTTTTTTAATTCCAAAGGTTACCCCATTGACTCGTTTTGCTTTATCGCAACCCGCGGGGCGCAACCTGTGCCTGCGCTACCCGCGACCTAATGCTGCAAAACTCGTCGATAGGTCAATTTGTGGATTAATTCCACAAATTGCCCCACTCACCGCGGCGGCCGCCTGAGAGCTGACCACCTGCCGAGGTATCTACTGATTTTTCACCATTCAATAACAATGAAGTTGCAAGCATTGACTCTGTTGCAACGTTTACCTCTACTGCAAGAGGTGATGTATAATTCTTTTTCATATATCGTATAAGTGGCCCCCTCCGTCTCCCCATAATGGGGAGAGTTTGGAGGACTTTTTTGCCCCACCTAAACCCTCCCCTGTAGGGAGGGCTTAAAAGCGGATGGTTATTTTTCTTCTTTTTTTATTTATCGTCCCCTCTATTACATCCCAGTCTGTTCCTTCTTTTCTATCCCTCACTATGGGGAGGGCTTGGGTGGGCTGTACCCCCTCCTTAAGGAGGGGGTTAGGGGGAGGCTTTATTTTACCAGCACCGCTACGCTTCGCGTGAACTGCTTTGCGTTCGTTGCAAAACATCAAGCGAGCTTGTGTTTTACTCACTTAACCAGCACTTTCGCTTCGCGCAAGTGCTTTACGTTCGGTAATGTTTGATTAAGCAAGCTTATC
>JAZOOF010000041.1:0-62604 GCA_045654885.1 Bacteroidaceae bacterium
CCAATATACAGTCTTGCCAATACCAAGGATGTTGCCATATACCTTGAGTGTCTTTGCATCCTTGAACTCGATGTCTACACTGTAGATTTTGCCGCTTCCCGGGTCGTAGATTTTAGTGTCGGTCCACTCCTTGTCTTTGGCGTCGTACTTGAGTCCCTTTACAAGGATTACCTTGTCGAGGTCAACGTTGCGCAGGCTCTTGTCGGGGTTCTTAACGTCCTTGCGCTTGTTGCCGTTGGCATCCAACGCTTTCTCCACCCAGTAGACCTGTGCGGTGTATGTGCCGTCCTCGGCCTTGGTAATCTTGATTTTGCTCTTGCCGCCATCCTTGATGCTAAGATAGTTGCCAAGAATGTTGTCACCCTTTGAATTCAGGTCCTGTGCGTTCGATGCAAATGCCATCAACGAGCAGATGATTGTGAAAAGAATCTTTTTCATTTTGTACATTTGTATTTGTTAAAACTGTACAAAAATATAATAAATTTTGCACAATTTATTGTTGTTTGTGCAAAATGAGCGTTCTTTGCACATTTTTAAGTTTTGAATGCATCTTTTGAAACCTATTTGGTGATTTTGCTCTGTGGCAAATAAATAACATGCAAAACAATGGATGACGTTGTGTTTTTTTTACTTTTGTAAAAAGTAGAGTTAAAATAGAATGTTATGGAAAATGAACAAAAAAACAAAAGATGGGAAAAATGCACGGTTAATGGCTGGATAACAGCGTGTGACCCGGGGCGCAATACTACATCTGGTTACCACCGGACATATAATCGTGAGGAAGTCAGGAATGGGATGAACCTATGTTACTATGAGGATAATTTGCCATCTGTAGTAGTGAAGGAGATTGCTGATGACTATATTGTGGTGCATGTTGATGGTGCTAAGCGGACAATTTATACAGGTGGGCGCTATTCGTCTAATAAGAAAGGACTCAATTATGCATACTCCGAGGTAGATGTATACCTTAATGCAGATTAAAAACAAATCCGTATGGTCACATACGGATTTGTTTTTATTACTTGCTCTTTTCGTTTTCTACAATCATCAGGTTGACGGCAGCCTGCTCGTCGCCCATCTCTGCGGCCTTGGCAAAGGCTTTTTCTGCAGCGTGGCGGTGATGGCGGCGGTACTCTATAACACCCCACAGGTTCATTGCGCGCGGGTCGTCTTTGTATGGCGCAAGTTCCTTCAGCAGTGCTGCATAGTCGGGGTTGGGGTTGTCGGTAAGTTCGTCAATGATGCCGTTCAGCACAAGGGTTGTGCCGTCATTGATATTGTTGTAGTATATTCCTGCGCAGCAGGCTATGCGGTGTGCCGGGAAGAAACGTGCCTGCAGGGTCTCGTACAGTTTGCCGTCATTGTATTGTTTCAGCATCTTTTCGCGTGCAGCTTCGTTACTCTCTTTTTTAAGCTGTGCTACAAACTGCTCGGCGCCGGGCGTGCCTGTCTCAACAATGTCGCTGTAGATGATGTTCCAGTTGCGGCCGCCACCTGCAACCTCAAAGATGGAGTCGGGGAGGGTGTGATGCCTCCTTATGTGGTCGCGCAGTGCTATTGCGCGGTTGAGGCCGCGCCCTGTGGCTTTGTCCTCGTACCCTTCGGGCGATGTGTAGCCGGCAAACTGCACCGATTCGAGTGTGGTGGTACTGTCGCTAAGAATTTCGCCAATTATGTTCACAATCTCGTCAATGGACTGGGCATTGTTCAGGTACTGCGGGTCGAGCTTGCTGCTGTTGCTGGTGTAGCGTACCACGCTTGGGGTAATGTCCATTTCGGACGCGTTGCCGTTTGTGAGCGGTGTGTAGTACTTTATGCTCTTTACATGGGGGTGCTCGGCTGCAATGTGGTCGGCAATACTCTTGTTGGGGGCAACCCTGTGGCAACTCATAGGTGGGCAGTCGGGAAGGTAGACAGTGAAGGTGTCACTGGTGAACTGTGTCCCGTTGCGGTCACTGTACTCGCAGTATGTAACTCCATACATGGTGTCGCTCACCTCATTTTCGGGTAGGGTAAGCGTGACGCTGCTTGGTCCATGCTGCTGCAGTGTGGGCTGTGTGTTGTGCCTCTTTACGTATCTCTTTGCATAGCGTTTGCCCTGTATGTGCCTCTCGGCTGTGCTTATACAAGTGTCGGGGGTGCATAGATGGGTGACGATGAGCATTCCCTCGCCGGGCATGGGCTTTGGGATGTCATAATCGAAGGTGAAATACCAACTGCTGTCGTTGTGTACTGCAACGTAATCTTCGGGTGCGAACTGGGCAATTGCTGTGCCTGTGGTGGCAAGGAGCAGCAGTGCAATGACGGATAGTCTCTGTTTCATAATGAATGTTCTATTGGTTGACAATAATGCTTTTTCATTATAAAACATTCAACCTGCTTTTATGGTTCTTGGCGGCAGATGTCGGCTATTGTATCGGGCAGTTGTGTTATGTCGTCAATTATGGCGGTGGGGGCATGGCCGTCAATGATGGGTTCCTCCTCCCAGCATATGTTCTTTAGCCACACGGTCCTGCACCCGAGCGTCGATGCCGGGTGTATATCCTTGCGGTAGGAGTCGCCAATGACGATAATCTCCTTGGCGGGCAGCTGCAGTGCCTCTACACCCAGTGCAAAGAGTGCGGGGGCGGGCTTGCGCAGGCCTACGACCGATGACTCAACGATGCTTTTGAAATATCTCTCCAAGCCGAACTCCTTTAGCACTACAGGCATGTTGCCATAGAAATTTGTCACAAGCACCATGGGGAATCTCTTGGACAAATCCTCGACGATGGCACGGCTGGTGGAGAGCGTCTCCTTTACCTTGTTATAACATCCGTCGGCAATCTGTTCGGCAGTCTCCGGGGTGAACTGCTGTGACCCTGTCTCAGTCCTCAGGTACTCGAACTGTATGGCAATCTTTTTCCTGAGCAGGGTGTGGAAGGTGTCCTCAGGTGTAATGATGGGTGCTTTTGCCAGTGCGCGCTCGCCGTGTACGTAGGCATTGCGGTACAGTTCGCGCTTTATCTCAATGCCTGCTGCTCTGTATTGCGATGCAATAACCTCCCCCCAATGGATGCCGTTGGTGTCGATGGTGCCGCCGTAATCGAAAATTATGCCGTTAATTGTACTCATATCCGCTCTCAATCTTTCGGGTTAATGTACTGCATAGCTTCTCGTGGCGGTACCTTGTGTAGACAAAGAGTACCATGAGTATCACAAGTTCAAAGAAGAGGTAGAACCACATCTGCCCAATGAGTGTGACGACAAACAGCGTTATGGCTCGTGTGTTGAAGGTCAGTATGTTGGCATACTTCATTAGTGGCAGGCTGCCGGCGCGGAACTCGCGGCGGAGTTCTTCGGGGATGGCTGTGCCGTATCTCTCATTTACCAGTTTGATGAACCTTTGGAATTTTGGGGTCATGCGCTCCTGATTATCGACATAGGCAATATATGCGTTGAGGAATATCTTCCAAAAGAAATTGCCCTTCCATGGTGTCTCCCTGTACTCTTTGCGCACGGTGTTCGAGTTGTGGAACTCGTGCCCGTTCTTCTCGTTTATAAAGTAGAGATGGATGTTGCGGTAGTAGTCGGCAAGCTGGCATTGCGAGCCATGTACCCAAAAGCCGCTGAACGATGCCATTATCCAAATGATTACGCCCCAATTATATTCGGGCAGGAACGGTATGGGTTGGAAATTCTCGCGCACGGCAATGGCAAAGTATATGCAGAAGAACCAGCAGTCGCCGGCAAAGCCGTCGAGTATGCGCCCCCAGCGGGTCTTTTGGCCTGTTATGCGCGCAAGCTGCCCGTCGGTGCTGTCATAGAGGTTTGCCCAAACGAGCAGCAATATGCCCAGAATGCTCCATTGTATGCTCTCGTGTGCAAAGCATATTCCGGCTCCCATGCCAAGGAATATAGATATTATTGTTATGACGTTGGGGTGTATGCCAAGTTTGCGGAAAAACAGCGCACAACGGAATCCTAATGGGCGGTAGAACCACATGTCGAGGCGTTCCTCGGTGTCTATTGACTTTATGGATGCCTGATACATCCTTCTCTCTTCTGCATTCATTCTGTCTGTTCTGTTTTGCTTATTATCAATTGTGCTATTTCGGCGGCAGCCGCTTCGCGCACGGCGGTGAAGCTTGGGAAATCGTTTATGTCGATTATGAATATCTCTCCTTGCGGGGTTATAATGGCATCGCCGCCGTATATTTCGAGACCTATGGCACGTGCTGCTCTATGTGCAATATCCTTCAATGCGGCAGCGTCGAAAGTATAGTGCTTTGGGGCGCCGTTTATCTTCTCGTGCCCGAACTTGCCGCTGCCGGGGTAGCTGTAATGGAAAAGCCTGTCGGCAATGCCATAGAATTTTACAATGTCGCCGGTGCAGTGCTGCATACGGATGAACTCCTTTATGCCGCGCTGTGCCATCTGCTCAATGGCGCGTGTTGCCTCATTGCTGTTCTGTGCATAGCAGATGTCATCCTTGTGGTTGCTCCAGCCATTAGCTTTCTTTATCCAGCAGGGATAGCACTCGCTTGTCAGTCCGGCAGCGCCGTTGATTATGCTGTATGCCGGCTGTGGAATACCGTTGCGGCGCAATATCTCCATAAACTGCTTACGTGAGCAGTTCTCCACTGCAGTCGTAGGGTTTATTACAATAACACCCTGCTGCTCGGCTCTTTTCAGCCGCTCAATGGTTGCTGCGGTGCGCGACATTGAGCACACCAGCTGTGTGCCGCAAGGGATTTCCTCCTCGCCAATGGCTACAACATCTGCTCCATGCTCTGTGAGCAGGGCGGTGACACGTTCCAGAATGGCTGCGTCATTTGCTGCCATGTTGGGCGAGTCGGCGGTGTTGCGTGCAATGGTTGCTATCTTTGTCATCCGGTAATGAACTCTTCGGCCTTGGCAATGTCCTCGGCATGGTCAATGTCTATTATCTTGCTGAAAGGGTATGCTTTCAGCTTCAATCCTCCTGCAACAAGTCTGCGCTGGAAGTTGCGCATGCGGTGTATGCCGTCGGCCATGCATTGGTCGAGGATGTCGAGCGCCTTGTCGTCCAGGCCGTATATGCCGCCCGAAATGTATCTGGATTCAGCAGTGGGGCTGTCGGCAAAGGCTGTTATCTCCAGCCGGCTGTCGGTCTCCACATATAGCGGTTTCTCGTCATCAATAAAGTCGGTTACGGCCATCATGCCGTCGTGTGTGCTTGCCCCGAATGTCTTTATGTAGTCTGTGAACTCCTTCTCCTTGAAGATGGTGTCGACTGTTGTGAGGCAGAACTTGCCGCCGCGCAACAGATGGCTCAGCGCGTGAAGGCTGTGCATTGAACTTGGCGTGTCCTTCACGACAATCTCAATTGGGTATCTCTTCTGCAGCTCGTGCAGTTTCGCCAATGTGGCGGGTTGTTGATTGTTTATTATTATGCTTATGCTTTCTGCCCCTTGTGATGCAAAAAGCATTACAAGGCGTTCTATGATGGGAATGCCTTGTAACGCAATTAGTGGTTTCGGGGATTTTACCCCCTCCTGTGCCAGCCTTGAGCCTTCGCCGGCAGCTATTATTGCAAACTTCATTCGAGAAGTTGTTTTCTTTATGTGTTATTAATCGTTGTCGGCCTGTTGCAGGTTCAGGCGGTTGCTGTCGTCGCGCTTCTCGAAATAGAGCTTACGTAGCGGGTTGCGGCGTGCCTCGGCGTAGAACTTGCGGTTGCGCATTATGTCAATGGCTGCATATATTGCCTGGCGGAATGAGTTCTCGTCGGCAACTCCCTGCCCGGCAATGTCATATGCAACACCGTGAGCCGGTGAGGTGCGTATGATTGATAGGCCTGCGGTGAAGTTTATGCCGTTGTTCATTGCAAGCGCCTTTAGTGGGGCTAGACCCTGGTCGTGGTACATTGCAAGTATGGCATCGAACTGCTCATACTTGCCGCTGCCCATGAAACCATCTACAGCAAAAGGACCGTAGCAGAAGATACCGCCGTCGTTCATCTTTCTTATGGTTGGGGTAATTACCTCAATCTCCTCCTTGCCAAGCAGGCCGTTGTCGCCTGCATGCGGGTTGAGTGAGAGCACTGCAATTTTTGGAGCGTCAATGTTGAAATCCCTTTTCATGCTTTCGTTGAGCAGGGATATTTTCTCTTCGAGCAGTTCGGGGGTGATGGCTGACGGTATGTCGCGCAGTGCAAGGTGTGATGTTGCTACGGCAACGCGGAGGTCGCCGCTGCAAAGAATCATAAGTGCCTTGTCGCCCTCGCCGCTGCACTCCTGTAGATACTCGGTGTGTCCCGGGAAATGGAACTGCTCGCTCTGGATTGCATTCTTGTCAATGGGAGCTGTCACAAGCACGTCAATGTCGCCGTTGCGGTATGCCTCCACAGCCTTTTCAAGGGCCTGGAATGCTGCCTTGCCGGCCTCGGCACTGCTGCTGCCCAGTTCAATGTGCAGTTCGTCATCGTTGCAGTTTATGATGTTGAGCTTGCCGGCCTGGGCATCGGCAGCCTTTTCAATGGCATTGTATGAAATTTCCATCTCCAGGGCTTTGCGGTGATAGGCCGCAGCCTTGGGCGACCCGAATACTATGGGGGTGCATATGTCGAACATCTCGGTATTCTCGAATGTCTTGAAGATGATTTCGTAACCGATACCGTTGATGTCGCCTTGTGTTATTCCTACACGTATTTTTCCTCTTTCGCTCATATTGTAATCAGAAGCTGTTTAAAATCCTAAAAAATTTGTTCTTCTTATTTCTTCTCTTCGGCGGGCTGTGCATTTACGGCTGCAAGGTCCACCGGGAGCTTCAATGTGTGGAGCGCGGCTTCGAGTTTGCGCATGAATCCGCCTTTCTTCTTGTTGGGGGCATACACGAATGCCTCCACAACAATCATTCTGCCGTTCTCCTCGTCCACGATGGAGTGTGAGACGAATGGGCCGCCGCCGAACATGTCGTCGTTTTTCATGTACCACAATCCGCGCGCAACGCTCATGTATTTGCCATTGTATGCAGTGGGGGTGAGTGTTACACTCCCCTCAACGGTCTGTATGTATGAGTCGGGCTCGCCTCCCTGTATGTTCTCCTTCATCACCGAGTCGCGCATATGTATGAAGCGCTGCTCTGTGAAGTCCTCGGGCGAGGTGTAGGGGTAGCTGTAGACTGCAAAGCTCTGCATCTCCACCTTGCTGGGGTTGTTGTAGTCCGAGAACCAGAGGAAATCCTCGCCCAGCTTATAGCCGCTGACGCTTGAGGGTATTTTCATCTCGCAGCCGAACTTCTCTTTGATGAACGCAAGAGCCTGCTTGTTGTGCCTTGCCTCAAGCTCGGCTATCTGTGTCTCGCGCTCTCTCTCGGTGAAGAAGTCCACGATGACTCTTGCATTGCGGTTCACGTAGTCGCCGAATGATTTCTGGTCGGGGGCATATATTGCCATTACAATCTGTGGCGATGCATAAAGGTTCTTCTCGAACCTGAACTCGCATTTTGCATGGCTGCTGTCAACGTCAACCAGTATGATGTTGCGGTATGCCTGTTCTGTTGTCCCGAACTCGCTGCCGGGGCGACGTGTCACCTTGAACGAGGCCTCTCTTTGTGGCAGGCCGGGGATGGGTGTGGCAAGCGCCTGCTCAATGGCAATTCCGGCTGTGGAGTCCCACACGTCGTCTTCGCACACGAGCATCAGCTCAAATGGAGCACCCATTGACTTGCGCTTTATCTCTTCGCCGCACGAAGCAAAAAGCGCTACTGATAATAGTAACAGAAATACTTTTTTCATATTTGTCAATTATTATTGTTTTTCTCTTGTTTTAGTGTAGAGAGCATGCCGCATGCAGCAAAGATGTCCTCGCCGCGCGATGCCCTGATGGTGGTGAACAGCCCGTTATGGGTGAGGAAATCGCGTAGCTGTGTCATCCCGGCCTCGTCGACACCTTCGAGAGGAACACCCGGTATGGCATGGTAACGTATGAGGTTTATGCGGCAGTCGATGCCGTCGAGCAGCTGCAACAGCTTGCGGGCATAGAACGGTGTCTCATTAATTCCCTTGAACACAATGTACTCGAACGTGAGTCTACGCTGGTGACTGAAATCGTATTGGCGCAAAAGGTCGAGCATCTCGGTGGTGGGGAAACCTTTCTCGGCCGGCATTATCTGTGCTCGCTGCTCGGGGATGGGGTGGTGCAGGCTGATGGCAATGTGGTAGTCGCCCGAGTCGAGCAGGCGCTTCAGTCCTTTGCGCACACCAACCGACGATACCGTGAGACGGTGCGGGCTCCAGCCCAATCCGTAGTCCGAGGTGAGGATTTCAATTGCCGGCAACAGGTTGTCGAGGTTGTCGCAGGGCTCACCCATTCCCATGAAAACAATGTTGGTGAGCTTTTCGAACTCGGGCAGTGCCAGTATCTGGTTGACAATTTCGTTTGTCGTGAGGTTGGCTGTGTACTTCTGTTTTCCTGTCATGCAGAACAGGCAGTTCATCTTGCACCCCACCTGTGACGACACGCATAGCGTGGCGCGGTCGCCGTCAGGAATGTACACGGCCTCGACGAAGTGGTTGTTGTCGACTCTGTAGAGGTACTTCACTGTGCCGTCTACCGAACGTGCCTCATCGGCCGGGGCTACGTAGCCCACCTCAAAGAGTTCGTTGAGTCTTGCACGGTTCTTGAGCGAGATGTTCGACATTTCGTCAATTGTGCCTACACGTTTCTTGTACACCCAATCGGCAATCTGCTTGGCAGTGAATGCCGGCATTCCGGCCTCTTTCACGGCTTCAGTCAGTTTGCTCAATGTCATGCCTGCCAACTTTCTCTTTTTATCTTCCATAATGCACGGTGTGTTTGCAACAAATGCTATTTCCTTGCGAAGATAATGCAAAAAAGTGATTTTCAGGTAATGTCGTCCTCTTTTTAATAATAATAAACCATTAAATGATATTTTGTTCTAATTTATGGCGGCCATCCAACCCTTTTTATTATTTTCGCGCAAATGTTTCAAAAAATGGCGAAATATAATATAGAAACTATTGTAACAGACAGCTTGTTGCAACCGACAGCGTGGTTCAAGGAGGCTGCAGAGAAGGCAACGGCAGATTTCCTTATGTTTGTGGGCAAGGAAAGCGTGTCTGTGGATGAGGCGTTGCTTGACGGGATGTTGCATGCAATGCCCGATGAGGCTGTCATGGCCTATTCCCATTATCGTAAAAAGATTGACGGCAATATTGTCGACGCACCTACAATTGGGTTGCAACCCGGTAGCTTGCGCAATGATTTTGACTTTGGTCCGGTGGTGCTTTTCAGGGTTGCGGCATTGAAAAGATATTATGATGGGGATGTGTATGAATATGCCTATGCGGGCTTCTACCAATTGCGCCTGGCAATGGAACGCGTTGGTAAGATATATCACCACCCTGAATATGTGTACACGGTAGACGAGGATGACACACGCAAAAGCGGCGAAAAGCAGTTCGACTATGTGAACCCTGCGCAACGTAGCGTGCAGATTGAGATGGAACAGGCGTGTACAAGGCACCTCAAGGCGATAAAAGCATGGCTGTTGCCTTGTAAATATGATAGAATAGACCTGCGTGCAGGCGAATTTCCCGTTGAGGCTTCGGTTGTCATTCCTGTGCTCAACCGTGAATCAACCATTGCCGACGCCATAACATCGGTACTCAAGCAAAAATGCTCGTTTGCCTTTAATATATTGGTTGTTGACAACCATTCAACAGACGGGACTCCGCAGATAATTGACTCCTTTGCCGATGAAAGGGTGGTGCATATTGTCCCTTCGCGCAATGACCTTGGTATTGGAGGTTGTTGGCAACTGGCAGTGGATGATGTGCGTTGCGGTCGGTTTGCCGTGCAGCTTGACAGTGACGACATATACAGCGATGAAAACACTTTGCAGCGCATCGTGGACGGCTTTTATGAACAGCAGTGTGCCATGCTTATTGGCTCTTACAGGATATGTGATTTTGAACTCAATACTTTGCCGCCGGGTGTGATTGACCATCGTGAGTGGACCGAGGAGAACGGCCGCAACAACGCTTTGCGAATCAATGGTCTTGGCGCACCGCGTGCATTCTTCACTCCCGTCATACGCGAGATTGGCTTCCCTAATGTCAGCTATGGCGAGGATTATGCCGTGGGGCTGCAGATTTCGCGCCGGTACAGGATTGGCCGCATATACGATGTGCTCTATCTGTGCCGTCGTTGGGGCGGTAATTCGGACGCGGCTCTTTCGCATGAAAAGGTGAATGCTCATAATCTCTACAAGGACAGTCTGCGAACGGCTGAACTGCTTGCACGTCAGGAACTTGTGAAAAGTTGGGAGACTATGGACAGCTTGGGGATTCAGGAGTTTGCCTACAACCAGCTGTCATTGTGGCCTGCGGCAGCAAAACGCTATCAAGAACTTGGAGGGGTGAAGATGCGCAACTTGGATAACAATCTCTCTTTGCATTGCAATCCGGCGCGTTCGATATCTGTTGCTGCCAAGGTTGATGCAGCGTCTATTGCCGAACGTCCATGTTTTCTTTGTGCTGCAAACAGACCGGCAGAGCAGATGGCCGGTGATGCGCTCGGTGCACTTGAACTGCTTGTGAACCCCTATCCTATTATGCCATACCATTTTACTTTGGCGTCAAAGGTGCATACTCCTCAATTGCTGATGCCTATGTATGCCGATATGTTGCACCTTGCAGTGAGGTGGCCTGGTTTTGCGCTCTTTTACAATGGAGCCAAATGTGGTGCCTCGGCTCCCGACCATGCCCATTTGCAGGCAGTCCCTGTGAATGGAATCTCTTTGTACTGGAAGCTTACAGGGGAAAAATTTGATTTAGGCGAGGCTGCTATAGGTGCCGAAGGAGGTTGCGTGTATAATGTAAAAGGGTATACGGTGCCGTTTTTTCTAATAAAAAGCAGACAGATATCCCATTCGGTGGCATTGCTGGGAGACCTGTTTGCAGCAATGCCGTCAGTGGATGGCGAGGATGAACCGCGCGTGAATGTGGTGGTGTATTCTTCTACCCCCAATGTATTATGGGGCGGAAATGACTTCTATTCATATGAGTATGTGACAATTGTTATCCCCCGCTCCAAGCATCGCCCTGATTGTTTCTTTGCCAATGATGCTTCGCAACGCCTTGTCAGTCCTGGAACGTTGGATATGGTGGGGCATGTTGTGGTGCCGCGCGAATGTGATTTTGAAGCCATTACCTGTGACGAGGTTGTGGCGATGTTGCGCGAGGTCGCAATATCGCCCGTCGAGGCCGATTCTGTTTTTGCCAAGTTTAGAAGTTTGAATGAGGAAAATTGATATAGGTATTTTGCGTGCGGTGCGCATAAAGTTCGATTTCATCGGGGATTTTGTGCTCGATGGCAAGCCGGTGAACGGCGAAAACACGGTTACCGTTGAGGATGGTGCGCTTTGCTTCTGTGGTGAGCGCTATGAGACCCTCGGCTTTGTGCCTCGAACAGACGATGCCTGTTTTGTACTGCACGATGTGGTCATTGGCGTGGGCTTTCATTGGGAACGTAAAGAGAAACAGACCTTCAAAGGAGAGTTGCGCTTTATTGTTGAGGATGGTGAGGTGCGTGCAATAAACCGCATTTTTGTCGAGGATTATCTGGTGAGCGTGATATCGAGCGAGATGTCGGCAACATCGTCTCTGGAGTTCTTGAAGGCGCATACAATAATTTCACGGAGTTGGCTCTATGCACAACTCGAAAGGGAGGAACGCGTAACATGTGCGCAACTTGGGTATGAGAATGATGACGAGACGGTGCGATGGTATGCCAGGGAGGACCATAGGAACTTTGATTTCTGTGCCGATGACCACTGTCAGCGCTATCAGGGCATTACGCGTGCTCTGAACCCTGCCGTAGCACGTGCCGTGGAGGAGACGCGTGATGTAGTTCTCAAGTACGACGGCAAGGTGTGCGATGCGCGTTTCAGCAAATGCTGTGGTGGTGTAACAGAGCGTTTTTCGGCCTGCTGGGAGAGTGTGGACTACGATTATCTGCAGGCTTTCAGGGATTGTGAAAACGGTGCTTCATTGCCAGACCTTACCACAGAGGAGGGGGCAAGAGCCTGGATTGAGAGCGTGCCCGATGCTTTCTGCTCAACCGATGACAAGGCAGTGCTCTCGCAGATATTGAACGGATATGACAGGGAGACCAACGACTTCTATCGTTGGAAAGTCAGATATTCCCAAAGTGAACTGTCTGCACTTGTGGCAAGGCGCTCCGGCATCGACTTTGGGCTCATAGAGGAACTGCAACCTGTTGAGAGGGGTGCGTCGGGGCGTATTGTGAAGCTGAGAATTGTCGGTTCAAAGGCCGCAAGGACGGTCGGCAAGGAACTTGAGATACGCCGTTGGCTCTCTGCATCGCACTTGTACAGTTCGGCCTTTGTGGTCGACAAAGAGTACGATTCGGCGGGCAATATGCACTTTGTGCTCAAGGGTGCCGGGTGGGGGCATGGCGTCGGTCTTTGCCAGATAGGTGCAGCAATGATGGGCGAAAGAGGGTGCTCCGCTGAACAGATACTCTCGTTCTATTACCCGGGAACGGTGCAGGAAAAGGTGCTCTGAATGGGATTCTGTTCACAAATGTGTAATGTTTGGGACTGTATAATTATGTAATTTGCTTTTTTTTACATATTTTTGCAGAATAATGTCGTTTTTGGCGGTGTTATTGTGGTGTAAAATATTCCCCGATTGTACAATAAATAGTAAAAAAGATAGTTATTATAAAAAATAACTCTTGTCTATCATGGATGAAAAGTCTATAGCTTTGGATATACGCGATGGAATGAACGTGTTTGAGCGTGCGGTGAAACGTATTTTTGATTTCATCTGTTCATTCCTTGCATTAATAATATTGTCTCCTGTTTTTCTGATTGTAGCAATTGCTTTGCTTTGCCAAGGTGATGGCAGTGTGTTTTTCAGGCAAGAGAGAATCGGTTACAAGGGGAAACCCTTCAACATCCTCAAGTTCAGGACTATGCGTATCGACTCGGAGAGCAATGGCGAACCCCGCCTGGCAAAGGTGAATGATGAGCGTCTGACAAAAGTCGGCAAGTTCCTGCGCGAACATCATCTCGACGAATTGCCGCAGTTGGTGAATGTGCTAAAGGGCGATATGTCGTTCGTGGGGCCACGTCCCGAGAGACGCTATTTCATTGAGAAAATACGTGAGAAGAATCCAAACTATGACTATGTATATCTCATGCGTCCGGGTCTCACATCCATGGCTACGCTGCATAACGGCTATACCGATACAATGGAGAAGATGCTCAAACGTTTGGATATGGATCTTGAGTATCTGCAGAAACGCTCCTTGTGGCTGGATGCAAAACTTATATTCACAACATTCCTTTATATTGTTAACGGTAAAAAATTCTGATATAAAAATGATAAGAAGATTATTGTTTGTCATTGCGTTGTCATTCTCGTTCCAGTGGGTGGCAGCGCAAACTATTACAGATGACCAGGTTGTCAAGATGATATTGGCCGAAAAGGAGAATGGTGCCGATGAGGAGACCATTGCCCGAAAATTGTTGCAGAAGGGTGCGACACCGGCGCAGATTCGCAGGATAAAGGAGAAATATGAGCAGGAGCAGAGCGGCCTTGGAACTGTCGATATCACCGGCAATGGTGGTAAGAACAACCGTTTGAGGAGTAGCAAGGATAAAAACGGTAATTTTGTCATTTCAAAAGATGAAAATGCCGGTAAGGAAAAACTGCCTAAAGAAAAGCAGAAGAAACTGCAGAAAGAGAAGGAAAAGGATATGCAGGAGAATATGGCATTCCTTGACCTTGATTCAGTCCTCTATTACAAGAACCTGCTGAAGGAGGAGACACCGGTGTTCGGCCGTAATCTCTTCAATAATGAATTGCTGACATTTGAACCGGCAATGAACATTCCTGCGCCGGCCGATTATATCCTTGGTGCAGGCGACCAGGTGATAATTGACGTGTGGGGTGCATCGCAGATGACATTTGACAATGTAATTTCGCCCGAGGGCTTCATTATTGCCGAGGGTGTAGGCCGAATAAAACTCGCAGGTCTTACACTGGCCGAGGCCGACAGATATGTGAATACGGTATTGGGTGAATACTATAACGGTTCATCAATAAGCCTCTCGATTGGCGAGATACGCAATGTGAAGGTTGAGATTGTGGGCGAGGTGGTTGCCCCCGGTTCATATACCTTGAGCGCATTCTCTACTCTGTTCAATGCCTTGTACATGGCCGGTGGAATAAATGAATTCGGCTCTTTGCGCGAGATAAGTGTTTACCGCGACGGCAAGGCTGTTTCCAGGATTGATGTATATGACTACATAATCAATGGCAACAACACAGGCAACATACGCCTGCAGGATAATGACCTTATCATAGTGGCGCCATACAATGCTATCGTGAATATTCAAGGCAAGGTAAAGCGCCCCATGAAGTATGAGATGAAGAGTGATGAGTCATTGGCAAAGTTGCTCTCTTATACAGGTGGCCTCACAGGTGATGCCTATGACAAGAATTTACGTGTAATACGCAAGAACGGCAGGGAATATTCTGTTCATACAGTTGCGAAAAACGATATTGGCACATTCAATCTTTTCGACGGCGACTCAATTTATGTTGATTCAATTATTCCCCGCTTCTCTAACATGGTTGAGATAAAGGGTGCTGTGTTCCATCCCGGAATGTACCAGGTTGACGGAAAGATAAGGACTGTGCTCGATTTGCTGGAGGCTGCCGACGGCTTGCGCGAGGATGCTTTCCTTGCCCGTGCCGTAATGCACCGCCGCAAGGCCGACAGACGTCTGGAGGTGCTTGCCATCAATCTCGAGGGTATTCTTGACGGCACATCGCCCGATGTGGAACTGCGCAAGGAGGATGTCCTTTTTATCCCGTCGGTAGAGGAGATGCGCGGGCAGGAGACACTGAAGATTTCTGGCGAGGTAAACTATCCCGGTGTCTATGAGTTTGCCGAGAATACAACGCTTGAGGACTTTGTGCTGCAGGCCGGTGGCTTGACAAACGTTGCTTCAACGGCAAAAATTGACATATACCGCAGAATATACAATCCAAAGTCGCTTGAAGGCGGCGATACCATAACAGAGGTCTTCTGTTTTGCACTGAAGGATGGCTTTGTGATAGATGGTACTCCCGGTTTTGAACTTGCTCCTTTTGACGAGGTACATGTACGCAAGAGTCCGGTGAACAATCTTATAAAGAGTGTAACTGTGGACGGTGCCGTGAACTTCAAGGGGGACTATGCAATGCATAACCATGGCTATCGTCTCAGTGACCTTGTGAAGGATGCGGGCGGTTTCGCCACATCGTCATATCCGCAAGGTGCCCGTCTTTACAGGAAAATGTCGCTCGAGGAGAAGATGCAGCGCGATAACATGATAAAGCAGTCGCAAAAGCAGATATTTGAGGATGCGCTCCGTTCCGACAAGGCATTTGACATGGCAATATCTGATTCCTTGATTAACCTGAATGCAACATTCGGCGATTCTTACCTTCTCGATATCGATTTGAGCCGCGCTGTAGAGAATCCCGGCTGCGATGCCGATATTGTGTTGCGCGAAGGTGACAAACTCATTGTGCCCGAATATGCGGCTACCGTAAAAATAAGCGGCGAGGTACGTTATCCGGTCACTGTAACATATCTTGAAGGAAAGAGCCTGAACCATTATATAAAACATGCGGGTGGATATGCCGACCGCGCAAAGAAAAACGGAGTCTATGCCATTTACATGAACGGTGGTGTAAAGAAGATTTCAAAACTCTCAAGCAAGGACATACAGCCGGGAATGGAGATTGTCGTTCCAGCCAAGAATCTGAAGAAAAAAATGACAACGGCTGAGGTTGTGACAATTGGTTCGGCATCGGCTTCAATTGCCACAATGATTGTGACTATTGTGAATTTGTTGAAGTAAATGGTTGTAGTGATTGTGCCTTAATGAGTTTTTGTATAAACTGATAACGTGTTATGGACGAAAATAAGGAAAAGACACAGAGCCTGGATGTTGTCGGCCTGTTGCTGTTATTGTGGAGCAGACGTGTGCGCATTATAATAAATTGTTTTATTGGAGGTGTGTTGGCTATAATTATTGCATTCAGCATTCCTAAGCAGTATACCTCTACTGCAGTGCTTGCTCCGGAATTCTCTTCCAGTTCGGCAAACCTGGGCAATATCGGTGCTTTGGCATCAATGGCGGGTATTAATATTGGAGGACAATCAGGTGAGGACGCATTGTATCCCGAACTCTATCCACAGATTGTATCATCAACTCCTTTCTTGTGCGATTTAATGGCTTTGCCTGTTGAGACAAAGGATGGAGATTTGAAAACGTCGTTGTATAAATATTTGGTGCTTCATCAAAAGATGCCATGGTGGAATTCTATTGTAAAGGTTCCCATGGATTGGATTAAGGGATGCTTTGGGGCAAATGCAGTAGATACTGTGGCGCCGGTTGCCTCTAACATGCATTTGACACGTAAACAGTACCTTATGCTGGAGGCATTGGGCAAGAGGATTGCTGTAAATGTGGACAAAGGCAACATGGTGATTACGCTTAATGTAACCATGCAGGATCCGGTGGTGGCTGCCCATGTGGCAAGCGTCGTTTCTGCCAACTTGCAGGAATATATAGGTACATACCGCTCAGCAAAGGCACGAAAAGATTTGGCCTATGCCGAGACGCTATACATTGAAGCGCAGGAAAAGTATTATGCGGCACAGCAGGCCTATGCAAAATATGTAGACCAGCATCAGGGGGTTGTGAAAATGCAGCATCAGATAGAGCAGGACAGGCTCTCTAATGAACTGGACTTGACCTTTAACGTGTACAACCAATTGGCCCAGCAGGTAGAGGTGGCACGTGCCAAAGTCGCTGAGAGCACTCCTGTGTGTGTAGTGATGCAACCGGCGATTGTTCCGGTCAAGGCATCTTCGCCAAAGAAGATGATGATGGGATTGCTGTTTGTCTTTTTGGCATTCTTCGGTACTGTATCCTGGTTCATTATAAAAGACCGTATTATAGATGTCCGTAAGAATCAACCATAGGCATAGTTCTATTAATCTAATGAACGGGGATGGGTGATATTCTGGATTCATTGATATTGCTGACGTTTTTGCTGGAGGTTGCCGTGCTTTTATATATTGAGTTAAAAGCATGGAAAACTTTGTACACTCCGCTCATTTTCCTGATGTTGCCCTATACCGTTATCTTGCTTATATCTATTGCTATATCGGGAAATTGGGGCTTTGTGGATTTTTATTATCCCAGTATACTTTTTTGGAGTGTTGGCCTGTTCCTTTTTTCCATTCCGAGTTTCAGCTTGGCCTATATTCTGCAAAAGAAAAGTATTCCGTTGAACAGCACTGTCAAAGACTGCACCATGCCCAAATTGGTCTCACTCATTGCCTTGTTTATAATCCTGCTTTTTGCATGGCGTTTCAAGACAATGTATACGGGTGTGACAATGATTGGAGATTCTGATTTTGGCGAGGAATTCTCCGGCAGAGGATTTTGGGGGCATCTACGTCAATTCTCCTTGCCAATATTGATAATGGCAATATATTTTGTCGATAGAAAACATAAATGGATTTGGTTCATCATTATCCCGCTATTCATCGTAGCATTGTTGTATCAAGTATTAGGTTGGGTGATAATTCCTTGTCTTGCAGGTATTTTTATGAGACTTTATACCGGTAAGACCAAGTTGAAGTTATCGTTGTTGCTGTATGTGCTTGTGGGCGTGTCCATTGTTTTCCTTGGTTCATATGTAATGTCTTTGGTAGTTGCCGGTGACAGTGAATTGGATAACGAGGTACTTGCTTTTATTTGCAGGAACTTTATCCATTATCTCACAAGCGGAACTTTGGGGTTCAGCGTTGACATGCAGCGCGGCTACCCTGACGCCGGAGGCTTTGAACTGTTGATTGCACAGATAATGAACATTGGCAAGAGTATTGTCGGTGATAAAGAGATGGTGAGCATTATCAACCCGTTCTTCTATAATACCGGATTTAACCTGACCAATGTGAGGACTCTTTTTGGAACTATATTCATCAACTCCAACTATCTGATATTTGTAATATACGTTCTCTTTCTTAGCTGTTCAATGTATATGTTGAAATTGGCAACAATCCGTTTCAATAACATATTTGTATACGTATGCTACTTCTTTGAATGTGGACTGCTTTTTATGGGTTGGTTCGAGTCTTATTTTGCAACTTTAGCGGCAGTGGAGATTCCGGTGATGTCCTTGGTTTTAATGGCATTGTGCAGGATGTGTGCACCCAAGACAACAATAATTAATACTACAGGCAAATGCAGTTGAAAAGATACAGACAAATAATTGAGAACTTTTTCTCGCTTTCAATTCTGAATGCGCTGAACGTGCTGTTGCCGTTGGTGACATTGCCATATATCCTGCATACTGTGGGCAAGGCTAACTATGGTGCCTATTCATACGTATATGTCGTATTGCAGTATGTGATACTATTCAGCACATACGGTTTCAACTTCTCGGCAACAAAACAGATTTCGCAATGCCGTGACAACAAGGAGGCTGTCACCCGCATATATAATGCAGTAATTGTATGCAAGTCTGTTATTGCTGTAGCACTTTCTGCCCTTTTGTTGCTGTTTTCCCGTCTTGTATTCAAGGATGATGTGGGGGTGCTTATGTTCTTTTATGGATTGGGTATGGTCATTGGCGACATCTTTACTCCTGTGTGGCTTTTCCAAGGTATGGAGAAGATGAAGTATATGACTATTGTGAACGCGTCGTCAAAGATTCTGTTCACCATACTTATATTCATATTTGTGCGCACAAGCGACGATTTTCAGTTGCTCATCCTTCTGAATTCTTTCGGTTATATACTGGCCGGCCTGCTAAGTCTTGTATTGGTACATACTCAGTTCAATATACGCCTTCACCGAACGACTGTCAGTGACGTTGTCTCCCAATTCAAGGATGGCGGTGCTGTCTTCGGCTCTACATTCGGCATGAACCTCTATCGTAATGCCAATATCATAATACTCAAACAGTTCGTTTCGGATGATATGGTTGGTATATATTCAGCGGCAGAAAAGGTCATAAAAGGTTTCCAATCCATTATTTCTCCGGCTGCTCAAGTTCTGTTCCCGCATATGAGTCACCGTTTCAAGGGACAACCGATAAAAAGCAATATGCGTCTTCTTCGCAAACTGGTATTGCCTTTCACGGCTGTTGTGGTGCTGGTGGCCATCGGGGTATATATCTTTGCTCCGCTTATCTCTGATATGCTTTGCGGCAGTGAGTTTGTCGCTGCAGTTCCGCTTATACGTATTATGACCCTTGTCATACTGTTTGGTGAGATAAACTATCTTATAGGTATTGTGGGATTGGTCAATATGGATGGGCAGAGCCTGTTCTTCCGTTCAGTGCTGATAACCGGAATATTCAGCGTTATATTCATGTTGTTCTGTGCATCACATTGGGGTGCTGTGGCTGCTGCATGGGCTATGTCGTTGTCCGAGACGCTTTTGTTTACGTTGTGTCTTTGGAGTCTTTATCAAATAAATAAACGTGCATGAATTTCTTGAGGTATTATCATACATTAAAGTATTTGAAAGCAGAACAAATCTGTTTTCAGGTTCATTACAAAGTTGGCGCCAAGTTGAGGAGACTGATTGGACGTAAGAGCAGATATGTATCTTACAAGGCTGGAAACCGTATTGTGTTTCTGCCGTTTCCCAATAAAACAAACTCATACAAAGGAAACCTGGATTTTGAATTTTTGAATCTTTCGCACAGATTCTGTGGTGCCTGGGATGACAGTTCTATGGGTGATCTTTGGCGCTATAATCTGAATTATATGGATTTCATCCTGCAACCTGTAATGAGTGTTAAGGTTGGTATGGAGTGGATGGAGAGTTTTATTGCATCGGCGCCTGATAATGGAATTGCTGACGACCCATATCCAATATCATTGCGCGGCATCAATTGGATAAAGTTTGTTTCACTGCATTGGGATGAACTCACAGAACAGCAGCTTGCCAATATAGACACCTTCCTTTATTCACAATATAGGATTCTGAACCGGCGGACAGAGCGCCATTTATTGGCAAATCATTATTTGGAGAATGGTTTCTCGCTACTGTTCGCTGCTGTATATTTTAGAGATTGTTTATTCTGGAATAAGGCAAGGAGCATTGTTGAACGCCAGTTGAAAGAACAAATTATGAATGACGGTGCCCACTATGAGTTGAGTCCTATGTATCATTGCATAATTCTTGAACGCCTGCTCGACTGTTGCAATCTTCTGCACAGTGTCGATGAGAGTATGTTTGAAGGCTTGCAAAGCTTTAGATATCTTCTTCGCGAAAAGGCATCTGTTATGTTGGCATGGATGGATGCCATTGTTACAAAGGATGACGCCATTCCTCTATTGAATGATTCGGCCAATGGAGTTGCCTTTTTCCCGGGAACACTTCGTGAATATGCTGTAAGTCTGGGATTGGATTGGAGTAGGGGCGAATTGGGTGATAGTGGTTACCGTCATGTTGTACGTTCTAATTATGAGGCAATACTTGACATGGCACAACTTGGTGTTTCATATAACTTGGGTCATGCACATGCCGATTCATCAACATTTCTGTTATGGGTAAATGGGCGTGAGTTGCTGGTGGATACAGGCACCTCAACATATAACGCCTGTGCGCGCAGGGAATATGAACGCTCAACGCGTGCGCACAATGCTGTGGTCGTTGACAAAGAGGACTCTTCACAAGTCTGGGGCGCTTTTCGTTGTGCACAGCGGGCGCAGAGTGTGATAAAGGAGGATGGACCGGATATTTTTGCAGTGGAGCATAATGGCTACAGTGCAAAAGGGGTAAGTTGTAGCCGTCGTTTTATGTGCAATAAAACTTCATTTGAGATAGAGGACAAACTTTGTGGTAGAACAGGAAATGTTGCAGAGGCGTTTTTTCATCTCTCCCCGGATGTGCAGATAATGAGTGTTGAGGCCGACAGGGTTGTTACAGACAGGGCGGTGCTTACGTTCAAGGGGCATGAATCAATCAAATTGTTTAAAGAGAATATTGCTCATGAGTACAATATGTTGCGGCAGACCGATTGTCTACAAGTCTCTTTCAGTGATACGTTGCACACGATAATTGAGGGATTTTGTTGAAAACGGCAGTTTTTTGTTAACTTTGTTGTTGGAAATAGAAATTAATAGCGTTATATAGGTATGACAGCAATTATCATATTGAATTGGAACAATGCCAATGACACGCTCTCGTGTCTGGACTCGCTTAAAAATGCCAGGGGCGATTTCCGTGTCTATCTTGTTGACAATGGCTCTACCGACGACTCGATGCAATGCATCAATTCCTGGGTCAAGGAACATCCTGATTTTGACATACGTCTTGTGCCTCTGGACAGGAATTATGGTTTTGCCTGTGGCAACAATAAAGGTATTGCTGTTGCAGCCAAAGATAATCCTGACAGTTATCTGTTGCTGAACAATGATACAGAAGTAACGGAGGACTTCTTGCCTGAACTCCGAAATTTTGCCGAGAAGAATCCGCAGTATAAAGTACTGACACCGCTAATATTCTTCCATGGTGACAAAACTAAAATATGGAATGCCGGCGGTAAGTTCAAGTGGGGAAAACGAAAATATTTCTATAATGACAAAAAAAAGTCAGACATTAAGGAGAAAGAGTTTATACCGATAAGTTTTGTTACCGGTTGTGCCTTGTACTTCTTGCCCGAGATATTAAAGGAAGACATGAGTGTCTTTACAGAGAATTTCTTTTTCGGTGAGGAGGATTGTGAGTTTTCCATGCGTATGCAAAAGCGGAATATTGCAATGGCCTGCGTTTTGAATTCTGTAATTTATCATAAGGTGGGCTCTGCCATAAACCCACTGTATTTACCGGGTAAATTATACATATACTACCTTAATCGTTTTATAAATGTCAAGCAGTCCTACGGCTGTTTCTTCAACTTTTTGTGGCGGTGCCTCTCTTTACCTATGGTAAAAAGAGGTGTGCGTATGAATGGTTGTCCGAAAGTGTATGTAGAGGATTATGTAAGGAGAATCTATTCCAATTCCAGGGAAAAGGAATCTGTTACATATGAGGATTTTACTGCAGCCTTGAATATAGGGTGGAGCGGTAAGGAGCGTGGAAAAAAGCGAGTGCTCATTCTTTCCGATTCAAGCAGTGATCATACAAAACGATGGGTAAAGGCTACTGCAGAACGTGGCCACGAAGTCGCGCTTTTCAGTCTTAATGATATGGATGCCAATTATTATCACAATTTAGAAGGTGTTACTCTTTATGCGCATAATATCTTTGGAACATTGAAGGACCAGAAAACCAATGGTACTGTTGAAAAATTGAACTATCTGAAACCTTACTGGTCTTTGAAACGCTGTATCCGTGAATTTAAACCGGATATTGTTCATGCACATTATGCAACTAGTTATGGTCTGTTAGGAGTACTTTCAGGTTTTCATCCGCTGTTGATATCTTTGTGGGGCTCTGATGCCTATCTGTTTCCAAAAGTATCATGGATACATCGCAAGTTGCTTGAATTTAATCTTTCCAAGGCGGATAGAATACTCTCTACCAGTCATTGTATGGCACGTGAGATCTCAAAATATACAGATAAGAAGATACTTGTGACACCTTTTGGAGTGGATGAAGAGAAATTTATTCCCGTTAATAGTAAGTACGATAAAAAAGAATATTTCATAGGTACGGTAAAGGCCCTGTCTGCGATATATGGCATAGATACATTGATTGATGCCTTTGCAATCGTTGTCCGCGAAAATCCCGGTATGGATCTGCGTTTGATGATTGCCGGTGATGGCACAGAACGCAATAATCTGGAAAAACAGGCGCAAGACTTGGGCTTGGCCGATAAAGTTACGTTCCTGGGACGTATATCAAACGAAGATGTTGCTGTGCTGCTTTCTAATTTGGATGTATATGTAGCGTTGTCGCGGAGTGACAGTGAGAGTTTTGGAGTTGCTGCTGTTGAGGCAATGTCATGTGGTGTCCCTGTTGTCGTTGCTGCGGCCGACGGTTTTAAGGAGGTCGTGCCAGATATGGTCGCCGGATACATTGTACCTAAAAATGATGCAAGGGCAGCTGCTGACAGAATATCGTATCTGCTGAACAATAGGACTATTGCAAAAGAGATGGGAGAAGCTGGCCGCAAACATGTTCTAGACAATTATACATGGACCAGTTCGGTAGATACAATGATGGATATTTATAAAATAATAATGTAATACTATGTTGATACATTGGTATCGTTTGGCTCATTGGTTATGGAAATGTAAAATACCGTTTCTGCCAAGATTAATTTATATATTCCAGTATCTGTTTTTCAATTGCGCTGTACCTGCAAGTTGTACGACAGGTAAGGGAACCAAATTCGGTTACTATGGTATTGCAACAGTAATTCATGCACGCGCTGTCATTGGTGCAAATTGTGTGATAGGGACCAGTGTTACAATAGGTGGAAGGTCGAAACATTATGAAGTTCCTGTTATTGGCGATAATGTGTATATAGGTACCGGTGCGAAGATTCTGGGACCCGTAAAGGTGGAAAATAATGTTGTTATTGGCGCAGGTGCCGTGGTGCTTAATGATGTCCCGGACAACTCTGTTGTAGTTGGTATGCCTGCAAAAGTTGTAAAGACAGGAATAGACGCAAAGGATTTTTATTGATTGTTTTAATTGACTTGATTTTCAGTTTTTGTATCTGAGTCTTCGTATAAGTTCTTTTTGAATGACAATGTATGATATATACAATTAAGTAGACGATAATGAATCTGATATGATGAACGCAAAGGCGAATTATATTGACCTGGCTCGATTTGTCGGGATATACGCGGTGGTACTGGGACATTTTGCCCCGTTTGAAGGTGTTGCCGATGGCATTGGACGCGAACTTATTTATATGTTCCATGTTCCGCTCTTCTTTGTCATTTCTGGGATGCTGTCCAAACCAGCCTCTATTTCCAGGACATTCTATTCCTTGATGATTCCCTATTTCATATACAACATCATCTCCATTGCCAAAATGGATTTTATGGCATTGTTTACATTTGATGCGTTGGAACTTAACAATTCTCCTACTTGGTTTTTTGCAGCGTTGTTCTTTATAAAGGTAATCTCAGACTACATCAATAAGGGAATACTATACTATATAGGAGCAATTATTGCAGTTACTGTTATATGTCATTATCTGAATGTTGGAATTCCCCGTTTTATGGGTTTGCATGCGGTTGTCTATGGAATGCCGTTTTTCCTGTTCGGCAAATATATAAAGGACAAAATTCCAAGTCTCCTTGCTACAGGAGCAGTAGTGTTGTGTGTGTGCACCGTAATATTGATTTGCGTATTTTTCTGTTACGAGAGGTTTGATTTATACTCTTTGGAAATTCACAATCCTTTGGTGTACTTTGTCTCATCGGCAATGGCAACAATCCTGGTTCTGATTGCTTGCAATAGGATTTTTGTCTATATCCCTGAAGGATTTCACAAATTTGTCCTAATGAACTCCCGAGGTACAATGTTTATATTAGGTACACATTATATTGCATTGGGAATATTGAGCAAATATGTAATTCCCGGAATTCATTTGCCGTTCCTTTTGAAGGCATTGATAGTTTTACTCTCCAGTATACCTTACTACTATATCATAAAGTATACGTATGACAGGATTCCTGTGCTATATGGTAAAAAGCGCAAGCAAAGGGCATAATGCCATTTTAATATTTCTTTAGGGATATACGTGTCTTCTCCGAACTCAACACCAAAGAACTTCTGTTTAGTTCTTCTACAGCAAACGAGTTGTACAACTCGTACAGGCCAAATTTTTCAAGTTCTGATAGCTGGGCCTGCTTGCCGTTCCTGTCGAGGTATATGCGGAAATCGGTCATATATATAGAATCATTCTCATGGTTGAAGTAGGCTACATAGTTCTCTTTCATTTGCCCTGCCGGGATTTCGGGTGATGCATATGAAACAAGAACAAGTTCTCTTTGGAATGAGTAGTACGTGTTGCCATTGCAATGAATGATGTCGCCCGTCTCTTTCTTCTCGATAGTTGACACTTGCCAAAAACCATCCAAATATCCATGTATTTGGTAGCTTTCGCATGATGATATCAAAACAATGATAAGCAGTGCCAACGATTTGTATATTTGTCTTTTCATTTTTTATTTATTGCTTAACCATCCCTCTTTGCAAATTGTAACCATCCCTCCAAAATTGTTACCAATGAGTCTGCTGTGGTCATACGCTATTGCTCCTGTAAATTTCCACCCATTCAATCTCTTTGGAGTGTATACAACCTCTCCCATTGTACTCAGTTGGGTTAGAGGTTCGGGGAGCGGGTCCTCGTATGAGCCCCAGTGTTTAGTCCATGATGCCATTATCCGATAATTCAGTACTTCGCATGGTGTTCCGTTGAATCCTAAGTGATGTGAACGTATGCGAGAGTACGGCATTGTCATATTGGGCAGCTTGTTGTATAGTGGTGACAGAAAATGAGGGTTACACATTGACATTCCCCAATGTTGCCACGACTGGTAGTAGCTGTGCGTGTAGTACCAATCCTTTCCGCCGGCCTGTCCCATCATGTCACCTGCCGGGTTCTGCAGTATCGGACCGCTTTGGTCGCGCGATGTTATGAATTCGTATACAACAGTGTTCACCATCCTGTTTTTTGGAACTGTCAGTTCCAGGCCAAAAAGACCGTCTCGCCATGGAAGATATGTTACCCACTTCTTTTCCCCTTCGCGATTATAGTGGTAGTCCAGGCCGAACAGTCCCGAGTGGTCCTCGTAGTAATGTTCGTAATATGCTTTTACTCTCCACTCATTGGTCTGGTAATTGACTGCAAGGTGCAGGCTGCCAAAAACGTTGCCATTGACGTTTGTCTGGTCCATCTCTGTCGACTCACTGCCGCCGGCCAATGGAATGAAGGCCTTGAAGTACTCCTTGTATGAGTGTGGCAAATCGTGGCGTATGATGTCGCCATCTGGGCGTTTTTCCCATACCCATCCACCGAATTGGGTGTACATTTCAAATCCCATCTCAATTGAGAACGGTGTCCTGCTCTGCTTGCCAATCTTCAGGAATGCTGTCTTTTCATGGAAAAGTACATTCTCGACATATCTGCTCCCTATTGGAGCGTTGCTCATGTGTGTGCGTTGGAAATGGTCGTCGGTCTGTCTGCCATAACTGAAGTGTCCTTTCACATGCACCCATTCGTTGAAAAGCCAGCGTGCTGTGGTGTATTCATTGATACCGAATCTTACTTGTGGTATTGGACGGGCATTGGGAGCGAAGGTGAGTCCGCCACCGCTTAGTGTCGGGTGCTTGCCCTCGGAGTATCGCTCCTTGCTGCCGATGCTCAATTCCCAGCAGTTGTACTTTACATCGGCATATAGCTGTTGTACGTAGAATGGCGACGAGTGATTCCAAGCGCCTGCAAGCTCAATGCCATATGCCCATGTGAATCCCGGCTTGTTGTCAAAGTCGCGGAACAGGCCTGCGCTAAGCTTGGTGCTGTAGTTCTGTAAAGAGGATAGGCCATGCTTGTTGCTTGTCAGCCAAAAGGGGGCATGCTCCCCTTTCGAAACTGTGGCTTCGGCTTGTATATCATATCTTATTTTCTCCCATTCACTCTTTTGTGCCTGCATGGGGAGTGCAAGCATGAGAAAGATGGGGAGTAGCAGCTTAATGGCAATGTTCATGTTTGTTCAGACTTCGCAATATATAATACAAATATAGGCTGTTATTTTGTATTGCGGATATAAATTGTGTTGTTTTATTTTTTTTCTTACATATTGTTTTTAACTTTGTGCGCCTTCGTAAAACAGCCAGGCAAATAATCATTAAAGCTCATAGACAGTGAAAGTTCTTATCGTCTCATTCTATTACGAACCCGAATTGGGAGCAGCTCCAAGCCGCATAACCAATCTTGCCAGGGGGCTCAAGGCTTCGGGTGTGGATGTCGATGTGCTTACCTGTTTGCCAAATTATCCAAAAGGGAGAATATTTGACGGCTATCGTGGCCATTCCTCAATGAAAGAGCATATAGACGGAATCAATGTCTACCGTTATTGGACCTATGCCACCGTCTCAAAGAATCCGTTCAAACGTGTGCTTGCAATGACTGCCTATGCTGTCACAATGTGGTCTTTTGCTTTCAAACGTAAATTGATTAAAAGCTATGACCGTGTAATAGTGCAGTCGCCGCCAATTCTGGTATCGGTGTCGGCAATCACTTTGTTCAAAAAACTTTTCGGTAAAAAGGTGATTCTCAATGTCTCCGATTTATGGCCGGGCTCGGCTGTGGAATTGGGCTTTGTACGCAAGGACAGTCTCTCATTCAAGGTACTGAGCCGTTTTGAAAAGTATATATACAGGAATGCCTACTCTGTGATGGGGCAGTCGCAGGAGATTGTAGAGCACGTAGAGACTATGTTCCAGGGGAAGAGAACATTCCTGTACCGCAATCTGCAACCTGCCGAAAATCAACCCGCTACGGTGAAACAGAAGAGTGGTGTTCTGAAAATTGTTTATGCCGGTCTGTTTGGCGTTGCACAAGATATGCTATCGTTGCTCAAATCTGTTGATTTCAAGGAACTTGGTGTTGAAATGCACCTCTATGGCGGTGGTAACCAGGTCGAGGCAATACAGGAGTATATAAAGGATGGCGACAAGAATATATGGTATCACGGTTACGTCTCCAAGCAACAGATGAATGAAGAGCTGAAGAAATATCACCTCTCCATCATACCTCTTGCGGCAGCCATTTACGGTGCTGTGCCATCAAAGATTTTTGACCTGTTGCCTGCGGGTATCCCAATCCTTTTCAGTGGAAATGGCGAAGGCGCACGTATTGTCGAGGAGTGCGGCTTTGGCCTTGTCTCGGAATATGGTGACTACAAGGCTCTTGAAAAGAATATCCGCGCTTTTGTAGAAATGTCCCCCGAGGAGTATGCCGCATACTCGGCAAATTGCTACAAAGCATCACTCGATGAATTCTCTTTCTCAAAGCAGCTTGAGCGCTTTGCCGGTTTCCTTGAGGAGTAACCGTTTACTCCTCAACCTCGCATCCGTTGAACATGAAATCCTTTTCGGCTACATCCTTGGGGAAGGTGTAGTATGTCATCTCGGCACTTGAGCGCACTTCACCGTCATATATTATCTCGGCCTCAATGAACACAAACATGCGCTTCACCTCCTTCACGCGGCCGCGTATCTCAAGAGTGATGTTCTCACCGGTGGGGATTGGCTTTCTGTACTTCATATTCAGGCTTGTGGTCATTCCCGATGTCTGGAACTTGCGGGCAATTATCCAACCGCCGAGCTCGTCGAGCAGTGTCGCCTGTATTCCGCCATGCAGCGTGTCCAGCCATCCCTGGTAGTTGCTGCCGGGTGTCCACAGTGATACAATCTCCTCCCCGTCCTCATAGAACTCCATCTTCAGTCCGCAAGGGTTTGTGGGTGCGCAGGCAAAACAGTTATAACCTTTATCGGTCAAATCAATCCAAGGATTCTTTATCTTCTTCATAATATTCACTTTGAAACGTTTATGCAAAATTAAGCATTGTTTGTGTTTTGCTGCCCATTTGTTGTGCTTATTTAGACTTTCTTAATACTAAGCATCTTGTTTTGAACATTGTTGTTGCATTTTTTTACTATCTTCGCCAATATTAAATTCAACTATCATGAAAAAGATTTTTCTATCCCTTCTTTTGGCAATAGCCTCAACAGTTGCCTGCAACGCACAGTTGCTATATAAGATTTCGCACAAGAACATTGAAAAGCCTTCTTATATAGTGGGAACATATCATCTTGCTCCTGCGTCGTTCATTGATTCAATTCCCGGTGCGAATGCTGCACTTGCTGCAGTGGATGTTGTCTGCGGCGAGGTTGTGATGAGCGAAATGGAGAGCCGCGAGAACCAGAAGAGAGTGAAGAAGGCAATAATGTTGCCCGACGGCAAGTCGCTCACCGATATCCTTACCGCCGACGAGATGCAACGTCTCAATGCATATATGGATGGACTTTTGGGAATGAACCTCAACAATCCTATTCTCAAGAGCCAGATGGGCAAGATGACACCAATGGCACTCTCTACCCAGTTGCAGTTGGTGCAGTACATGAAGCTCACTCCCAAGTTCAACCCGATGAAACTCATCGATGCCCATTTCCAGAATGCAGCCAAAAAGGCCGGCAAGCAGGTTAAAGGTTTGGAAACCGTTGATTTCCAGATAGAGACATTATACTTGGGCGCTACCATTGAAAGACAGAAACAGCAGCTCTTCTGTATGGTTGACAACGATGAGTATTATACATTGCAGATGAAGGAACTTGCAGCCGCATACTTTGCACAGGATATGCAGGCTCTGTTGCAGGTTACAGAAGAGAAGATGGGTAATTCATGTGACAGCACCCCCGAGGAAGAGGAGGCACTTATATATGGCCGCAATGCAGCTTGGGCCGAGAAGATGCCAGCAATGATGGATGGAGCCTCTACGTTGTTTGTTGTAGGTGCAGCCCACCTGCCCGGCGAAAAAGGTGTGCTTGAACTTTTGACGGCGAAAGGCTACACCATTGAGGCCGTGAAGTGAAATAACATTTGAATTATTATGTTGCTCAGAGACTGTCCCGCTGCGGGATGGTCTCTCTTCTTTTTTATTGTTAGTCATTTGTATCTACCATATGCACTTTCCAATGGCGATTTGTTGCTAACAAGCAGCCATTATTGTATGTTGCTATTTTCGTTATTTTTTGTAATTGAGTCCGTTCATTAATGTCCGTAATTTTGCATCGGATAAAAGATACGTAATGAACAGATTTTTACACTTGGTATTCACTATTGCAATAATGGCGATGTCTGCATTGCCTTCGGTTGCCAATAATCTGAAATTGTATGGCAAGGTAACGGCAAGGGGCGAGGGCGCTGTGCCATTTGCCACTATTGGTGTTGAAGGAGGCAAATTCGGGACCTATGCCAATGATAACGGCGATTATGAACTCGAATTGCCTTTGGGGCGCTACGTGCTTGTCTTTACAGCCATGGGATACGAGCCGATACGTAAAGAGGTATATGCCGATGAAAAACTTCAATTGGAGTATAATGTGGAGTTGCAGTCATCGGAACAGTTGCTTGATGATGTGGTGGTGACGGAATCCTCTGCGGGGCTCTCCAGCCTTAGGAATTCGGCCTATAACGTTGTTGCACTCGATACAAAGGGGTTCCAAAACAGCACGGGCAACCTCAGTGACATCCTGTCAAAATCACCTGGTGTCAGGTTGCGCGAGTCGGGCGGCGAGGGCTCGGGCATCAACCTTATGCTCGACGGCTTCAGCGGTAAGCACATAAAGGTTTTCATTGACGGTGTACCACAGGAGGGTGTCGGCGCATCGTTTGGCCTTAACAATATCCCTGTGAATCTTGCCGAGAGGATTGAGGTCTATCGCGGTGTGGTGCCGGTTCAGTTCGGTGCCGATGCCATGGGCGGCGTGGTGAATATTGTGACCAACAGTGTCCGGGAGGGGTGGAACCTTGATGCATCCTACTCTTATGGTTCGTTCAATACCCACAAGTCCTTTATAAACTTCGGCAAGGTACACCGCAATGGTTTGAAGTACGAGCTCAATATATTCCAGAACTACTCCGACAACAATTATACCATAAATGCCCCTGTTGAGGATTTTGAAACAGGAAGCATTGAAAAGAAAAGACTATACAGCGTCGAGCGTTTCAATGATACCTATCACAATGAGGCTGCAACATTCAAGGTGGGTGTAGTCGGCAAAAGTTGGGCCGACCGCCTGATGCTGGGCATAGGGCTTTCACAGATGTACAAGGAGGTGCAGACCGGTGTGCGCCAGGAGATTGTTTATGGCCAAAAGCATCGCAGGAGCCATTCTCTCATGCCCTCTTTGGAGTATGGCAAGCGAAACTTGCTGTTCAATGGCCTTGACCTCTCGGCATCGCTCAACTATAATCGCAATGTCTCTACAAATATCGACACGGCTTCCTGTAAATATAACTGGTTCGGTGAGACAAAAAAGTTGAACGGCCGGGGCGAGCAGTCGTTGCAGCATCTGCAGTCAAATAATGAGAACTGGAATCTGGCGGCAAACATCAATTATTCGCCCGGCATTTCCCACAGGCACCTCTTCACGCTGAACTATCTTTTCAGTGCATTCAGGCGCAGCAATACATCGCTGCTGCTTCCACAGGTGGTTGAGGACCCCATTGATAAACTCACACACAAGAATATCGTAGGCCTTTCCTATCGGCTTACACCGTCCGAGAGGTGGAACATAACCGCTTTCGGTAAATATTATAATGTTTTTGTCCAGGGGCCTGTGGCAACAACAAGCAATGCCGATGAGTTTGTGAGCAACGCTCGTGCAATGGATGCTGTTGGCTATGGAGCTGCAGGAACATATTTCATTTTGCCTCAATTGCAGGTCAAGCTATCCTACGAAAAGGCATGCCGTATGCCAACCATTGAGGAGATGTTCGGAGACGAGGATTTGGAGCAGGGTGAGTTCGGGCTGAAACCGGAGAGAAGCCACAATGTCAATTTGAATGTGGGTTATAATGGCAAGTTCGGTAAGCACGTTTTTTTTGCCGATGCCGGGCTGGTTCTTCGCGATACACGCGATTACATCCAACGTAATATTGTTGACCTCAGCGGTGGCAAGTCTGCTGCTACATATATAAATTATGGAAAGGTGCTCACAAAAGGGTATAATGTCACACTGCGCTACACTTGGGACAAGCTGCTCTCAATAGGTGGCAACTTCACCGATATGAGAGTACTCGACAATATGAAGACTGCCATTGGCAGTTCTGTGCCTAATCTTGGTTATGGCGAGAAAATGCCCAATCTGCCGTCAATGTTTGCCGATTTTGATGTGACGCTCTACTGGCATGGACTTGGAGGCAAGGATAATCTGCTCACATTTACCTACGATGGGCAGTATGTGCAGGAGTTCAGCTACTATTCGGCAAGGATTGGTTCCAACAAAGGCGATTATATGGTCCCTGACCAACTGTCGCACAATATCTCACTTGTGTATTCATTGAAGAGCGGGCGTTACAATATAGCGCTTGAGTGCAGGAACGTGACCGACGAGCGCCTGTATGACAATTTCAGCCTGCAGAAACCCGGCCGTGCTTTTTATGCAAAGTTCCGTGTTAAATTGGGGAAATGATTAATTTATAAAACTTAATTATATGAATAGATTTATTACAAAAACATCACTTGCAGTGTTGCTTGCAACAACACTTTTTACCTCGTGTGAAAATGAGAATGATGGTGATATCACACCGCCATCGGGAGGTGCAAGACCCTATGTCATTGCAGCAACCGTTACAATGTCGAACAACAGCACCCCGGTGCTGCTCACAGCCGCCTCACTCGACGAGGGTACAATATCCCCGGTACATAACGGTACTGTGACCGATGAGGCTACGTATTGGGTGTTTCACGGTACAGAATATCTATATGGTCTTGCCTATAATCAGGGCAATGCCGGCTTGACCCGTTCGTATGTCCTGGACAAGGATTACAACATCATTGCGCGTGACAGGGAGTATGCCGTGAATCGCTTTACAACCTATGGCATGTATGATAACTATATACTGACAACATCAACCGGCAATGGTGCCGAGGAGTGGGCCGACGAGAATGGCTTCTTGCCCAAAATGTTCCTTGTCTCTTATCTTGACACAAAGGCCGAAACCTACCGCTCGAGTGAGGCAAGCGAGGAGTATCTGTCCGAGAATTTTCTCGGTAATGGCGAGTTCGTCACCATGTCGGGCTTCCAACAACGTGGCGAAAAACTCTTTGCTGCGGTTGTGCCAATGGGCTTGAGCCAATATGGAGCGGTTGCCGACGGTGGCAAGTGGGTGAAATACCCCCATCTTGTAAAGACCGAGGATGGCGGTACAAACAGCAGCTCCTATAAGAAGGGCGAACTGCAGTGGACACAGTACCCCAATGAGTGCCACGTGGCAATCTTTGATGACGAGACGCTTACAACAAAAAAGGTGATTACCACCGACAGGATAAGTTATGCGTCAGGCCGTTTCAAATCACAGTATTACCAGATGATTTGGGCAACCGAGAATGGCGATGTCTATCTCTTCTCGCCCTCATATGCAAAGACCATGACCGATGAGAACCAACGTACAGTGCTGCCTGCCGGTGTTGTGCGCATAAAGTCGGGCGAAGAGGTGTTCGACAACGATTATTATGTGAATATAGAGGCTCTGTCGGGCGGTCGCTCGTTCCTGCGTTCATGGTATGTGGGCGACGGTAATTTCCTGTTGCAGATGTATGATGCACCTCTTGTTCCCGGCAGCAGTGCGCCCACAGCCATGAGTCTTGCAATATTCAATGTCAATGATGCGACACTGAAGTTTGTTGAAGGGTTGCCACAGACATTGTCGGCTTTCGGAAAGACTCCTTACATGGAGAACGGTTATGCATATATGCCGGTGACTGTTACCGACGACTATCCTGCGATATACAGGATAGACCCTTCGGATGCTACAGCTGTCAAAGGTGCGGTCTTTGAGGTTACGTCGCTTGACGGCATAGGCAAATTGTTTCCACAATAGTATCGGGTAATGGAAAAATATGATATCTTTGCGGAAATGGACGTTATAATAGATAAAGAATAAGATAGATGAGAAATTTCTTCCGTAAATTCCACCTGTGGGTGTCGGTGCCGTTCGGTATTGTAATAACAATTACCTGTTTCACCGGTGCATTGCTGGTGTTTGAAAAGGAGATTACCGCATTGTGCGTTGGCGATATTACGGTTGTCACTCCTGTGGGTGAGCCGTTGCCCGTGAGTGTAATTGCCGACAAGGTGGATGCGACATTGCCTGCCGATGTCGATGTCAATGGTGTTGTCGTTTCATCTTCTCCCGATGAGGCTTACAGGGTAAACCTCTCAAAGCCAAAGAAGGCGGCGGTTTATGTAAACCAATACACGGGTGAAGTGATTGGCAAGGATGAGCGTCTGCCGTTCTTCCGTACAGTATTCCGCCTGCACCGTTGGCTCATGGACAGCAATCCCGGTGAGGGCAAGGTCTTTTGGGGAAAGATGATTGTGGGCGCAAGCACCCTTGCTTTTGTGGTGATACTGTTGACCGGTCTTGTAATATGGTGGCCGCGCAACCGCAAGATGCTCGGGAACCGTCTGCAGATAGCTTTGAGAAAAGGCAAGAACCGTTTCTGGTATGACTTGCATGTTGCCGGTGGTTTCTATGCCATGTTGCTGTTGCTCGTGATGGCATTGACAGGCCTGACCTGGTCTTTTGAGTGGTACAGGAACGGGACATATGCTCTGTTTGGTGCCGGTGAGGCCAAGGAAACTGCTGTGGTGGAAAGAAAGGCCCCCACGCGTCTTGAGACTCCTGTCTGCCCCGGTAGCTGCAGGGATTGTACATTGCCTGTCTGTGTGAACAGTGCAGAGAGCAAAAATACTGCTGTTGAGTCGGGTAGGGCGGCCGGGTGGAATGTCGATGCCGTAACAGCTGCCACAAATGTCACCGATACCAAATATGTCGATGCCGAGTCTGCAGTCTCTGTTGCTGATATTGACGGCATTACGGCGGCAACTGCTGTCGATGCACAGAGCGGTGCAACGGTTGTGACTGACGGCAATAGCGGTGCCACTTCGTTGGTTGTAGCACTGCAGGCTACGGAGTTCGACAGTTGGCAGCAGGCCTATGAGGAGGTTGTGGCCATGGTGCCGCATTTTGAGACAATTACAGTGTCGGCAGGCATCGTGTCAGTAAAGGTCTCCAAGTATGGAAACATGCGCGCGGCCGACAAGTATATGTTCGATGAAGACAGCGGTGCAATAATCTCTGTCGAACTGTATAAGGATTCGGCGCGCAAAGGAAAACTGTCGGGATGGTTCTATTCGCTGCACATCGGTTCGTGGGGTGGTTTGCTTACCCGCATACTCTCTTTCCTTGCTGCGCTGCTTGGCGCTACGTTGCCGCTTACAGGTTACTATCTGTGGATAAAACGTCTCTATGGCAAGCGCAGAAGCCGGAAATGAGTGACTTGGACAACGTCTTGACGCTGTGGGCAATGGCTCACAGCGTTATTTCTTTTGGTCAATTATGCATTTTAAATATAAATCATTAAATTTGTATCTGAGAATCTCTTATAGCGATGAAACGGAACACACTTTTTTCTCTATTGTTCATATGCCTTGCCCTGTTCTCATGCGGAGGATATGGCCACGGTAGCTCTGCACACGATGGTGGTGCGACACTGGGCATGCAGGTGTACGATGCGCGCTACAGGAGTGTCTCATTGCTCGACAGCCTGTCAAAAGCTCTTGACAGCTCTTCGGACGAGAATCATGAACAGGCAATGGTGGCTACAAATTCAAAGGCCTATTCGGCTTTGATGAAGATGGACTATGCTACGGCAGTCCGTCTTTATGAGGGTGTGCTCGCCGGGGCTGATTGCGAGATTGAGAGACTTGTTGCCGATGTGGGGCTCATGACAATATGCTATCGCGTATCGGACAACAGGCTGTTCTTTGATTGCCGTGCAAGGGCTTTGGAGCGTATGGCACGCATAAACGAGGATGTTGCCCTGCTGTCTGCAAGCGACAAGGCACGCTTTGAACGTGCAAAGATAGAGTTCGGCATAGTGTCGTTGTGCTATTTCTCCAACCTCTCCATGCTCGATGATGCAAAGCGTACCTTGGGCTACCTCGATGCCGGAGCCGAGAAGTCCGTTGACCCTGCACTGAAACTCTATGCAAGGATGATGCTTGCAAATAGAGCCTCCGATGCTGTGGAGCGTTTCGCCATGCTCGCCAAGGGACTGGACGAAGCTGTGGATAGCGGCTATACCTGGCTCACTGCAAACTATCGGCTGCTCCTTGCCATTCTTTTGCGTGACAATAGTGTCGCGGCAGACGCACTTCCCGACAATTTGCGCCACATACTGCCACAAACCGGCGATTCTGTTGCAATGGATTATGCCATGGCAACAGCGGCTGCGGCCGATTTCAAGAGCTACGGCGACAAGTATATGATGATTGAGGCTATGGCGGTGTCTGCCTCCTGCATGACACAACGTGGTGATTACAAAGCGGCATTGGCATTGCTCGATTCGGCGCTTGCCGGGATAAACGGCTATTACAGGAACTATTACCCTGCCGATGTCGATTTCGCCTCCAACGTGCTCGACAGGTGTGACATTGATATTGAACCGGCGATGTATTCCGATGCAACGATGTACAACATCCCCGAGTGTCTGCTCAGTGTGCGTCGCGAGGCAAGTTGTGCCTTTGCCGGCTTGGGAAACAAGCAGGCGTCGGACATAAACAGGGAGAGTTACCTGATGCTGTTGCGTACCACGCGTCTCAACAAGAAGAATGAGAGTGGTGTGTCGGCCGTTACCGGTGACATAAAGAATCTTGACAAGTGGCTCGCTGTGGTGGTTCTTGCGGCAGTAGTCTTGCTTGTCGTGACAATTGTGTTCAATTACCGTCGGAGACGCTATACCTTGGCATACTCCAATGAACTTAAACGTCTGCCCGTGGTGTGCCGTCAGCTTTTCTCGTCATTGCCGCAGGATATCGGCAGCAAGGAGGAGTTGCATGAGCATATCATCACGTTGCTCAACAATGGTTTCGAAGGCTTTGCGCGTGATATACATTTCTCGTTTACTCCTTTGGAGGAGAGTGCATGCACCTGTTCCTTTGAAATGGGATACATGGGTGGTGAATGTGACCGCCTCTATGTGACTACCGCCGAGGCATTGACGCGCGAGAAGCGTTCGTTGCTTGAGATGCTTGTGCCATATGTGGCGGTTGCCGTTGGTGAGGGAATGCGTCTTGCCGATATTGTCGACGAGCAGGAGAGGCTCAACGAGATGCGCCGTGCCTGTGCCGTCTATCTGGCCGAACATAAACGCGAGAATCTGTTGAAGCGTGTCTCTGTATCCACTGTAATGTCCATGCGTCCATACATCGACAGGCTAATAAACGAACTGCGCGCCTTGCAGGCTGCACCAGCGTCCGATGCAGAGCGTAAACTTCAATATGTTACCGAACTTACCGAAAAACTCGACGACCTTAACATAATCCTTGAGCGTTGGATAAAGATGCGCCGCGGCGATATGAACCTGCAGGTGGAGAGTTTCTCGCTCTCCGGGCTGTTTGCAATCATTGAAAAGAGCCGTACCCTCTTCGAGTCGCGTGGAATTACTTTGACGGTTGGCGATGGCAGCCCTGTGGTGAAGGCCGACAAGGCGCTCACTCTCTTTATGATAAACACCCTTGTAGACAATGCCGCGAAATTTACCCCGCAAGGCGGTAGTGTGGCGCTTGAGTGTGTCGAGGGTGCCGATTTTGTTGAGGTGGCAGTAGCCGATACCGGTATAGGAATTTCGCAGAGTGATATTGAGCGTATTCTCAACGAGAAGGTCTACGATGCGGCAAGCATAGGTAGCGACAATGACAATCTGCCCGCAAAGAGCAAAGGTGGCGGGTTCGGTCTTATGAATTGCAGGGGGATTATTGAAAAATACAAGAAGAGCGATGCTTTGTTCTCGGTATGCTCAATGAACATTGAGAGCCGCAAGGGTGGCGGTAGCCGTTTCTCCTTCCGTTTGCCAAAAGGGGTTGTGCGATGCATTGTGCTGCTGCTTATGATATTGCCTTGCAAGGGTTTTGCTGTTGGCAATATATTTGATGATGTGCGCTCTTGTGCCGATTCCGTCTACAACAGCAATATCCACGGCAACTATACCGAGGCTTTTGTGCAGGCACGCAAAGCCTTCGCTTTGCTGAACGGATACTACCGCTCTACAGTGGGCGGCAATGATACACTCTCCATGGAAAGCGGTGCCTATGCAGAACTTGATTGGTGGCGAAAGGGCATCTTTGCCGAGGAACTGACTGAGGATATATATTACAATATCCTTGACATACGTAACGAACTTGCCGTTGCATCATTGGCATTGCAGCGTTGGCAAGCCTACAGGTACAACAACTATATCTACTCGACTCTATACCGTCTTGTCGACGAGGACAAGGCTGTTGCCATGCAGTACGAACGTGCACGCGAGGCAAAGAGCCTGCGTCAGGCTCTCATAGGAATATCCGCCTTTCTGGCATTGGTGCTGTTGCTCTATCTCCTTGTATCATATCTGCGTCACACCATAATAGGCAAGGCAGACGAGCGTCTTGTACTGAACACCAACCGCCGCCTGCTGGAGATTGTGGCAGCATCATCGTCCGGTACAACAGCCGAACTGCTGCAGCGCATTGCTTCAGAGCTTCACTCCTCGCTCGGTGAGCGCATGTGCATTGGGCGTGTGGCCCTGTTGCTTGTCGATGAACGCGAGGCAAGGCGCGTGGCAGCCGCGGCACCACAACCGCTTGCCGCCGGCAGGGCCGATGTCTATCTGCACGGCGTGGTTGATGACGGAGTGCCTTTTGTCTCGCCTGATGCGCTGTTGCGTGTGCTGCCGCTCTATGCAACCGTCTCGGGCAAGGAGGTGCTTGTGGGTGCGATTGAATTTGTTACGGAGCGTCCTTTGAGTGGAAACGAGTGTGTGAACATTGAACTCATTGCGCGTTTTGTGGCTTCTATGGCATATCACCGCACAGTGCGCGTGGCAAACAGCTATACAACGCTTGAGGAAATTGAAGAGGAGACCGAGCGTATAAGATTAGAGGAAAACCGCCTGCATGTGCAGAATATGGTCATGGACAACTGCCTTTCTGTCATAAAGCACGAGACGGTCTATTATCCGAGCCGTGTGCGCGAATTGGCGCAGAGGGCACTCGCAAGCATTGATGGCCGCAGGGAAAACATTGCCGCAATGACCGAGCTTGTCGACTACTACAATTCGGTCTTCGGTATACTTGCAAACTGTGCAAAGCGCGAACTCGATACAATGTGTTTCACTCTTGCCGTAACACGTGTAGAGCAACTGTTCGACGATGCAAAGCGCTACGTTGCACGTTGTGCCAAGAAACGGGGTGTAGGGCTGTCGCTTGTGTATGAGCCCACCGAGGCCTGCGTGAGGGTTGACGCCGAACTCGTTGGCAATCTCTTCGAGGCGCTTGCCGATGCAGCGCTCAAGACAGAGAAAGAGGGTGTGCTGCAGTTGCGTGCTGCCGATGCCGGCGATTTCGTCAAGGTTGAGCTTGTGGATGGCCGCCGCACTCTCACGAGCTACGAGGCGCAGGAACTGTTTACCCCATCGCGCTACAACATTGCGTCGGATGGCGGGCTGCTTGGGATGGAGTATCTTGTTGCAAAGGAGATTGTGCGCATGCACGAGGATTATACCGGCCTTCACGGTTCGCGCATGGAGGCGCGTGCCGATGTTGAGGGTGTGGTAATATTGTTTACATTGCCAAAATAATTTTATTATGATAGAAAATTTCAGTGTAGTGATAGTAGAGGATGCAAGGCTTGAACTGAAGGGTACAGAGGAGATTTTCCGTACCGAACTGCCCGAGGCCGACGTTATTGGCACGGCATCCAACGAGAAGGAACTTGACGAGGTGCTCTCGCGTGCTGTCCCTGATTTGCTGCTGTTGGACCTTGGGCTTGGCGGCTCAACGACTGTGGGCGTAGATGTATGTGCCAGAATGAAGAGGGAACACCCGCAGATGAAGGTACTTGTCTTCACCGGCGAACTTCTAAATGAAAAACTGTGGGTCGATGTCCTTGATGCGGGAGCCGACGGTATAACCCTGAAAACGGGTGAACTGCTCACAAAATACGAAATCTACAATGTGATGGCCGGCAAACGAAATGTCTTCAACCAGCCGGTACTTGATAAACTGGTGGAGCGCTTCCGCGAGAATGTGAACCGTGATGCGGCGCGTCAGAAATCGCTCATACACTATGAGATTGACCGCTACGACGAGTGTTTCCTGCGTCACCTGGCCTTGGGATATACCAAGGAGATGGTTGCATCATTGAAAAGTATGCCTTTCGGCGTGAAGTCGCTCGAAAAACGTCAGGCCGACCTCATTGCCCGTCTCTTCCCCGAGAGTGAACAGCGTGGCATAAACGTTACACGTCTTGTTGTGCGTGCCATTGAACTGCACATAATTGATGCCGAAAACCTTGAAGCCGATGAATAACCGCAGGACATACTATTACCCGCTGTTGGTCTATCTGCTTGCGCTGTTGTTGGTGTGGGTGGGAGCATTCTTCGCCGATGTGGCAGGTATGTTGTCCGATGAGGCTGTGTACACCTCCTCGCTTATAAGCGCCAAGGGGGTGCGTTGGGCTTTGCGTACAGCTTTGCCCTCCATCGATGCAGTGCCGTGGGGCGTGGTCATGGTGCTTGTTGCCTCCTATGGACTGTTGCGTGGTTCCGGTTTGGTAAAAGCCCTGTTGCACATGGTTTCCATGCGCCGTCTCACCGCTTTGGAATGGCGTGCATTGCTCTTTGCACTTGCCATTGCTGTGTGCTATGTCGTTGTACTCTATCTCTCAACTGTTGCACCATGGGGGCTACTCTCGCCAATAACAGGGGAACCCTCACTCTCTCCGCTTGTACAGGGTTGGGCTTTGCTGCTTTTGGCGGGTGTGTTTTCTGTGTCGCTTATTTATGGCTTCATCTATGGCAACTATCGTTCGCTGATGGATGTTATGGCTTCCACAGGTAATGCGTTCGTCCTTTTTGTTCCGGCAATGATGGCGCTCATACCCGCATCGGGCATTGTCCACTGTCTGCAGTTTACGGGTCTGCAACCGTTCTTTGACATGCAGTGGAGTGTAATGGAGGCAGTGCTCTATGTGCTTCCGTTCCTCTATGTGCTGTTGATGGAGTTCAGGTGTAAATAAGGAACTGTCCGTAAAATAGAATCGAGGGTGACCCAATTTTGAGGTCACCCTTAATGTGTTATGCGGTTTGGCATGTTCTTCTTACATATCATCAATAAGAAGGAAAATGGTTTTGGCCTCCCTGCCTTTCTTGCATGTGTCGCAACGGAACGGCAGTGCGCCATATGTTATTGCATCAAGTGTATTTGCCAGTTCTACCGGTACGTATACCATTGAGTAACCGCCCGGCTCCTCCTCGTAGTAGAGGCCTATGTTGCCGTCGGGCAGTATACACATTGATGAGTAGGCCGACTCGCGGTCGGTTATCTGAATCTTCTTCCAACCATTTGAGAGTTCGGTAGGGGTGTATGTTGCCGGGTCATCTGAAAGTTCCTTATAGAAGATTGACACACCGCTACGGTTGTTGCCGGTGGGTACGGACTGGAACAGTACGTTGCCAATGCGCAAAGGCTCGCCGTTGGTGTCGTTGCTGCCGAACTTCAGGTTGCCCACCTGGTCGGTTGCCACGGCGCCGTCCCAGTAACCCTCGGCTTTCTCAAAGTTGGTGTAGTGGAACACGTTGAAGTAGCGGCCATAGCCCTTGCGGCTGCTCAAGAGTACGCTTCCGTCGGGCAACTCCTCGCACTTCGGCTCGTTGCCGTAGGGAGCCGGGCTGTCATTGAAGTCGTTGCCAAGTTCGCCGAGCAGGTTCCATGTCTTTCCGAAGTCGTCGGAGTAGAGTGCGTAGTTGTGGTGGCGGTAGCTGCCTGTCTCGACAGCCCACACCGCGCAATATATGCGGTAGTAGTCGCCAACCTTTATCCTGCTGCTCTGCGCCATGCGGCCTGCGCCGATGAACATTGAACCCACGTGCGCCTTGCCATCCTTGTCCTTGAACAGGGGGTAGATGTCGTATGTCACCTCTTCGGGTTCTGTTGCTTCCCACGCGCCTGTCTCCTCATTATATATAATACGCAAGCGTGCCATGCGGTTGGGGTTCTCGGGGTTTTCCTCGGTGCCGGCGCCATAGTTGCCGTGCCAGCATACGCGGTTTCCGCATACGCTCATCACCAGAATCTCGTTCCTCTCGCGGTCGGCAACAATGGCCGGGTCACCGAATCCTGTAAGCCATGTCTCTGTGGCTTCTTTACCAAGGCCATCGGCGATCTTCACGGGTTCGGTCCATGATGTGCCGTCCCACTCTTTGCCGGCTTTTGTGCTGTGGCGCATTACAAGGTCAACCTCGCCGAAACCGATGTCATTGCCGCAAGGACGGTAGTCGTTGATGGCGAATACATAACCGTTGGCTGTTGTGGTTATGGCCGGGATACGGTAGGGTACTCCCTGCTCGTCGGGAGAGTAGTATAGGTACTGGTAACGGTTCTCCTTGTCGGCTGTGATGTTTATTGCCACATTCAAGCCTTTTTCGGGCAGTGGTTGCTCGGCAATCTCCTCGCTACCGTTCACGTTCATCTTCCATCCATGGTATGCTTTCTTGCATGCAATGCCTACTTTTGCGTCCTTTGGCAGGTAGCATACGGTGCTCTCCGGTATGTTGTTGCTGTCAACAACTATTGCACCTTGCTGTCCGTCAATAGATATGGCAATCTCACCGATCTTGTAGTTGGTCGCGAGTGCACCTTCGCTGTCTACGTTGTATGCAATCTCAAGTGAACGGCTCATGTCAATGGCCTTGAAGTTCCAATGACCGCCCTTGTCGCTGCTTGAATAGAGCTTTATGTCCCTGCCTGCGCCGCCGAACATGTTGAAACTCTCTCCCGGAGCTTCCTTTGGCGAAATTGCATAGCTGCCGTCCTCCTGTGCGGTAATGGTGAGCTGTGTAGCCTCTTTCTCGCTTGTCATTATTGCAGCTGCGCCGCTTTCGTTGCCTTCCAGTTTCAACGCGTACTTCTTGCCCAGCGCGTGGTTGTACATCTTGAACCCGTCGGCATTGCCCACAAGGTACCAGATTTCATCGTCGGTATATGCCGCCTTGCCGCTCTTTGCATCTTCGCCGGCCTTGCCGGCCTTTATGGCAAATGCCTTGTCGCGGTTGTTTGATATGTGCACCGGGGTGCCGTTCTTGAATGCCTTGGAGAAAATCTCCTGCGCATTCGTTGTCGATATGCCTGCAATAAAGAGCAGCGCATAGAATAAAACTTTCTTCATATGTTGCATGTGTTTGTTCTTACTTGCATCTATTTGCAAAATAAATAAAAAAATGGCACAAAACCAACTTGCCTTGTTGCTAATGGGGTGAAAAAGATTGTTAATGCGTTTTTTGTCCTGGTTACTTTGCATTTCCACGCTCTTTGTACTATCTTCGCGTTGCGGTAGGGCGGCGCGTTGCCGTTCCTTTAAAATTGGTTTTATGGCACAGATAGTTTCACCATCGTTGTTGTCGGCGAATTTCGGCAACCTGCAAGAGGATTTGAAGATGATTAACAGCAGCGCCTGCGAGTGGCTGCATATTGATATTATGGACGGTGTGTTCGTTCCAAACCTCTCTTTCGGCCCTCCGGTGCTCAAATATGTTGCCGAGCTGTGCGAGAAACCGCTCGACGTGCACCTTATGGTGGTTGAACCAATGAACTATCTGCCTGCGGTAAAGGATTTGGGTGCAAAGATTATGAATGTCCACTACGAGGCCTGCGCCCACTTGCACCGTGCCGTTACGCAGATAAAGGATGCCGGCATGATGGCCGGTGTTACCCTTAACCCATCGACGCCTGTGCACCTGCTCAAGGACATTATCCATGAACTCGACCTGGTGCTGCTCATGAGCGTGAACCCCGGTTTCGGCGGTCAGAAGTTCATCCCTCACACAGTGAACAAGGTACGCGAGTTGCGTGAACTTATTGATTCTACCGGCTCAAAGGCTCTCATTGAGGTAGACGGTGGCGTGAACGTGGAGACCGGCAAGTTGCTTGCCGCTGCGGGCTCCGATGCTCTTGTTGCCGGTAACGCGGTGTTCAAGGATGCCGACCCGCATGCCGTTATCTCGGCGTTGCGCGCGCTTTAATAAAATCTGCAGCATACAGTGGCCGGGAATCGACTGTTCGGTGGTAATCCTTTGCTGAAGCTGGCAATGCCAATGATGATTGGTATTGCCGTTGCATGGTATTTACGAATAAGCTATGCAACGATTCTCTCATTGGCATCCTTGTCGCTGTTTGTGTTGCTGTGCGGTTTTTCGCACAGGGCACCCAAATGGCTGTTCGGCGCAGGAGTATCTCTTTTTATGTTTGCGGCCGGTGCCTATGTTGAGCATAAGCAGCATGAGGCGATGCTCCCCCAATGGGAAAGCGGTACACGCATGTATGAGGCGCAACTGCTTGAGGTGCCTGTGCATAAAGGAACCTCCACAAAAGTGCTTGCCAAAGTTGTGGATATTGACTCGGCGCGTGCCGACGGTTCCCGCAAGGATGGCGATGTCTATCTCTATTTTCCACGTTCGGTAGAGGGCGATGCCCTTGAAGTAGGCGATATCTTGCGTTTTAAGGCCGAGGTGCGTCCGCCTGCAAATGCCGGCAATCCGGCCGAATTTGATATCGAGGACTTTTATTATATCAAAGGCATTACCGGCTCGGCCTATGTGTGGGGCGATGCATGGGAATATCTTGGCAGTGGCGAGAAGACGCTTGCCATGCGTGCGTTGTTCATGCGCGAAAGGGTGGTAGAGAGATACCGCAGGCTTGGTTTTGAGGGTGACGGGCTGTCATTGCTGTCGGCGCTGACGGTAGGCGAGAAACGCGACTTCCCGCAGGAGTTGAAGGAGAACTATACTGCAGCCGGGGCAAGCCATATACTGGCACTCTCGGGTTTGCATCTTGGCATTATCTACATGCTGCTTACTTTATTGTTTCCTTATCGCGGACGTAACAGACTTCTTGTTCTGCTGCGCGAAACGGTTGTTGTCGCTGCACTTTGGGCATTCGCTTATGTGGCAGGCTTGCCTGCATCGGTCGTGCGCGCAGCCACTCTCTTCTCGCTCATGTCATTAGGGCGCTGTCTGCGTCAGGAACCCTCGTCTTTGAGTTCTTTGGCTTTTGCGGCAATTGCAATGCTCATCTTCTCGCCCCATCTGCTTTTTGACGTGAGTTTTCAGCTCTCGTTCTCGGCTGTCTTTGCCATACTGTTGCTTACACCACCTTTGCAAGAGGTATTGAACGTGGCTGAACACGGCAGGCTGTACCGTTATGTAGCCAATCTGCTTATTCTGACTCTCGCGGCACAGGTGGGAACGTTGCCGTTTGTGTGGTATCACTTCGGTATTCTGCCGCTCTATTCCCTGTTGACCAACATTCTTGTCGTTCCATTAGCATTTGTGTTGATGGTATTGGCCTTGTTGTTGCTTGTAACCTCGTTCTTTGCACCTTTGAGAATGTTGTTTGCTGCAGCCTTGCAATTTGTTACGTCTGTCATGAACGGGGGTGCTTCGTTCATTGCCTCCCTGCCGGGTGCGTCATTGTCATTGCCGTCCATTGGTGTGCCCGGTGCCGTTTGTGCGGCATTGTCGCTTGCCGCTCTGTCATATGCACTCATAAACCGCCGTTGGCTGCAGGTGCTGTTTGTGGCGGGTTGCTCGCTGGTGTTGCTTGTTGTCGGTTCTTTTCTTGGTGGCAAGGAGATGCAGCCCGATGGAGTGATTGTGTATAATAACAGCAAGAATCCGCTGCTGCATGTTGTGGCGCAGGGCGGCGACAATTGGCTGCTGTCGACTGTCCCGCAGCTGGATGCCGAGTATGAATATACCTCTTCGCCATATATAAAGCGCGAGAAAATGCCCGAACCCCGGTGGGTAGATGGCAATTATGAATGCGAAACTTTTGCGTTCAGCAACGGTGTGCTTGAATATGATGGCCTTAAAATAAGGCTGCTTGCCGATGAACTGTGGCGCGATAATATTTTTGCAGAACCGGTGGATGTGCTGGTTCTCTGCCGCGGTTTTCTTGGGCCTGTTGAGGAACTTTTAGAGGTATATCCTGCAAGTTGTATGCTGCTCGACGCGTCGCTATACAAGCGTAGCCGCGACAGAATCTTGCGCGAGTGTGCAGTGCTGGGTGTAGAGGCCGTGGATATCTCAAGGAACGGAGCCTTGAAGATTGTACCGCATGACGATAATTTTGAAATTATCCCTTTGCGCGGAAAATAAATGGTTCAAAAGGTGTGCTTTTTGCTTTCGATGTAATATCTTCGTATCTTGAAAAAGAAAATACCGGAATATGCTTGAGAATTTGATATCACAACAGAATATTGATGCTATAAGGCAGGTTGTGGAAAGGGGGCGCAGGTTCGTGGTTCTTGCGCACAAGAACCCCGATGGTGATGCCGTGGGCTCTACTTTGGCGATGTGCAACTTTTTGCGCAGCATGGGTAAAGAGGCAGTGGTTGTCTTGCCCAATGTGTTTCCGGCATTCCTTTCGTGGGTTCCGGGTGCCGACGCAGTTCTGTTCTACGATAAGGAAAAGGAGTGCTGTGACACTGCAATTGCTGAGGCCGATGTCCTTTTTTGCCTCGATTTCAACGTGCTTTCACGCACTGGAGATGTCTGTACATCACTTTTGTCCTCATCGGCACAAAAGGTTCTTGTCGACCATCACCCACAACCGTCCGATGAGTTCGATGTGCTTGTTTCGCACCCCGAGGCATGCTCTACATGCGAGCTTGTGTTCCGGGTGATAACTGCTTTGGGTGGTACGGCTGCATTGAGCTTTGAGATGGCGCAGTGCATTTATACCGGCATGATGACCGATACAGGCGCGTTTGCCTATGCTTCTACCCGCAAGGATGTCTATCTTATTATAGCCGAACTCCTTGACAAGGGGATTGACAAGGATTGGATATACCGAAAGGTATTCTATACCTCGTCGGTGACAAGAATGCGCTTGTGGGGCTATGCCATGTATGACAAATTAAAGGTCTATAACAAATACAATGCAGCGCTCATAACCCTTTCGCACGGCGAACTGATGCGTTTCTATGCTTCAAAAGGTGATACCGAGGGGCTTGTGAACCAGCCTCTGCAGGTGAAGGGCGTGCGTTTCTCATGCTTCCTGCGCGAGGAGTCTCCCGGCAAGATAAATGTGTCGTTGCGCAGTGTCGACGACTTCCCTTGCAACAGCGTGGCTGCCGAATTCTTCAATGGTGGCGGTCACAAGAACGCTTCGGGCGGCGAGGTCTACGGCACAATGGAGATGGCTGTTGAACGTTTCAAGCAGGCATTGCTGAGGTATAAGGGAGAATTGACAGAGTAATTGTAAGGTTGTGTATTCAACATCCTGAATTTAAATTGAATCATATGAAAGAGATATTTATGGCAGCTTTGGCTGCACTCCTGTTTTCGTGCGGCGGCAACAATGCTTGCGACAGCACTATTGCGGTTTATGAGAATGCCGCCGAAAAGGTGCTCATGGCAAACAGTAAGGAGGAACTACGCACGTTGGAGCGCGAACTGAATGCCGATTGCTCCAGAGTATTGAGAATGTATGCAAAGGAACTTGCCGAACTTGAGAGCAAGGCAACCGACGGTAACAGGAGAGCTGCAGCAAAACTCGAAAAACTCAATGAAGCAAAACGTCTTTACAGGACAAACAAGGCCGAGAAAAGGAAATCTTTTTAAAGTAAATAATAATTTCATCTGTCAGTATCTTGTTAAAGGTGTTTACCTCGCAAAAAGCGCTCCCGTGCGCGATTTTATGATTATTTCATAATAATGTTCTGCTTTTTTTGCTTTAGTTTTTGTATCTTCGCAAAAAGTTGTATTTTTGAAAGTTGAACAAAGTATAGAGGTTTTGAATATCAGTATGTTGAAAGACAAATTTTGCAAGTTTTCACTCTTTTTGCTCTTGGCGCTGTTTTTTGCGTCGTGCGACGACACCGTTACCTATTCCGAGATGAAGGAGAAGGAACGCGATGCCGTGAATGCCTACATAAAGGAGAGTGGTATAAACATAATATCGTTCGAGCAGTTTGTTGCAAACGATTCGACAACCGATGTCAGTAAGAATGAATATGTGCTGGTAGATGATATATATGTGCAGATTGTAAATAACCCGAAGAAAAAGGATGCAACTGCATACTCTATCAAGGATGGCGATAACGTGGACCTGCTGGTGCGCTATTATGAGTATAACATCCAGGAGGATGATACTATATCAGCCAATGTCTATGCGGCCGACCCTGATGAGATGCGTGTTACCAATACCAGCGGTTCGTTTCAGGCCACTTTTACATCGGGTGTCATGAAAACGGTATATGGCGGTTCGGTGCCTACGGGCTGGCTTGTGCCTTTGCGCTTCCTTACCTTTACGCGCAAGCAGAGCAACCTTGCCAAGGTGAACATAATTGTGCCCCACACCAAAGGCACCTCCAATGCGGCAACGTATGTTTACCCTTGCCTTTACCAGATATCTTACCAGCCGAGCGTCTCGGTAATTATTCCTGATTAACTTTTAAATAACTATAAAAGAAATGACACTTATTAAATCTATTTCGGGTATCAGAGGTACCATCGGCGGCAGAGCCGATGAAGGTTTGACTCCTCTTGATGTTGTGAAGTTGACATCGGCGTACGCAGCGCTGATACGTAAGACAACCACAAAGACAAGCAACAAGATTGTTGTAGGTCGCGATGCCCGTCTCTCGGGCGAGATGGTAAACAAGATTGTCTGCGGTACTCTCATGGGTATGGGTTTCGATGTAGTTGACATAGGTCTGGCTTCTACTCCAACAACTGAAGTTGCCGTTACAATGGAGGATGCTTGTGGTGGTATCATCCTTACTGCAAGCCACAACCCACGCCAGTGGAATGCACTCAAGCTTCTTAATGAGAAGGGCGAGTTCTTGAACGCTGCCGAGGGGCAGGAGGTGTTGCGCATTGCTGCTGCCGAGGAGTTCGATTATGCCGATGTAGAGACATTGGGCAAGTACCGTCTCGACGAGTCATACGACGACAAGCACATTGAGGCAGTTCTCGCTTTGCCTCTTGTTGATGTCGAGGCTATCAAGGCTGCAGGTTTCAAGGTTGCTATTGACTGCGTTAACTCAGTGGGTGGCGTAATCCTTCCAAAGCTCTTCGACAAGCTGGGCATTACAAAGGTCGACAAGCTCTACTGCGAGCCTACTGGTGACTTCCAGCACAACCCCGAGCCACTTGCAAAGAATCTTGGCGATATCATGGGCCTGATGGCAAAGGGTGGCAACGATGTTGCTTTTGTTGTTGACCCCGATGTTGACCGTTTGGCTATCATTTGCGAGAACGGCGAGATGTATGGCGAGGAGTATACACTCGTTACTGTTGCCGACTACGTTCTCAAACACACTCCGGGCAATACCGTTTCAAACCTCAGCTCAACACGTGCTCTGCGCGACGTTACAAATGCTCACGGTTGCACATACACCGCTTCTGCAGTAGGTGAGGTTAACGTGGTTACCAAGATGCGCGAGACAAACGCCATCATCGGCGGTGAGGGTAACGGCGGTGTAATCTATCCTGCATGCCACGCCGGCCGTGATGCTTTGGTAGGTATCTGCTTGTTCTTGAGCCACCTTGCTCACGAGAAGAAGACCGTCAGCGAGCTCCGCGCGACATATCCTGCATACTTCATGGGCAAGAACCGTATCGATTTGAAGCCAGGTTGTGATGTTGACGCTATCCTTGAGAAGATTAAGGCTACATACGCAGGCAAGGCCGAGATTAATACTGTAGATGGTGTAAAACTCGACTTCCCCGAGACATGGGTTCACTTGCGCAAGAGCAACACCGAGCCAATCATCCGCATCTATTCCGAGGGTCCCACACAGGAGGCTGCCGATGCAATCGGTGAGGAGATTCTCGCACTTGCAAACAGCTTGATGTAATTGAAGCTATAAATTAGAATGTCGGAGTGTCCGTTTGGACACTCCGATTTTTTTGTGTGTATTATTTTTCTATTCTCCAGAAAATAATCAAAAAAATATTTGGTTTATAATATAAACTACTTTACATTTGTTGCGGATATCCATTTCTACTTGATGTGTTACAAATAAAATTATTATTATGGAAGAAAGAAAAATGAATGAGGCCGAGAGTCTTGAACTTATTACCTCAATGATAAATGACTCACGTGCGCGAATGGGACGGGATTTTGGAACGCCTTTTCTTGTCTGGGGGTACACGACTGTGCTTGTTTCTATTATACAGGCTTTGATAGTGGCTTTTGTTGATGACTTTATGCCATACCTGTGGTTATGGGGTGCGATACCTTTGATAGGATGGCCGCTTATGCTTTGCCTGAACAGGCAGGAGAGAGGTGCGGTAAACTACATAGACCGTTGTGTGGGTGCTGTGTGGACAGGTATTGGTATTGCATCTGTGTTTATCCCTTTCTATTGCGGGTTCGGTATAAGTGTCTTTTCCACAGTCGTTGTGCTCATGGGAGTGGGTACATACGTGACAGCTGTTGTCATTAAGGATAAGGTTGTAAAAAGGATTGGAGTGGTTGCGATAATCTCGCCGGTGGCATTCGCCATTGCTGAGTTTGCTTATGTACGTTCCCATACAGTCCAAGATGTCGCTTATTATGGTGGGCTTTATTTGACAGAATGTATTATCTTTGCAGTGATAATATTCATGTTGCTTGTTGTTCCGGGTCATATCCTTAACCGTAAGAAAAATGTTTAAAGAACTTAATCCGTTGTTACATTCCGAACTTCGTCTTGCAGTTGTCTCTTTGTTGATGACTGTAGAGAGTGCCGATTTTGTGTACATCAAGGAGCGGACAAATGCAACGGCAGGCAACCTGAGCGTACAACTGGATAAATTGCAAAAAGCAGGGTATATAACGGTGGAAAAGGGATTTAAAGGAAAAATGCCCCGTACGACTTGTTCAATAACCCCCGAAGGGATATCGGCCTTTGAGGAGTATGTGATGGCCTTGAAGAGCTATTTGGGAGATAGAATCTGATAACAATAACCGCGGCAGGCATGCCTGCCGCGGTTATTGTTATCAGATGTTTTGTTATATTATATAAATATCAGTTCTCTTATCACTGCATCGCTGATGAATATACCTTTTTCTGTTAATGACAGCGAACCGTTCTCTTTTTTCAGGTTGCCAAGTGCAATCTCTTTTTCTGCACTACGCAGCAAGTAGTTATATAGCTTTTCGCTGAATCTCTCTTTCATCCATGCAAGCGGCAAACCTTTTGATGTGCGCAGGCGGGTGAGGATGGTGTCGTTGTAGCGCTCCTCTTCGGTTAGTTCTTCTATCTCAAAATTGGGATTGTTGCTCTCTATTCCTTTTATATATTCCTGTATGTCGGCAACATTCCATTGGCGTGATGTTCCGTTATAGGAGTGGGCTGCTGCTCCAATACCAATGTACGGTGTGTCATTCCAGTAGCTGCTGTTGTGGCGGCTTTCGCGTCCCGGCAGTGCAAAGTTCGATATTTCGTAGTGGCGGTAGCCTGCCTCTTTGAGCTTTGTGATAAGCATTTGGAACTGCTCTACATTCTCCTCTTCACTCAATTCGGTAAAATCACCACGTTCCAGTGCGCTGTGCAGGGGTGTTCCCTCCTCGTATGTCAGGTTGTAGGCCGACAGGTGGTCGGGGCGCAGCGCTATGGCGCTCTCAAGGTCGTGCTCCCAATCGCTCAAGGTTGAACCGGGCAAGGCGAAAATCAGGTCTATGCTTATATTGTCATATTCTGCTTCACGGGCATTTTTTACAGCCTGGCGAGCCTTGTCGGCATTGTGACGACGGCCAAGACGCTTCAGTTGTGTGTCGTTGAAACTCTGCACTCCCATGCTTATGCGGTTGAAAGGCAATCTGCGCAGTTGCGTAAGAAATTCGGGGGTGAGGTCGTCGGGGTTACACTCTATTGTCACCTCGGCTGTGGGCGAAACGCTGTGCACGTCATATATCGTGTTGCATATTTTCTGTAGCTGTTCCAATGTCAGTGTCGACGGAGTTCCACCACCGAAATAGATGGTTTCAATGGGCGCGTTGGTGGCATACTCCTTGCGCATGGCAATCTCCTTGCATAGTGCATCGACATACCTTTCCCTTATATTATATAAGGTAGTGGAGTAGAATGCGCAGTAGTTGCAGCGCTGCTTGCAGAATGGGATATGTATATAAATGCCGGCCATTTGTTGCTTTCTGTTAAAAATTTACTGCGAAGTTACTTTTTTTATCTCTTTTTGAAAAAACATTCCCGTTCTATTTGCTTTTGTTTTGAAAAATTCCTACATTGCCATCACTTTTAAAAAACTAACTAACCTTTTGGGATGGAGTTAAGGGCGAAGGTGAATAAAAACTATTCTGAATGATGAAGATTATTTGTTTTAACCCCATTCTCATTCCATAAACTAAAAAAACAAAATAATATGAAAACTTATCAGACTAACGAAATCAAGAACATTGCGATTGTAGGATGTTCCGGCTCTGGAAAAACCACTCTCACAGAGGCTATGCTCTATGAGGGTGGAATCATTAAACGTAGAGGTACTATTGAGGCAAAGAACACCGTTAGCGACTACTTCCCTGTTGAACATGAGTATGGCTATTCGGTGTTTTCGACTGTATTCCAGATTGAGCAGGCGGGCAAGAAACTGAACCTTATCGATTGCCCGGGTTCCGATGACTTCGCAGGCAGTGCAGTGAGCGCTATGACTGTTGCTGACTTGGCAATGATGGTCATCAACGGCCAGTATGGTGTTGAGGTGGGTACACAGAACTGCTACCGTTATGTGAAGAAGATGAAGAAGCCAATGATGTTCGTGGTTAACCAGGTCGATCATGAGAAGTGTGACTATGATACAATCATCGAGCAGTTGCAGTCAATCTATGGCTCAAAGGTTGTTCCTGTTCAGTATCCATTGAACGCAGGTCCCGGTTTCAGCACCATCATCGACGTTCTGTTGATGAAGAAGCTCACTTACACAGGTGAGGGTCAGCCACCACTTGTTGAGGATATTCCTGCCGGCGAGTTGGAGAAGGCAAAGGCTCTCCACATGGAGCTTGTTGAGAAGGCTGCCGAGAACGAGGAGGGCTTGATGGACAAGTTCTTCGAGAGCGAGGAGTTGACAACCGACGAAATCCGCAAGGGTGCACGTCTTGGCCTTGAGACCGACAGTGTATATCCAGTGCTCTGCTGCTCGGCATCAACCGATGTTGCTGTGAGCCGTTTGCTTGAGTTCCTTGCAAATGTGGCTCCCGAGATTACCGACATGCCACAGCCTGTCAATGCCGATGGCGAGACCGTGCTTTATGACAGCGAGGCGCCAACATCAATCTTCTTCTACAAGACATCTGTTGAACCACATATCGGTGAGGTTAACTACTTCAAGGTGATGAGCGGTACATTGAAGGCCGGTGATGACCTTGTGAACGCCGACCGTGGTTCAAAGGAGCGCATTGCACAGATTTTCTGCAGCGCAGGTGCAAACCGTGTGGCTGTCGATGAGTTGAAGGCCGGTGACCTTGGCTGTACGGTGAAGTTGAAGGATATCAAGATTGGTAATACACTGAATGCAAAGGATTGTACACACAAGTTTGCTCTTGTGAAGTATCCTGCATCAAAATATTCACGTGCCATCAAGCCTGTGAACGAGTCCGAGATTGAGAAGATGATGCAGATTGTCAACCGCATGCACGAGGAGGATCCTACATGGCGCATCGAGCAGTCCAAGGAGCTTCGCCAGACTATCGTTCATGGCCAGGGCGAGTTCCACTTGCGTACTTTGAAATGGCGTCTTGAGCACGTTGAGAAGGTGATGGTTAAATACGAAGAGCCAAAGATTCCTTATCGCGAGACAATTACCAAGGCGGCGCGTGCCGACTATCGTCACAAGAAACAGTCGGGTGGTGCAGGCCAGTTTGGTGAGGTGCACATGATTGTTGAGCCATACGAGGATGGTCAGCCATTGCAGGAGGTATACCGTTTCGGCGGCCAGGAGTTCAAAATCAATGCCAAGGCAACCGAGGAGGTTACACTCGATTGGGGCGGCAAGCTCGTCTTCGTGAACAGCATTGTGGGTGGTAGCATCGACGCACGCTTCATGCCTGCAATCCTCAAGGGTGTAATGGAGCGCATGGAGCGTGGTCCGCTTACAGGCTCTTATGCACGTGACGTTCGAGTTATTGTTTACGACGGTAAGATGCACCCGGTAGACTCTAACGAGCTCTCGTTCATGCTCGCAGGCCGCAATGCCTTCAGCGCAGCGTTCCGCGAGGCCGGTCCAAAGGTTCTTGAGCCTGTATATGATGTAGAGGTGTTCGTTCCATCGGACAAGATGGGTGATGTGATGAGTGACATCCAGGGACGTCGCGGTATGATTATGGGTATGGAGAGCGAGAACGGTTATGAGAAGCTCATTGCCAAGGTTCCTTTGAAGGAGATGGCGTCTTACTCAACAACCCTAAGCTCACTCACCGGAGGCCGTGCATCGTTCATAATGTCGCCCTCTTCATATGAGCTCGTTCCCGGCGATGTACAGAACAAACTTGTCGAGGAACTTGCAGTAAAGGACGAGGAATAATAGTAATATATTCTATAATGACGGAAGAGGATGGGCGGTCAGTCCATCCTCTTCTGTCATTATGTTAAAAAGATGGGGCATTTAGTAATAAGTATTCAAAGTGCAATGTTTTAGTTATTAAATTATTAATTAATTATTTGAGTTTTGTTAATTAATGAAAAATGGTTTAAATTAGTTGCCGTTCGATTTGTATGTTTGAAAGCGTAGTCTTTATATTTGTATTATGAAGAAGATGACAATAAGTGCAGTGGCCACGGTGATGGGCATTTGTTTTGTAGCTTTGCTGTATATGCAGGTTTCATATATCAATCTGCTTGTCAATATGCGCCTGGGGCAGTTCTATGACGGGGCTCATAGAAGCCTTAATCATGTTGCCCATAAACTGGAGATGGACGAGGTGCGCAAGTACCTTACCGAGGATAATAGCGGTTATATTAAAAAAGGTAGTTTTGTGGGCGGCAAGTCCATGGTTGTGCGCAGCTATACCACATCCACCAACAACGGCGGTGTGGTGTCGACAATAACAGTTAATACTGCTGTGCCCGAGAATCATCACCACCTTGACGAGGATTTCTTTATCAAGGATTTGAGTAAGGCACTCACTGTTGAGGAGGCTCAGCGCCTGCAGCACGATGTGCTCAAAATGAGGGCAAAGTATCAGCGCGATGTGCTGGACGAGGTGATATTTCATATGCTTGAGAGTGCCGGGGCAAAACCGCTGAAGAGCAGGATTGAAGATTTCGGAAACCTGGAGCAATATATCGCGGCCGAGCTGAAGAGTAATGGTTGTGACTTGCCGTTCGGTATAAGGCTGCTCGACCACAATGGTCGCGATACGGTATATAGCAGCGTTGTCGAGGAGTGTGGCAAGGTGATAAAGCAGCCGCTGTTCGAGAATGACAATGCGGTGCGTGGTGCAATGCTCGAGGTCTGTTTCCCAAAATCGGCGTTGAACAAATTTATATATGCTTCGGTTAAATTTATGTTACCCTCGCTGTTCTTTACATTTGTACTGCTGATAACATTCATGTTCACGTTGTACATGGCTGTAAGGCACAAGAGGATAACAAAGATGAAGAATGACTTTATAAACAACATGACCCACGAGTTCAAGACACCCATATCGGCAATATCGCTTGCAGCCCAGATGTTGCAGGACGAGAGCGTTGCAAAGTCGCCCGAAATGTTCCAGCGTCTGTCGGGGGTTATATCGAGCGAGACAAAGCGCTTGCGTTTCCAGGTAGACAAGGTGTTGCAGATGTCTATGTTCGATGACAAGAATACCGCAGCCTTGAACATGAAGGAACTCGATGCCAATGAACTTATTGCCGGTATTGTGAATACCTTTGCCGTGAAGGTGGGGCAGAGTGGTGGCTCAATAAAGACTTCGCTCGATGCAACCGACCCATTTATAAAGGTCGATGAGATGCATTTCACCAATGTGGTCTTCAACCTGCTCGACAATGCCGTTAAGTACAGGAGGCAAGAGGTGCCCATTGAACTTGAGGTGGCAACCTCCAATGTGGGTGGCAAGTTTGTGCTCAAGTTGAAGGATAACGGCATTGGAATGAAAAAGGAGCATCTGAAGAAAATTTTTGACCGCTTCTACCGCGTGCACACCGGTAATGTTCACAATGTCAAGGGCTTCGGCCTTGGACTGGCCTATGTCAAGCAGATTATCAGGGCACACCGCGGAACAATACATGCCGAGAGTGAGTTTGGCATGGGAACTGAATTTGTAATTGTATTACCTTTAAAATAATTTATTATGGAAGAGAAACAGAGAATACTGCTATGTGAGGACGACGAGAACCTGGGCATGCTTTTGCGTGAATACCTCCAGGCCAAGGGATACTATGCCGAACTTTGTCCCGATGGCGATGCCGGATATAAGGCTTTCCTGAAGGGTAAATTCGACTTGTGTGTATTTGACGTGATGATGCCAATAAAGGACGGTTTCACTTTGGCGCAGGAGATTCGTGCCGTCAACCCCGATATACCTATCATTTTCCTCACTGCAAAATCGTTGAACGAGGATATTCTTGAGGGATTCAAGATTGGTGCCGATGACTATATTACAAAGCCCTTCAGCATGGAGGTGCTGGTGGTGCGCATTGAGACTGTGTTGCGCCGCGTGTGTGGCAAGAAAAACAAGGAGAATGCGCTCTACAAGATTGGCCGTTTCCTGTTCGATACACAGAAACAGGTGCTTACAATCGATGACCAACAGACAAAGCTCACAACCAAGGAGTCCGAGCTCTTGAGCCTGCTTTGCGCTCACCGTAACGAGATTCTGCAGCGTGACTATGCGCTCAAGACCGTGTGGAGCGACGACAACTACTTCAATGCCCGCAGCATGGACGTGTATATAACAAAGCTGCGCAAGCACCTGAAGGCCGATGAGAATATTGAAATCATCAACATTCACGGCAAGGGCTACAAACTCATTGCTCCCGATGCCGAGGCGTAACCCCGGTACACTTGCACAGACATAAAAAGAGCACTCCGCAGAGTGCCCTTTTTATGTCTGTGTTCTTGAATGATTTTCCTTTTATAAAAAGGAACGGCTCTTTCTTACTTGTTTGTAATATCGTCGTTGATAGCCTTTTTACCGGCCACGACGTATGTTACAAGACCGGCAATTACCAGGCCTGCAGAACCAAAGCTGATAGCGTTGCTGTTGTTCCATGCCATTGTCATGCTCAAAGAAATGAGTATGGCGCCGACGATGATAAGAATAAAACCGAGAATCTGAATCTTTTTTGCCATAGTGCTATATATTTTTTTATTGTATTCTTTCTGCAAAGAAACATATAATTATTAAGAGAACGAAATTTTTTTGCCAAAAATAGATGTTTTGGGGTGCAAATAGTGTGAGAATTGCGCTGTGGGCAGCCGTTTTTGTCCCGAAAAGCTATGTCGCACCCTCTGTTAGTTTGTCATTTGCACTATTTGAGGCCGTTTAGGCAAAAAGATTGCAAATGACTTTTGTATTTAAGAAAAATTGTCTATCTTTGCACCCGCGTTTAGTAAAAACGAATGTTTAACCAATTTATTAATTAAAAATGAATCAATACGAGACCGTTTTCATTTTGACTCCCGTTTTGTCTGATGCTCAGATGAAGGAAGCGGTAGAGAAATTCAAAGGCATTCTTGAGGCAGAAGGTGCTAAGATTGTCAATGAGGAGAACTGGGGACTTAAGAAGCTCGCTTACCCCATCGAGAAGAAGACCACAGGCTTCTATGTAATGTTCGAGTTCGAAGCAGAGCCTAAGGTTATTTCTAAGTTAGAGTTGCAGTACCGTCGCGACGAGCGCGTTATTCGCTCATTGGTAGTTAAGTTGGACAAGTATGCTGCAGAGTATGCTGCCAAGAGAAGAAATTTAAAAGCTAATAAGGAGAACTAATTATGGCACAGACACCTTCAGAAATCAGATATTTGACTCCTCCAACAGTGGATGTCAAGAAGAAGAAATATTGCCGTTTCAAGAAGAACGGTATCAAGTATATCGACTACAAGGACCCCGAGTTCTTGAAGAAGTTCTTGAACGAGCAGGGTAAACTTCTCCCACGTCGCATCACAGGTACTTCTTTGAAGTTCCAGCGTCGTATTGCACAGGCTGTTAAGCGTGCACGTCACTTGGCTTTGCTGCCTTTTGTTACTGATATGATGAAATAATAGGAGGAAATAATTATGGAGCTTATTTTGAAAGAAGATGTAATCAACTTGGGTTACAAAGACGATATCGTTAAGGTAAAGGACGGTTATGGCCGTAATTATTTGATTCCTACAGGCAAGGCAGTTATCGCAAGCGAGTCTGCAAAGAAGGTACTTGCTGAGAATTTGCGTCAGCGCGCTCACAAGTTGGCTAAGATTAAGGCCGACGCTGAGGCTCTTGCAGCTAAGTTCGAGGGTGTTTCTTTGACAATCGCTACAAAGGTAAGCGCTACAGGTGCCGTTTACGGTTCAGTAGGTGCAATCCAGATTGCCGAGGAGCTTGCTAAGCTCGGTCTCGAGATCGACCGCAAGACTATCTTCGTTGCTGCAGTTAAGGAAATCGGTTCTTACGAGGCAACTGTTAAGTTGCACAAGGAGGTAGCCGTTAAGGTTCCTTTCACTGTAGTTGCAGAGGCTGAATAATTTTAGCTTTAGAATACAACAGATGGCGACACTTTTGCGAGTGTCGCCATTTTTTTATGACTTTTTTGCTGGCAGTATTGTCCTTTGCAAAAATATTGCTATCTTCGCCACCGATTATGGTGTAACCGCCGTCATGCGGCGTCGGTTAGTAAAAGGGAATCCGGTGAGAGTCCGGAACTATACCCGTAGCTGTAAGTTCATTGATTCCTTGGTGTTCAATAGCCACTGCTCCTTTTGTGAGTGGGAAGGTGCCAAGGTGAACAAGTCAGAAAACCTGCCATATTCGTTATGTTTTATACAAACCCCGGGTAAGGGTTTTATAAATGCTTTTTATGTTAAGGTTTTTTTATCTTTTTGTTTGCAGCGCTTTATGCTGTGTTGCGGCTGTGTCTGCCCAAGAGCAGGACACGTTGCGTTATCTGCTTCCCGAGGTCGATGCTGTCGGGGCTGTGCTGCCTGTGACGGTGACATCGCCGGCTCCTTTGAAGCATGCTTCGCGCGAGGCTATTGCCCGCTTGGGGCATGCCGGTGTGGCCGATGTACTCAAGTGCATGTCGGGTGTCAGCGTGCGCGATTATGGCGGTGTCGGCGGCTTGAAAACCGTTTCGGTGCGTGGAATGGGAGCCAAGCATACGGCTGTCAGCTATGATGGCATTGTTGTTGCCGATGCGCAGAGCGGTGTTGTCGATATCGGTCGTTTCCCGCTGAATAATCTCTCGGCTGTGACGTTGGCAGTCGGCCGGGGCGGCGGTGGGGTGCATAGTGCGCGCGAGTGCGCGGCATCGGCTTTGCTCTCACTGCAGACGATGTTGCCGGCAAAGACTGCTACAAATGTCGATGTCAAAGGCGGCTCTTTCGGTTATGCTGCGGCATCTCTTTATCATCGTTGCAAGCAGCCTGCCGCCCGTTGGGGATTGACGTTCAACGGCAACTATCTGAGAAGCGATGGAATGTATCCTTTTGACCTTGTCAATGCCGGGCTTGTTACGCGTGAAAAACGGCGCGACAGTGATATTGATGCCTTTATACTCGAGGCCAATGCCGATGCTTGGCTTGGTGACGGGCGGCTCGATACAAAGGTCTATGGTTATCTGTCGCAGCGTGGCTTGCCGGGTGCGGTCAACCTTTATAATAAGGAGAACCGCGAGCGTCTGTGGAACAGGAATATCTTTGCTCAGGCAAAATACAGGCGTGCGCTGGGCGATGTTTGGGATTTGCAGGCGCTTTTGAAATATGACTATAATTTCACGCGTTACCGCGAGGTGAGTGCCAACTACAGCTCGGGTGAACAGGTGGATGTGAATATCCAGAACGAGTGTTATGCCTCGCTTGCCGCCGTTTGCGCACCGCTTGCGGGGTTGGAACTGTCGCTTGCCGCCGATGCTGCATATACAATGCTCAAGAATAATTTCATCGACAGTAAGGCGCCGCGCCGTTTGTCGTCGTGGGTTTCGGCCTCGGCCAATTATCAGTTGCGTGGTTTCAGCTTCACGGCATCGCTGTTGGCTACATATGTAGCCGATGAAGTGAAGAGTGGTGAGGGTATGGCTCCTTTCCGCCGTCTATCCCCCTCATTGAGTGTCGTTTATTCTCCATTTGAAAACGATATCCTGCATTTGCGCGCCTCGTTCAAAGATGCCTGTCGCGTGCCCACCTTTGCCGACCTCTACTATCTGCGCCTTGGAAATGTGGGGCTCAAACCCGAGAAAGCCACGCAGTGCAATGTCGGTGCTACATTCTATCTGCCGGGCGGCAATCTCTTGAAGAGTCTTACCCTGTCGGCCGATGCGTATTATAATAATGTGCGCGACAAGATTATTGCCCTGCCTACCATGTATGTGTGGCGAATGATGAATTTTGGCGAGGCCGATATATGGGGTGCCGATGTAGATGCCACCATGGCCATTGCATTGGCGAAAAAAGTGACGCTTATGCTTGCAGCCAATTACTCGTTCCAGTATGCCGTGGATGTTACCGATGCTTCGGCAAAGAATTATCGCCATCAGCTCCCGTATACTCCGCGCCATTCAGGTTCTTTTACTATGTCAATAGAGAATCCCGTGGTCAATGTCTCCTATCTGCTCTCTGCAGTCGGTGAACGTTATATGCTACCCCAGAATACGCAGCGTAATCTCATGGAGGGGTATCTTGAACATGGCTTGTCGCTCAACCGCCGTTTTACGTTCGGTGGTGTGGGGGTACGTATGCAGACCGATTTCCTCAATATCGCAAACCGGCAGTACGAGGTCATAAAGAACTATCCTATGCCCGGTTTTCAATGGAGACTTTCTGCGCGTGTAGACTTTTAACTAACCTTTAAATATATAATTCTATGAGAACGATGAAAAACCTTTTTGTTCTGGCGGCGGTGCTGTTGTTTGTTGCGTGTGACAATGGGAATGATGTGCCCGATGTCCCATCTCCCGGTGGCGTGAACGGCAGAGTGTGCTATGTGCTCAATTCGGGCGACTGGAAAAGCAACAACTCCTCGCTGACAAGGTGCGACCTTGCAACGGGTGCTACAGTGCAAGGCTATTTTGAACAGCAGAACGGCCGTTGTCTTGGAAATACGGCAAACGATATTGCTGTGCATGGCTCCAAAATGTACATTGCCGTTGCTGGCGAGTCTACCATTGAAATTACTACGCTCGATGCAAAATCCCTCAAGCAGATAAAGTGCACAGCCCAGCCTCGTTATCTTGCGGCGGCCGGCAGCAAAGTCTATGTAACGTATTACGATGGCAATGTAGCCCGCATCGATACCGCGACTCTTGAGGTCGATGCCATGGTTGCCGTGGGGCGCAATCCCGAACAGCTTGCTGTCCGTGCCGGCAAGCTCTATGTTGCAAATTCTGGGGGTATGGATTACAATACGGCTGTTGGGTATGACAATACAGTCTCTGTTGTTGACCTTGCAACATTTGCCGAGATTGCAAAGGTTGAAGTCGCGTGCAACCCGGCTGTAGTTGTCGCTGCCGGCGATGAAGTCTATGTTGCCTCTTATGGAAATTATGCCGATGTGCCAAGTACACTGCAACGCATTTCGGCCGATGGCGCTGTTTCTGTTGTTGAAGAGTGTTCCAATATGACCGAGTTCTGCTATAATTCGGGCCGACTCTATGGTTTCTTCTCAGCCTACGACGAGAACTGGAATGCCACGGTGAGCTATCTTTCTTATGGTGTGGACGATGGAATTGTCGATTCGCCATGGATAAAGGAAGCGTTCTTGCCCTCTCCTTATAAAGTTTGTGCAGCGGGCGAGTATGTGTGTGTGACATCATCTGATTATATCAATGATGGCGATGTCTATTTGTACGACACTGACGGCATGCTCGTGCACGTCATCCCATCAGGGCTGAATCCCGTTAAAGCAGTGTTAATGGAGTAGCCCTCTATTTACATTATATATATAAGGTCCGGTTTTGCTTTGCAGAACGGGCCTTTTGTTTTTATTGTTCTTCGCCTTTCTTTATTGTTCGTGTGTTCTTATCACTGTTTTTTGCCTCCCCTCCTTTATGCTCTTTGTCTGTTACTTTAAAAAATGCTCCAATTTTTACTAAAATGAAGAATTTTGCGATTTTTCGCAAAAAAAGATGAGAAAGTTTTGTTTATAATGAAAAAGTGCATACCTTAGCCGGGCAACAGTAAAGCAAACGTCTGCAACTTCAATGTTCGGCGGCAGAACTTTTGCAAACAGAACGAATCCTTTAAAAAGGATGGTTTTTAACTTTTTTGGCTGAGATTTGTTATAATTGCGCAGGTTTTTATGCGTAATTAAATTTTTCTCGCTTTTTTAGTGAAAAAACTTCTCGATTTGTTTGCAGGTTCAGAAAAAAGCTATACCTTTGCACTCGCTTTCGGGAAGCAACGCGGTTACCGCGGTGAGAGACCGGCAAGCAAGATAGATCCTTGACAACATTCCATTACAGACAAGCAGTACAACCTTGCTTAGTTTTTTGATTAGGCAAGAAGCGTAAGGAACGAAAAACGAACCGTCAATAATTTGAAAATATTTTATTCCGGCCAGTACAAACAATTTAG
>JAZOOF010000042.1:0-27481 GCA_045654885.1 Bacteroidaceae bacterium
ATCAAAATCACAGCGAACAGCCGGGCAAGCAGAGGAAACAGGACAAAATTTGTTTGAGCGGTGCATATACGCGATGCTGTTATTGCGTGAGAAGCGAGTTGTTTTGTCCCCGATGCTTGAACGAACAGCTGTTTGCGGCAAATAACAGCCGACCGAGGGATGTCGCTTGCGACTCGCGAGCAAAAGGCTGTTATGACTGATTTTGCCGGTGCCGGGCGTGTTTGGTGCTTTTTGAGCGACAAAAAGCACGTATAGAAAGACTTGAAGGAAAATACAAGTGAACAATTAAGGTTGAGGACTGCTGTAGAATTTAACGACGAGCTAAAGCAATGCCTACACTGTTTTTTGCGACCGTTCAGAAATTTTTTCCTTTTGGAATTTTATTTATATGCACTTACCCACAATAAATTTCTACTGACCCGAAATAAATTCATGCAGCAGATATATAAACGAACAATCCCCAAGGTCAAAAGACTTTGGGGATTGTTCGTTATTATTATTTAACGTGAGTTCGATATAAACTCGAATAGACCGCAACTTGTCATTGCCTTTGGCTCCTGTGGGCGGCGACCTACGGTTCTGACAGGGCGAAACGACGAGGAATCTAAAAATATTGCGAGATAAGAGATTTCTCACATTTGTTCGAAATGACAGAATACAATAAATATCAATATGAATTGTTATTTCGAACTCACGTTATTTATACAATTACTCCTCGGGTGTGAACATGGGGTCCCAGGCGGGGAGCATTGTGGGTTTCTCGTCAAGAATCTTGAGTATGTTCTCGGGAACATATTTCTTGTCGACAACAAGGCGGAACATGTACTCATTGAACCACTCGTCGGTCATTATGAGTGTGCCGTTGAAGCCCGACTGTGCGCCCCAGCTGTTCTCGACCTGCCATTTCTTGGGGTTGCCGTCCTTGTCAAGGTCTACTGCCATCAATGTCATGGCATGCGATGAACCGCTGTCGAAGGTCATTATGCGCTCGCGCTTGTCCATGCCGAACTCAATGCCAAAGAGCTCCTCGTACTTGAAGTTGTTGAGGTCGAGTGTTCCGCGCTCCGAGTTCAGGTACTTGCCAACGTCGCAAGAGAAGTACATCATTGTGCTGTCCTTGATTGATGCGATGGCCATGGCCTTGATTTCCTCAATGGGGAGGTTGATGTAGAGCCAGTTGTGTCCGTCGTAGAGGTGGCGGTCGTACTCAATTTCATAGCTCTTCCAGTATGGACGTGCGGGGTCGTTCATGAACATTACATAGTCGTCCTGCATGTTTATGTTCACATACTTCTCGTAGAATGCCTTTGGAGTGTAGAGCTGTGGCTCCTCGCGGTACTTGCCGTTTGCATCCTTTGGTGCCCACAAGAATTCTGTAGGTGGAACACCATATACATTTGCAAGCATCTTGTAAACAGTCTTCAACTGCTCCTTCTTCATCTTCTGCAACTCTTTCTCCTTTGCTCCGTTCTCGCTTGCCTGGCGAAGTTCGATGGCGAACTCGCGCAGCTTGCGGGTGAGGAGTGATGAGAATGCGCTGGTGTTGTCGCTGGTGTAGGTCTCCTTCATCACACCCTTGGGTACGACGCCATACTTTGCAACAAGGTCGGCAACACCGGTGAATGTGCCGCCGTCGCTGAGCGGGTGCTTCAGGAGCCACTCCACGGTGCGGTCGTCAATGGGTTTCTTGCGGGTGTCGATGATGCCCTGCAGGAAGAGGTTTGACTTCTCCAGCTGGTCGAAGAAGAAGTTGTACACCTGTGAGAACTCGAACGCACCGAGGTTCTCGCTCGCAATCATCTTTGCGCGCATCACGTTAAGGCCGGTGAAAAGCCAGCAACGGCCCGATGACTTCTGATTGGTAATTCCCTTTGATGGCACGCTGTGGCTGAAATAGGTGTCCAGCTCGTTGAGGTTCTCCTGGTTCAGTGCCAGTCCTTTGATTGGCTGTGAGAGCAGGATGTTCTGGAGTGCCTTCTCGGCTGTTGTGGGTTTGTAGCTCTCGCTCAGTTCCTTGAGCATCTGCGAGTCGATGCCGCCGTTGTTCTGTGCCACAGCGCTGCCCGACAGCATGATGGCTACTGCAATGCAACCCAATAGTCTTGTCTTTTTCATATTGTTACTGTTTTTATGGTTGTTCTCTTCTCTTTTCAATTCTTTACCGGGCGAAGTTTGTCATTTTTCGGGCAAGCCCTCAACAACACGTCTGAACGCATGTGAAGAACCTCAAAAGATACTTCGCTTTGCCCGGTATGACAAGGCTGTGCTTTTAACAGCTTTCGGCACTCTGCCTTGAAATGTCGGCATGCCGTTGTATCTCCTCGATAAAAGCAAGCGCTGTCTCTACATTTTTCACGTTTTCAACGGTGATTATGCAACGTCCGTCGCCCTCGCGTACCTTGCATTTGTATTGGCTGGTTGGTATATATCCCATTATGCTGCCAAAGAGTTCGCCGGTGTAGTAGCGCTCGTTGCGGGTATCAACAAGGAACAGGTTCATACGGCCGCCTTTCAGGGCTATCTTCTCAATGCCCAGTTTCTGTGCTTTGTGGCGCATGGATACTACCCTTATGAGCTCCTCGCCCTCCTTGGGTATGGCACCGAAACGGTCCTGCATCCTTGCCCTGAAGGCCTCAATCTCGCGGCTGTCGGTTAGTGAGTCGAGCTCGCGGTACAGGAGTATGCGCTCGTTGCTGTCGGGGACATAAAGTGCGGGGAACAGCAGTTCGAGGTCGCTCTCCACAAAGCACTCCTTCACGTAGCTGTCGGCAGCGGTTTCGTTCTCCTCCTGCATGAGAATATCGGAGAATTCATCCTCCTTGAGCTCCTGCACGGCCTCGGCAAGAATCTTCTGGTATGTCTCGTAGCCCAGGTCGGCAATGAAGCCGCTCTGTTCGGCGCCAAGGAGGTTGCCCGCACCGCGTATGTCAAGGTCCTGCATGGCTATGCTCATTCCGCTGCCCAGTTCGCTGAAACTCTCGATGGCCTCCAAGCGGCGGCGCGCATCGGTGCTCAGGCTCTCGCGTGGCGGGGTGAGCATGTAGCAGAATGCCTTGCGCTTGCCACGTCCCACGCGCCCGCGCATCTGGTGCAGGTCGCTGAGTCCGAAGTTCTGAGCCTGGTTTATTATGATGGTGTTGACATTCGGTATGTCTATGCCGTTCTCAACGATGGATGTTGCAATGAGCACATCGTGGTCGTGGTTGATGAATTCGTAGAGCCTTCTCTCAAGTTCGGCCGGCTCCATCTGTCCGTGGCCTATGCACACGCGTACTCCCGGAACGTGGCGCCTGATGAGGGTGGCAAGCTCTTCCATGCCCGAGATTCTGTTTGTGATAAGGAACACCTGGCCGTTGCGGCTGAGCTCAAAGCTGATGGCCTCCTTTATAACCTCGGCATCGAAATTGTGGATTTCGGTGTGGATGGGGTAGCGGTTGGGCGGCGGTGTCTGTATTATGGAGAGGTCGCGTGCCCCCATGATGGAGAACTGCAGGGTGCGCGGGATGGGGGTGGCTGTCATGGTGAGTGTGTCAACATTCACCTTCATCTGGCGAAGCTTCTCCTTCACGGCAACACCGAACTTCTGCTCCTCGTCAATAATAAGCAATCCCAAGTCCTTGAATTTCACCTCTTTGCTTGTGAGCTTGTGTGTGCCAATCACAATATCCACCTTGCCCTCCTTTATCTCCTCAAGCACCTTTTTGGTAGTCGCTGTGCTGCGTGCACGGCTCAGGTACTGCACGGTGCAGGGGAAATCTTTAAGGCGTTCCTTGAAGGTGAGGTAGTGCTGGTAGGCCAACACTGTCGTGGGTACAAGCACGGCAACCTGTTTGCCGTCGGTGGCGGCCTTGAAGGCGGCACGTATGGCAACTTCGGTCTTGCCAAAGCCTACATCGCCACATATGAGGCGGTCCATCGGGCGCTTGCGCTCCATGTCCTGCTTGACCTCATTGGTGGCCTTGAACTGGTCGGGGGTGTCCTCGTATATGAAGCTTGCCTCCAGCTCGTTCTGCAGATAGGTGTCGGGCGAGAATGCAAAACCCTCCTCCTTGTAGCGTTGCGAGTAAAGTTTTATAAGGTCGCGTGCGATGTCCTTTATCTTGTTCTTGGTGCGCTCTTTCATGCGCTCCCATGCGCCGGTGCCCAGCTTGCTCACCTGTGGCGCGTCGCCCTCCTTGCCCCTGTACTTTGATATCTTGTGCAGGTTGTGGATTGAGACAAAGACAACGTCGTCGTTGCGGTATATGAGTTTGATGGCCTCTTGTGTAACATCACCGTTGGGAATGCGCACCAGGCCGCCGAACTTGCCAATGCCGTGGTCTATGTGCACAATGTAGTCGCCAATGCCGAACTCCTTCAGTTCCTTGATTGTGAGTGCCGCCTTGCCGTTGCGTGCGCGTTCGCTGCGCAAACGGAAATTGTGGAAGCGCCCGAAGAGCTGATGGTCGGTGAAAAGGGCAATTTTTAGTATGTTGTCACAGAATCCTTCGTGAATGGTGTGCTCGATTGGCGTGAACGGAATATCGTCGCCGCGCTCCTCGAAGATGGCTTTCAGACGGTCGGCCTGGTGAAGGTCATCGGTAAGCAGGAACAGCTTGTAACCCTCATCGAGCAGGCGCTTGAAATTCTGGCTCACAAGGTCAAAATCCTTGTGGAAGAGCGGTTGCAGCGATGTGTCGAACTTTACTTTTGTGTTGTTGCCGCCTGCGGCCTGCGCTCGCAATTGCCAATGCTTTGTGCTCTTTGCATACTGTTCAAGCTCATCGCTTGTCATCAGTTCCGGCATCTGTGGCAGGGATTCGTCCGACAGCCTGGCCTGCAGTGTGAAGCCTTCGTTGTTGAGTTTGTCAATGCACCCCTTGACAAATGCAATATCCTTGGTTATAAGGATTGCACTCTTTGGCAGGAAGCCTGTTATTGCCACTGCCTCGCTGCCGCAGAGTTTGGGCACTATGATTGCCTCATCGGTTCGTTCCTTCGACAGCTGGTCCTCGACGGTGAATGTGCGTATGCTCTCCACCTCGTCGCCAAAGAAGTCTATGCGGTAGGGATATTCCGATGAAAAGGAGAAAATATCGATGAGGCTGCCTCGCACGGCAAACTCGCCGGGCTCGTACACATATGTCACCTCCTTGAAATTCAGGGCTGCAAGCCGCTTCTCCACCTCGTCGCGGCTTATGCAGTCGCCAATGGCTATGGTGAGTGTCTTCTCTTCGAGTTGCTGTTGCGACACTACCTTCTCGGCAAGAGCATCGGGGTGTGTAACGATGACAAGTCCCTCCTTGCGTCGGCGGTTTATGAGGCGGCTCATTACCTCGGTTCGCAGTATGCGGTTGGCATCGTCCTCCTGGCCATATTTCATGGCACGGCGGAACGATGACGGGAAGAACAGTATGTTGTTGTCTCCCGTAATCTGCATCATATCGTGGTACAGGTAGCCGGCCTCCTCGGCATCGTTCATCACCACAAGCAGTGTCTGCCCGGGTGCGCGCTGCTTGAGACCGCAAAGGGTCATTGCAGCCGAACTGCCCAACAATCCCTCAAGGAGGACATGTTTCCTGCCCCCCTCTTCGCGCAACTGCATCAGGGCATCAACGCCCGGATGTGCCGCGTAGATATTTTGTATTTCCTTCGCTTCCATTCTGTTCATCCATTGCAAATTTAGAAATAAAATCTACAAATTTCTTATAAAAACTGCATTAATTGTTTTATTGTTGTATATTCGCGGTAGATAACGGTTGATTTTATGGAAGGATATATCTACAGTCTCGAAATGAAGGTGCGCGACTATGAGTGCGACATACAGGGGGTGGTGAACAATGCCAACTACCAGCACTATCTGGAGTTTGCGCGCCATGAATTCCTGGAGCAGATTGGTGGCAGCTTCTCGCAGATGCACGACGAGGGGCTTGACATGATGGTATCGAAGATAACATTGGAATACAAGCGCCCTTTGCGTGGCGGCGACAGGTTCGTGGTGTGCATCAATGCAAAACGCAAGGGTGCCAAACTGGTATTCCTGCAGGATATATATAACCTTGCCGACGGTTCCCTCTCTTTGAAGGGTGAGGTTGATGTCGTTTGCCTTAAAGATGGCCGCCTTACACGCGGCGAGGTGTTTGACGATATGCTGAAAGTATTCATTAATCAAAAACAGGATTGATATGGGCTCATTGATTTCATTGCTTGTATTAGGCGCAATATATTCAATCGTCTATGTTGTGAAGAAACTTGCACCTCCTATGGATGGTGGAAAACAGGTTTTTGGCGAGGCCTTCCCCGAGATAGAGATGCCGGAACCGCAACCCGAGTATGTTGCACCGGCACGCGAGGCTGCACCTGAAGGACATCCGTCAAAACCGGAACGGAAACCTCGTGGCGCTTCGCAACCGCATCCCGTCCGCCCTGTAGCTGCCGATGATGAAGCTTTCGATAAGAATGATGGAAAACAGACAGCCGGGAAACCTTTGGTGCATCTTGGTAACAAATCCGAGGCAAAGAAGGCATTCATATATTCCGAAATCTTCAAAAGGAAATATTGATTATCTGTTCCGCAAGGAACCTGAAAAAGACAAACATAAAAAGAACTACTATGAGTTATCGCATTATGACAGCCGCCGAGGCTGCATGCCATATCAACAACGGCGATGGTGTGGGAATAAGTGGCTTTACGCTGTCGGGAACCCCAAAGACAGTGCTTCCCGAGGTTGCTAAACGTGCCGAAGAGGCGCATGCGGCAGGCAAACCGTTTAAAATAAATCTCTATTCGGGTGCATCTACCGGCGATTCCATCGACGGCATGCTTTCGCGTGCAAAGGCAATAGGTTTCCGTGCGCCGTTTATCTCCAATCCAACCGTGCGCACGGCCATCAATGGCAAGGAGATGCAGTATTGCGACCTGCACCTTTCTCTCATGGCACAGGACCTGCGCTATGGCTACCTGGGAAAGGTTGACGTGGCAATTCTTGAGGCAATTGACATCACCGATGACGGTAAGGTTTATCTTACCACTGCCGGTGGAATAGGCCAGACGGTAGCTAATCTTGCCGACAGAATCATCATAGAGCGCAACACCTATCACCGCACTATGGGTCTGCACGATGTGTATGAACCAAAGGACCCTCCTTGCCGCAGGGAAATTCCAATATACAACGCGGGTGACAGGATAGGCAAGCCCTATGTTCAGGTCGACCCCAAGAAAGTTGTGGGTATTGTCGAGGTGTGCATGCCTAATGAACAGGTTGTTTTCAAGGAGCTCGACCCGGTTACAAAGAAGATTGGCGAGAATGTGGTAAATTTCATTGCGGGAGAGATAAAGCGCGGCATTATCCCCGCTGCCGGCCTTCCAATACAGAGCGGTATCGGCAATGTAGCGAATGCAGTGCTCAAGGGACTTGAGGAGTGTAACGGCATTCCGCCTCTCGACCTCTATTCCGAGGTGTTGCAGGATTCTGTAATCAAGCTCATGGAGCTCGGTCGTGTGAAGGCCGGCAGTACCTGCTCGCTTTCACTCAGCCAGGAGTGCCTGCAGCATGTTTATGACAACCTCGATTTCTTCAAGGATAGGCTCATTCTGCGTCCGTCGGAGATTTCTAATCACCCCGAGATTATACGCCGTCTCGGACTCATTGCCATGAATACCGCCATAGAGGTCGACCTCTACGGTTGTGTAAACTCGTCACACATATGCGGTACGCGCTTGATGAACGGTATAGGCGGTTCCGGCGATTTCGCGCGCAACGCATTCATCTCCATATTCACCTGTCCATCGACACAGAAGGGTGGCATGATAAGTTCAATTGTGCCTATGGTAACACATGCCGACCACACCGAGCACGATGTACGTGTTGTGGTTACCGAGTGGGGTGTTGCCGACCTGCGTGGCAAGTGTCCCGACGAGCGTGCGCGTACCATTATCGAAAACTGCGCCCACCCCGACTATCGCAACCTGCTGTGGGATTACCTGAAGATTGCAAAGAGCGGCCACGTATCGCATAATGTTGCGGCTGCATTGGGTATGCATGCCACATTCGAGCGCGAGGGGGATATGAGCAAAACCGATTGGAGCCGCTTTGTATGACAAACAGAAAGAAACTGGTTACCGAGATGGGGCGCATCGATGGCGATGCGTTCCGCTCTGCCGACAAGTTGCCGCTTGTCGTTGTGCTCGACAACGTGCGCAGTTTGCATAACGTAGGCTCGGTGTTCCGCACGGGCGATGCCTTCCGCGTGGAGCGTATTGTGCTGTGCGGCATAACGGCAACACCGCCGAGTGCCGAGATTCACAAGACCGCCCTCGGTGCCGAGGATGTTGTCGAGTGGCAATATTTTGAATCGACAATGGATGCTGTTGAGGCTTTGCGTGGCGAGGGCTACAGTATATACTCCATTGAGCTTTGCGAGGGCAGCATCGCGCTGCAGGATTTTGCAGCTGCTTCGGGCGAACGCTATGCCGTTGTGCTTGGAAATGAGGTAAAAGGCGTGCAACAGACTGTTGTGGATGCCTCGGACGGTGCCATTGAAATCCCGCAGTTCGGTACAAAACACTCGTTGAACGTGTCGGTCACAGCAGGAATGGTGATATGGGAGTTTGCAAAGAAATGCGGACTTGTTCAGGCAAGGTAAAAGCCGAGGTTTAATTTTAAACCGAGGGTTCGACAACATCGGCAGCGGCAGGTCGCCGGTAGCGCCGACGAAGGTGGCGCCCTGCGGGTCGCGTTAAGGCGATGTTGTCAAAGCTGCAAAACAAATCAAACCGAGGGCTCGACAAAGCGCCACCTGTAGGGGCAGACCGGTGTGTCTGCCCAAGAACAACAGCAATAGCAATACCGCAAAAACAATGAGGGTGACCCCAAAATCTTTTTACTAAAAAGTAAACCCTGCTGGAATTTGCTCTAGCAGGGTTTTTTTGTCCAAAAAGCGAACTCTTGAGTAGGCCTCATTATCTCTTTTTTGTTGTTTTCTTCTTTGTTCCCGTTTTCTTGTTTTGGGTCTTTATTATACGTTCTTTCTCCTTTATCTGCTTTTTCAAGCAGCGAATGATGTCATCTAATTGTTTGTTGAGGTCTTTGTGTTCAACATTTTCGATAACGATATCCTCAATATTTTCTTCTTCCGTGGAATATTCAAAAAACTCTGCACCCTCGCCGGTGTGCATATATCTCTCATAAATCTCATCGGTGTAATCGCTGTCGTAATAGCTCATTTGAATTTGCTGTTTGATTGTATGATACTTTGCATTAAACCGACTATTTCATTTGCTATGCTTTTACTCCAGATTGTAAGAGATAAAAGCATGTTGGTAGGGTTGTTTGTCCCAATGAGCAAAACACAAGGTTCAGAGGTGTTGCCTTTTTCGTTGCACAAACAAGGGGCCTCCTCCATTCTGCACGAAAGAATATCGCTGAAATTGTACTTTTCATCGTTAATGATAATTACTCTGGAGTATGCAAACTCCAAAATGTATTTCTTCCTTTTCTTGCTAATCCAAATTAGATTAGTGACCTTGCCGTACTCTTCCGATAGAGATTTTGTGTAATTATTCCATTCTGAATTCATAAATGACACTTTAACCTTGTTATTCCGGGTTGTTCTTGTAGTATTCGTTCCACTCCTCAAGGACTTTCTGCCAGTCTACGGCCTCGCCGTCGGCAATGGCCTCGGCCTGCTGCATGGCTTCGTCATGCAGCTTTTTCTCGGCATGGCGCAGTTTCATTGCCTCTATTGTGGCGTCGTCGAGCACCTGTATGCGTCCGCGGCGCAGGCATTCGTCAAGGTCGGCAGGGCCAAAGGCCTGCCCTTGTATGTTGAAGTCGGATATATTGAACTCAAAGACTGTACGCAGGGTGTGGCGCACCATCTTCTGCTGTGCACGGTTGGCACGCATCTTGCTGCCAAGCAGCTTGCGTATGACATCAATCTCCCGTTGTGAAAACTTTTTTCTTCCCATCTTTTGTATTCTCTCTTTGCTTTTGCGAAAGTAGTTGTTTTTTGCATAAACGGCAACAAATGGGTGCTCTTATTTGGGGGTGGTGACTCTCAAGGTGCTTTTTTGTGGCGGTCATGGCGCGTTAATTAATGTATTTAATATTCAAGATATAGTATATTAATAATAAAAAAAGAGTACCTTTGTCGGGTATTTTTACACAAAACAAAAGAAACAGGTTTATGAAGGAGTTTTTTAAGGTCTTGAGAAGGTTTGTCCCGCCCTACAGGAAGTATCTTGTTCTGTCTGTGGTGTTCACTCTGCTGTCGGCTGTGCTCAATGTGTTCTCCTTTATGGTGCTGATACCGATATTGCAGATTCTGTTCAAGGTCACCGAGCCTGTGGAGGCCGATTTCATTGCGTGGAGCGCGATGGACTCCGGCAATGCCAAGGAGGTGCTCATGAACAATGTGCAGTATTATATGAATGAGTTTATCGGCACCCATGGCGCGTCGATGATGCTGTTGCTGCTCGGTTTGTTCCTGGTATTCATGACACTGCTGAAGACTGCCAGCTATTTTGCCTCTTCGGCAGCCATCATACCCCTTCGCACAGGTATTGTACGCGACCTTCGTACAATGATGTACGACAAGGTGGTCTCCTTGCCGTTGGGCTTCTTTTCAAAGGAGAAGAAAGGTGATATAATTGCCCGCATGACCAGTGATGTTACCGAGGTGGAGAATTCTATCGTAACCTCGCTCGACATGCTCATAAAGAACCCGATATTCATTGTGATATATTTTGTGACGCTTATCTATGTCAGTTGGGAACTCACGCTCTTTACCATTTGCGTGACACCGCTGCTTGGATGGATTATGGGAGCCATAGGCCGTAAACTGAAGGCCCGCTCCATTGTTGTGCAGGAGAGGCTCGGCGAGACCACGTCGCAGATGGAGGAGACCATTGGCGGCCTGCGCGTTGTAAAGGCCTTTGTTGCCGAGAAAAAGATGTCGGGCCGTTTCGCAAAATGTTGCGAAGCACTGCGTAGCGCGGTGATGCGCGTCACAATGCGTCAGGCGCTGGCTCACCCGGTGAGCGAGTTCCTTGGCACATGTATCATTGTCATTGTGCTGTGGTTCGGCGGCACGCTTATACTTAGCGAGAACTCGCCAATATCGGCAGCGGCATTCATCTACTACCTTACAATGCTCTACAGCATAATAAACCCGGTGAAGGAGCTGTCGAAGGCATCATACTCCATTCCGCGCGGACTTGCATCAATGGAGCGTGTCGATGCAATCCTCGAAGCCGGGAACCCCATTACCGATGGCGAGAAGGGCATTGAGTTGCCCGATGTGAAAGAGGGAATAGAGTATAAGGACATCACATTCTCCTATGACGGTGAGCGTAACGTGCTTAAAGGCATCAATCTCAGGATTGAGAAGGGAAAGACCGTGGCGCTTGTGGGGCAGTCGGGTAGCGGAAAGTCCACCATGGTGGACCTTGTACCCCGTTTCTACGATGTTGTGCAGGGCGAGATAACCATCGACGGTGTGAACGTGAAGGATATGAAGGTGTCGTCGTTGCGTGCCCTCATTGGTAATGTCAACCAGGAGGCAATCCTCTTCAACGACACATTCTACAACAACATAACCTTTGGTGTGGAGAACGCTACAATGGAGCAGGTGATTGAGGCTGCCAGGATTGCCAATGCCCACGATTTCATCATGGCGACCGAAAAGGGCTACGACACCTGTGTGGGTGACAGGGGATGCCTGCTGTCGGGCGGTCAGCGCCAAAGGATAAGTATAGCGCGTGCCATTCTCAAGAATCCGCCTATCCTCATCCTTGACGAGGCTACATCGGCGCTCGACACCGAGAGTGAGCGTCTGGTACAGGAGGCTCTTGAGCGCCTTATGAAGACACGCACCACCATTGCCATTGCGCACCGTCTCTCTACAATAAAGAATGCCGATGAGATTTGCGTTCTGCGTGACGGTGAGATTGTGGAGCGTGGAAAGCATGACGAACTTATTGAATTGAACGGCGTATATAAGCGCCTTAACGATATGCAGGCTTTGTAACTATGAAAAATGTTGCGGTATTTTGTGCAGCATCGGAGAATATTGCTCCGGGCTATTTTGAGGCTGCAGCCGAGGTTGGTACCATGCTTGGCCGCATGGGGACTACATTGGTTTATGGCGGTGCACGTTTCGGGTTGATGGAGGCTACAGCCAAGGCTGCAAAGGCCGCCGGTGCACGTATTGTGGGTGTGGTGCCCCATATTCTTGTGGAGCGTGACCGCGTGAGCGGCTTGCTCGACGAGCAGGTGGGTTGCCGCAATTTGAGTGAGCGCAAGGATATTATGCTTGAGCGCAGCGACATGTTGGTGGCATTGCCGGGCGGCATCGGTACGCTCGACGAGATTTTCCACGTGCTGGCGGCTGCTACAATAGGCTATCACACAAAACGTGTGGTGCTGTATAACGTGAACGGCTTCTGGAACCCGCTGCTGGCAACGGTTGAGGAGATGTCGCAGGCCGGTTTTGTGCGCGGCGAGATGGAGAAATATTTGATTGTGGCAAACAGTGTTGCCGAACTTGAGGATTTAATAAGAAACAACTGAGAAGATGGCTAAAGTTATTGGAATAGGAGAGACTGTATTTGATATTTTGTTCAAGAATGACACACCCGTAAAGGCTGTGCCGGGCGGGTCGGTCTATAATTGTATAATTTCCCTGGGACGTTGCGGCGTGCCGGCCGAGTTCATCAGCGAGGTGGGCGATGACCGCATTGGCAGGATTATACTGGAACACTTGAGGGAGAATAATGTGGACACATCGGCCGTGTGCTGTTTTTCGGGCGGTAAATCACCCCTTGCACTGGCATTCCTCAACGAGAACAACGACGCGGAGTACATCTTCTACAAGGACTACCCGAACAACCGTCTCGAGGTGGAGTTCCCTGTTATAAAGGAGGGTGATATTGTTGTGTATGGCTCATATTTTGTATTGAACCCCGTTCTGCGTGCCAAGACCAAGGCTTTCCTTGAGTATGCACATGAGCAGGGTGCCGTGCTTTTCTATGATATAAATTTTAGGAAGAACCATGTTACCGAGCGCATAAAGCTTGCCGAGGCTCTCATCGAGAACCTTGAACTTGCCGACATTGTACGTGGCTCGGCCGACGATTTCAGATATCTCTATGAGATGGACGATGCCGAAAAGATATATAACCAGAAGATAAAGTTCTATTGTCCTAATTTCATATTTACCAACGGTGGCGGTGATGTAAGGTTCTTCACCCGTGGTGTCAGTGCCGTCTATCCGGTGAAAAATGTTGAGGTGGTGAGCACGGTGGGTGCCGGTGACAATTTCAATGCAGGTGTGCTCTATGGCCTTTCCAAGGCTGGCATGACCCGTGAGAAACTGGCACAACTTACAGCTGCCGAGTGGGACGGTATAATATCAAAAGGATTGGATTTCAGTGCTCATGCCTGTACATTGATTGAGAACTATGTAGACAAGGCCTGGGCGCAGGATTATATAAAGGAGTAACGTCATTATTGCCCCATTAGGGCATTGTGGCTTTAATTTTTTAAAATCATTACTATGAGAAAGATATTTTTTACGGCAATTGCGGCAATTGCCTTGTGTGGCTGTTCGGGCCACAACCACAGTGAAGCCGATGCTCATCACAACGTGCACGTGCACATGCACAGTTTTACGGCATATACACACCGTGCCGAGCTCTTTCTGCAGCATGAGGGGCTCGAAGTTGGCAAAAAGGCCTGCATAACCCTTTATGCAACAGCACTGTCCGATTTCAAGCCGCTCAATGCCGGCGAGGTATCACTGTTGCTCAGGCTGGGCGGCAAGAGCTACACCGCAACGGCCGATGCCCACCATGGCGGAATGTACCATTTTGAACTTACTCCCGAGAGTGCCGGTCACGGAACAATATATATAACCGTGGGCGATGAGAAAGCTCATTTCGATGTTGAGATAACCGAGTGTTGCAGTCATGACCACGGCCATGAACACGCTCATGCTCATGAGGGTCACAGCCACGATGGCCATAACCACGATGGTCACGGCCATTCGCACGAAGCTGACCATGCCGGGCACGACCACACCTCTCACTCACACGGTCACTCCCACGCTCATAGCCACGACCCGCATCCCGGACATGGTGTAGAGACGCCTGCAAAGGAGGGTGATGTATCCTTTACCAAGGAGCAGAGCTGGATGGTTGATTTTGCAACCGAAGAGGTGAAGGTGAGCAACTTTGCCGGCACTGTGAAGGTTGCGGCAAAGGTCGAGGCACTCCCCGGCGACTTTACCACTGTCATTGCCACGACAAGCGGCAAGGTGCAGTTTGCGGGTAATGTACTCGAAGGTATGCCTGTGGCTGTTGATGAGGCTCTTTTCTATCTTGAGGGTGGTGATGTCACCGATAACGATGCTGCTGTGAAATTTGCCGAGGCCGAGAGCAACTACGAACTTGCAAAGGCCGATTTCGAGCGCAAGAAGAACCTTTTCATCGACAAAGTGGTGCCCGAGCGTGAATATCAGGCGGCCGAGGCTGCCTATCGTCAGGCCGAGGCGCGTTTCGAGAGCATGAAACGCAATTTCGGCGAGGGAAAGGTGACATTGAAATCCACAATGAACGGCACTGTTGCCACACTGCTTGTTGCCAACGGCGATTATGTGGAGCCCGGTACACCGCTTGCCGTTGTGCAGCGCGAGGGCAGAATCAATCTTGTTGCCGAACTGCCCGTGCGTTATGCTCCGCAGTTGCAGGATATTGCAACCGTGAATGTGGAGACTGCCGTTGGCAATGTGTACGATGCTGCCGAGTTTGGCGGTTCGCCTGTTGTGGGCCGTGTTGCCAACAGTTGCAACATGCTGCCATTGACAGTCACTTGTGCGGCTCTGCCGGGTGTGGTTACAGGCAGCATTGTAACGCTCTACATATCTTCAATCTCCGACGATGTACATGCGGTGGCTGTTCCACGCACGGCGCTTGTCGAGGAGATGGGCAATATGTTCGTTTTTGTGCAGAACAACCCCGTCTCTTTTGAAAAACGCAGTGTGACGGTCGGTGCAACCGATGGCCGCTATGTGCAGCTGCTCGGCGGTGTGGTACCCGGCGAACGTGTTGTGAGCAAGGGTGGTGTTTTGTTGAAACTGTCACAGGGTGCTGCAGCGCTCGACCCTCACGCAGGTCACGTACATTAATGGTTTGACGCTATGCTTAACAGGATTATAAAATTCTCACTGAACAATAAGCTGCTGGTAATGCTGGCGGTGATATTGGTGGTCATTGGCGGTACATACTCCACAAAGAAGATTGAGGTGGATGTGTTCCCCGACCTTACAATGCCTACGGTAGTAATTCTCACCGATGCGCATAATATGGCTCCCGAGGAGGTGGAGCGTCTTGTAACATTCCCAATAGAGACAGCCGTGAACGGTGCCACCAATGTGCGCCGTGTGCGTTCGTCATCGTCACAGGGATTCTCGTTCGTGTGGGTGGAGTTCGATTGGGGAATGGATATCTACAAAGCCCGCCAAATCATTAGCGAGAAGATGGGACTCCTCTCGGGGCAGTTGCCCGATGGCGTAGTGCCCATGCTTGCTCCGCAGTCGAGCGTTATGGGTGAAATAATGTTTGTCGGCATGCAGGCCGACAGCACCTCAATGATGGAACTGCGTACTCTTGCCGAGTGGATTGTGAAGCCTGCCGTGCTTGCCACAGGCGGTGTCTCAAATGTAACAATCATCGGCGGCGACTACAAACAGTATCAGGTGCTTGCCGACCCTGTAAAGATGGAGATGTACGGTGTTGCAATGGGTGAACTTGAGAGCGCCGTGGCAGCAATGAGTGTAAACATTGGTGCGGGCGTGGTGCGCGACTATGGCAACGAGTATAACCTGCGTGGAATGGGACGTACAAGCGATGTCAATGAGCTTGGCAGTACGCTGGTGAAGATGAACGGCGATGCCGCCGTGCGCATTGCCGATGTTGCCGATGTTGTTGTCGCTCCGGCGGTGAAGCAGGGATATGCCGCGCAGAACGGCAACCCGGCCGTTATACTCTCGATATCGAAGCAACCGGGCATAAACACTCTCACGGTTACCGAGAATATTGAGCGTAACCTTGTGAGCATACAGAAATCGCTGCCTGCCGATGTTACTGTCGATACCAGGATTTTCCGTCAGGCCGATTATATACAGTCATCCGTGAACAACGTGGGCCGTTCGCTCATTGAGGGTGCTGTGTGCGTGGTACTGGTGCTGTTCCTGTTCCTCACAAGCCTGCGCACTACCGTTATCTCGCTCTTTGCAATCCCCTTGTCGCTCTTGGGAACTGTAATTGTTCTCTATCTGCTTGGCATGGATATAAATACAATGACTCTTGGCGGTATGTGCATTGCCATAGGTTCGCTTGTGGACGATGCCATCATCGATGTAGAGAATGTCTACAAGCGATTGAAGGAGAATCATCGCCTACCTGTCGAGGAGCGCCGTTCGGCACTGCACATTGTGTTCGAGGCATCGTCCGAAATACGTGCGTCAATCATACATGCAACGCTCATAATCATGGTTACCTTTACTCCGCTCTTCTTCCTGAGCGGCCTTGAGGGGCGTATGCTTAAACCGCTTGGAATGGCCTATCTCATTGCGCTTGTTATGTCGCTTATTGTGGCCATGACAGTGACTCCGTTGCTCTGTAAGGTGATGCTGTCGAGCGACAGCTACCTCGCGCGCAACGAAAAGAAGAACTGGGTCGACCGTTGGCTCATTACGGGCTACAGCAAAGCACTGGCCTGGGTCATAGGGCACGCACGTTATGTGGTGGCTTTTGTGTTGTTGCTCTTTGGCGGCTGCATGTTCCTCTTTACGCAGATGGGACGCAGCTTCCTGCCCGAGTTCAACGAGAGCGCATTGACCATTTCGGCAGTGTCGCGTCCCGGTGTGTCGCTCGAGGAGAGCAACAAGCTTGGCGCTGTAATAGAGAAGGAACTGTTGCAGATTCCCGAGGTTACAAGCACCGCACGCCGCACCGGCCGTGGTGAGCTCGACGAACATTCACAGACATCGAACGGTGCCGAGATTGACGTAAACTTCAGGCTCGACGGCCGCAGCAAGGCCGAGTTTGTGGCCGAGGTACGTGAGCGCCTGGCAAAGGTCCCCGGTGTGGTAACATCGGTGGGACAGCCGCTTGAGCACCGCATCGACCACATGGTGTCGGGTACACAGGCCGATTTGGCCATCAAGATTTTTGGCCCCGACTTGAGCACCCTTTTCAGCAAGGGAATGGAGATAAAGAGCCTGTTGACCGCTTTCCCCGAGATTGTGGACGTAAACGTGGAGCAGCAGGTTGAGATTCCGCAGATTCAGGTGCGCGCCAACCGCGAGAAGCTTGCCTTCTACGGTATAACAATGAGCGAGTTCAACGAGTTTGTGGAGAACGCTTTCCCCGGCAAGAAGGTTGGCGCAATATATGAGGAGGAGCGCAGTTTTGACCTTATCATACGTCTGAACAAGGACTACACCGAGAGTATCGACGGTGTGAAGCGTGCTCTCATTGACACCCCTGACGGCAAGGTGACACTGGAGACAGTGGCCGATGTCGTATCTGTGGGCGGCCCGGGCAGCATCAGCCGCGAGAATGTGCAGCGCAAGGTTGTGGTGTCGGCCAACATTGCAAGCGGCGACGTTGCCGGTACAGTGGAACGTGCAGCCGCTTACCTTGAGAAGGAACTGGCATTGGACGAGGGCTACCGTCTTGAGTACGGCGGCCAGTTCGAGAGTGCCGAATCGGCTTCGCGCACCCTGTGGCTCACTACACTGGTTGCAATACTTGTGGTCTTTGTGCTGCTGTACACGGAGTTCAAGAGCATGTTGCTCTCGACTGTGGTGTTGCTCGATCTGCCGCTTGCATTGATTGGCGGTGTGCTTGCAACCTACTTTACATCGGCTGTTATGAGCATTCCTGCAATAATCGGTCTCATAACACTATTCGGTATTGCAACGCGTAACGGAATACTGCTTGTGTCGCGCTATCAGCATTTGCGCGGCGAGGGCGTAGCGCTTGAGGATGTCATTATAAAAGGTTCGGCCGACCGCCTTACCCCAATTCTCATGACTGCCTTCACGTCGGCCTTGGCGCTTGTACCTATGATTGTCAACGGCTCGGCATCGGGTAACGAAATACAGAGCCCGATGGCTGTTGTGGTGCTTGGCGGTCTGTTGTCATCTACACTGCTCAACATCTTTGTTGTGCCAGTGGTGTACCGTTGGGTTGTGCGCAAGGGCTGGGTATAAAAGAGGTACAGTATACCTTTGCGTATATACAATAAAAGCGATGGAGAACTGAAGTTGGTCTCCATCGCTTTTATTGTATCAGGTGAACTGCCTAATCTCTGACATCAGCGCCCCACATTAGTTTTTCTTGAATGTTCTGAATGAACGAGTGGTGGCGGTGACGGATGATGAGTTGGCTGTAGCTTGCCTTCTTAATTGTGACTGTTGTCTTCTCGTCACAACTTTCGTTGCGTCCGTCAATGGCTATCAGGTAGTTGCCGCTGCGGCTGCTCACGCTTATCTCGATGGTTGTGTTGTAGTCTACCACAATGGGGCGTGCGCTGAGGCTGTGCGGTGCAATGGGAGTGAGTGTGAGTACTGCAGCTTCGGGGGCTATGATTGGGCCTCCGACGCTCAACGAATAGCCGGTAGAGCCTGTAGGAGTGGCCACAATAAGACCATCGGCCTGGTAGGTGATTGTGTCGCAACCGTTTATGGTGGCCTTCAGTGTTATCATTGACGAACTGTCGTGCTTCATTATTGCAATTTCGTTGAGTGCAAAAGGGTAGCTTTTGAGTTTTTGGCCGTCTGTACTTGCTTCAATTAGTATACGTTTGTCTATTTGATAATTGCCGTTGTGTATGTTCTCTATGATATCGTCAATGTTCTCGTTTGATGAGGCTGTCAGGAAACCCAGTCTTCCGGCGTTGATGCCAAGCACGGGGATTTCCTTACTGCCCACACGGCTTGCTGTGCGCAAAAGTGTACCGTCGCCGCCGAAGCTTATGGCAATGTCGGCGGTGAAATCGTTGCCGGTGATGATTTCCTGTGGCTGCGGTTGTGCAATATGCTCCTTGCACAGAAAATCGTAGAATGCCTTGTCAATGGCATAGCTGTCGCCACGCTTTGTTATGGCATCGAACAGTTTTTCTATGCTTTGGGATTTCTTTGTCTGGTGCTTGTTTCCGAATATTGCAAACTTCATGATTGTAGTAAGGTTTTCATTTATAAGTACAAAATTAAGATAATTTATTGTATAAAATCTTTTTATTTGTGCTAATTTTGCACTATTATGCGAAAATAAGTGATACCCACAAATGAATGGTGTTTTGTATAAACAGTAATGGGTACTGTTTGTTTAGAAGCTGTTTAAATTTGATAAAATCTTTTTATGAGAACAAAACTCAGTGTAAATATCAACAAGGTTGCGACAATAAGGAATGCCCGCGGAGGCAACAACCCCGATGTCATTAAGGTCGCAAAGGATTGCGAGGCTTTTGGTGCCGATGGTATTACCGTTCATCCTCGCCCCGACGAGAGGCACATCCGCCGTGCCGATGTGCTGGCTCTGCAGGCTGTGCTGCGTACTGAATTCAATGTAGAGGGCTATCCGTCGAAGGAGTTTCTTGACCTTGTGTTGCGTGTGCGTCCGTCACAGGTGACATTGGTGCCCGACAAACCAGAACAGTTGACATCGAACAGCGGTTGGGATACCGAGAATGAACAACTTTTCCTCCGTGACGTACTCAACGATTTGAGAGCGGCCGGAATACGCAGCTCAATCTTTATTGATGCCGATGTGCGCATGGCTGAGTTCGCTGCCGAGGCGGGTGCCGACAGGGTGGAACTTTATACAGGTCCTTATGCCCATAACTATGCAAAAGACCCTGAGACAGCCATTGCTCCTTTCCTTGAGACTGCGAAGCGCGTGAAACAGTTGGGCATAGGACTCAATGCCGGTCATGACCTGAGCCTTGAGAACCTCAAGTATTTCACCGATGTGATTCCTTGGGTCGACGAGGTGTCGATAGGCCATGCCCTTATTTGCGATGCCCTTTATCTTGGTCTTGAGGAGACTATTGCGGCTTACAAGAAATGTCTGATAAAATAACGATAAAACAATAGAAACTATGAACTCACTTACTGCAGTTGTCGACACTTTGGCAACCGACACAATTCCGGCGGTGGCAGAAACCGTTCAGGAGAACCTTAATGTACTTGAACTGGCAATGAAGGGCGGCTGGATTATGATTGTCCTTGTTGTGTTGTCATTGATTGGTTTGTATATATTTTTCGAGCGATACTCGGTGCTTCGCAAGGCAGGTGTCAAGAGCCCATTGTTGCTTGAACGTTTGAACGATAACATCAGGGAGAAGGATTTCAAGTCGGCAATAAGATATTGCAACCGACAGAATACACCCATTTCGCGCATATTGGCAAAGGGTGTGAGGGATTTCAGGTTCGATACAGGCTCAATACGTCAGGTACTTGAGAACAATGCGGCTCTGGAGATTGCTGCTCTTGAAAAAGGTTTGCCGGTGCTCTCTACAATATCGGCTGTTGCTCCCATGATAGGTTTCTTGGGAACAGTTACCGGTATGGTTCAGGCCTTCTGGAACATGTCACAGGCGGGTGACAGCATCGAGGTGTCGGCATTGTCGAGCGGTATCTACGAGGCTATGGTGACAACTGTGGGCGGTCTTGTGGTAGGTATCATTGCCATCTTTGCCCATAACTATCTTGTATCAAAGGTCGACAAGGTGCAGAATGCCATGGAGGCCGATATAATCTCGTTCCTTGAGATTGTGGAGGAGTGCAAGGAGGATGCTCCTGCAGTCATTGAGGATGATGCAAAGCCAAAGGTTGTTGAACCCGACGAAGAGTAATATTATATGATAAAGAGAAGAACCAAGACCATCGGCGACTTTTCAATGTCGTCAATGACGGACATCATCTTCCTGCTGTTGATTTTCTTTATGCTCACATCGACCATTGTGGTGCCTAATGCAATAAAGGTGAATCTTCCACAGGGAAAGGAGAGGGTCCACACGCAGCCGATGGCGCGCATAACCATAAAGGCCGACCTTACATATTATGCCCAGTGGGGCCGTGAGGCTGCAAAGGAGATTCAGGAGGCCGATATTGCCGCCTTCCTTGCCGAGTGCAGCGAAAAGGACGCGGAGATGTTCGTGGCTCTTTATGCCGACGAGACCGTGCCTTACCGCGAGGTTGTGAAGGTGCTTGATATCGCTAATCAAAACAAATATAAGATGGTGTTGGCTACACGCCGCCCCGACAGCAAGTGATGGACAGATTTTCAAAAGAAAAAATAATCGGTATTGCCGGCACTGTAATTGTACACCTGCTGTTGGCTCTGCTATTGTATTTTCTGGTACTTGACACTCCTCCGGCTCCACCCGAAAAGGGCATTGAGGTGATGCTGGGTATGGACGTGGAGAATGTGGCAATGGCAAGGCCTGCCGAGCCACAGCCTGCGGCACCGCAACCCGTGGCGCCACAGCCCGCTCCGTCTGCACCGGATGAGCCGCTGATTACACAGGAGAACGAGGATGCCCCGGCGCTGCAGCCCGAAAAACCCAAGAAGGAGCAGCAGAAGCCGGTGACCCCGGAGAAGACCCCCGAGCAGATACAGAGGGAGCGTGAGGAGGCCGAGCGCATTGAGCGTGAGCGCAGGGAGGCCGAGGCCCGCAAGGCTGCCGAGAACTCTATTGCCAACGCTTTCAGCAAGGGCAGCAACATGAGCAAGAAGGAGGCTGCAGAGGCCGACGAGCCTTCAAAGGGATCGCCGCAGGGTAATTCCGATGCGGGGGCACAGACAGGTATCGGTGTCTCATTCAGCCTCGAAGGACGTGACCCGGGAACAGACGGCATTATTGTACCTAAAGAGAAATTGCAGGCTGCCGGCAGGGTGGTGGTGGATATTACCGTTAACCCGGCGGGTAGGGTGATTGATGCAAGCATCAATACAAGAATGACGAATACTGCCGATTTGAAACTGCGTAATGCCGCGTTGAAGGCTGCAAGGGCAACCATCTTCAACAGTATTGCCGGTGTCGATAACCAGCGCGGTACAATTACCTATAATTTTGAATTGAGATAAGAAGTTGTTGGGCGCGGCCGGTTGAATGTAGGCTCGTATGTAATGCAAACAATTTTATAGGAGAATTAAAATAGCTTATAATATGAAGAAAGTATATGTTTTTCTTGCCGACGGTTTTGAGACCGTTGAGGCTTTGGCACCGGTTGATGTTATGCGCCGTGCAGGTTTGGATGTGGTCACTGTTTCCATCATGGGAGGCAAAGAGGTTCTCTCGGCACAGAATGTCACTGTTGCAGCCGATGAACTCTATGAGAACCTCGCTTTTGCCGATGCCGATGCACTTGTTTTGCCCGGCGGTGGAGTGGGAACCGATAATCTCTCGGCCCATGAGCCTTTGCGCACACTGCTTGTAGATGCATGTTCACGCGGTCTGTTGGTTGCTGCAATTTGTGCGGCTCCAATGGTCTTCGGCCGCATAGGTATTCTCAAAGGCAGGAAGGCTACATGTTATCCCGGTTGCGAGGGTGACCTCTTCGATGCCGAATATACAGCCGCCTCCGTTGAGCAGGACGGTAATATTATAACAGCTTGTGGCCCCGGTGCTTCGTTCGATTTCGGCTTTGCCATTGTAGAGCGTTTCTGCGGTGCAGACGTTGTTGATACCTTGCGCTCTCAAATGCAGTTCTAAGAAGAGATTTATTTATGAAAAGATATCTTATTGTCGTTGCCGGCGGTAAGGGTGTGCGTATGGGTGGCGAGATGCCGAAGCAGTTTCAACTGCTTGGCGGCAAGCCAATAGTCATGGTCACCCTTGAGCGTCTACATGCCATAGACCCCGCCATGCAACTTATTCTTGTTCTCCCTGCACAGCACATTGAACTGTGGAAACAGTTGTGTAAGGAGCATTCGTTTGCTGTTCCTTTGATTCTGGCACAGGGCGGCTCAACGCGTTTCCATTCGGTACAGAACGGCTTGGCACAGGTTGATGATATTACCGATGCCCTTGTGGGTGTGCATGACGGCGTGCGTCCCTTTGTCTCGGCAAAGGTGCTCGATGAGTGCTTCTCCCGCGCGTGGGTGGATGGTGCCGCAATACCTATGATTGACCTGCAGGACAGCCTTCGCCACATTGTTGGTGCCGATGCTACAGAGGTTGTTCCCCGTGACAGGTATCGTCTTGTGCAGACACCACAGGTGTTCAAGCTCTCGCTCCTGCGCCGTGCCTATGAACAACGTTTCGTCGAGAGCTTTACCGACGACGCTTCGGTTGTTGAGGCGCTTGGCGAGAAGGTGTCGGGTGTAGAGGGTAACCGCGAGAACATAAAGATAACCACACCGTTCGATATGCTTGTTGCCAAGACATTGATGGAATGCTTGACCTCACGACAAGAGATATAAAATTTCTGCCCGGCGTGGGCGAGCAACGTGCCACGCTGCTTGCCAGGGAACTGAACATACGTTCCCTGCACGACTTGTTGTACTATTTTCCTTATAAATATATCGACCGTAGCCGTGTCTTCAAGGTCAGTGAACTTGGAGGCCAGCTGCAGCATGTGCAGCTGCTGGGCGAAATCCGCTCCTTTGAGGAGGTGGGCGAGGGCGCATCGCGCCGTCTGGTGGGGCATTTTACCGACGGTACGGCATTTGTGGACCTTGTGTGGTTCAGGGGAATCAAGTTCGTAAAGAACAAATTGAAACTGAACACGCGTTATGTGGTGTTCGGTAAGCCTTCGGTCTTCAACGGCAGGGTAAACATTGCCCATCCCGATGTGGATGATGCCTCGCTCCTGAAACTCGATACCATGGGGCTGCAACCCTATTATAACACCACGGAAAAGATGAAACGCAGCGGCTTGAACTCCACGGCCATGCTGAAACTTGTGCAGAACCTCTTCGGTCTGCTCACCGCTCCGTTGGATGAAACCCTCTCGGCCGATATCGTGCAGAAGAACGGACTTATGTCAATTGACGATGCCCTGCGCATAATACACTTTCCGCGCAATGCCAAGGAACTGCAGCTTGCGCAGTACAGGCTCAAGTTCGAAGAACTCTTCTACATACAGCTAAACATCCTGCACTATGCCAAGGAGCGCCAGATGCGTTATGTGGGGCACCGTTTTGCCAAGGTGGGCGAGATGTTCAACCGTTTCTATAGCGAGAAGTTGCCGTTCCAACTCACGAACGCCCAGAAGAGGGTGGTTAAAGAGATACGCGCCGACGTGAACAGCGAAAGGCAGATGAATCGTCTGCTGCAGGGCGATGTGGGCAGCGGAAAGACTCTTGTGGCACTGATGTCGATGTTGCTTGCCAAGGACAACGGCTACCAGGCCTGCCTGCTTGCCCCCACCGAAATACTTGCCGAACAGCATTTCGCTACATTGCGTCGCATGCTGGGCGACCTGCCTGTGAGGGTGGAGCTGCTCACCGGCAGCACCAGAACCAAGGAGAGGGTGCCGCTTTTCGAGGCGCTTGAGAATGGTGAGATTGACATCCTTGTAGGTACCCATGCTGTGTTGGAGGACAATGTGCTGTTCCGCAATCTGGGTCTTGTGGTCATTGACGAGCAGCACCGTTTCGGCGTTGTGCAGCGTGCAAAGATGTGGGCAAAAAACACCATTCCACCACACATTCTTGTGATGACGGCAACCCCAATACCGCGTACGTTGGCGATGACGCTCTATGGCGACCTCGATGTCTCTGTGATTGACGAGCTGCCTCCGGGACGCAAACCTATAAACACCTCGCATATATTCCGTAACCGCACGGACAGTCTCTATTCATTCATTCGCACACAGATAAATGAGGGTCGTCAGGCCTATGTGGTATATCCGCTTATCAGCGAGAGCGAGAAACTCGACCTCAAGAATCTTGAGGATGGATACAAACAACTGTGCAACGTTTTTCCCGACTACAGGCTGAGCAAGCTGCACGGCAAGATGAAACCCAAGGAGAAGGACGAGGAGATGCGTCGCTTCTCATCGGGTGAGACGCAGATACTTGTGTCGACAACGGTTATCGAGGTTGGTGTGGATGTGCCCAATGCGTCGGTTATGGTAATTGAGAATGCCGAGCGTTTCGGCCTCTCGCAGCTGCACCAGTTGCGCGGACGTGTGGGACGTGGTGCGTCGCAGTCCTATTGTATACTTGTAACGGACTATAAGCTATCGGAGGATACCCGCAAGCGCATGGAGATTATGACAACAAGCAACGACGGCTTTGAGATTGCCGAGGCCGACCTGAAGCTTCGCGGCCCGGGCGACATGGAGGGTACACAGCAGAGCGGCATTGCATTCGACCTGAAGATTGCCAACCTTTCCCGCGACGAGCAGTTGCTGAAGTTCGTGCGCGAGGTGGCCCGTGGAGTGGTGGCTGCCGACCCGCAATGCAACAGTGAGCTCTACCGTGTGGTGTGGGAGCAGTTGCGTCGTATAAAGAGTATGAATAACCGCAATTGGGGCGCAATATCATAATAAATTCATAAAAGGCTTTGCGTCTCGTTTATTTTTCGTACATTTACAAAATGCTGTGAATATATTTGTAAATCACTAAATTATACATAATATGGAAAAGACTCTTATTCTAATCAAGCCCAACGCAATACAGCGTGGCATTATGGGTGATATCATTACACGTTTCGAGCGCAAAGGTTTGCGTTTTGCAGGCATTAAGATGCTGTTCATGACCGACGAACTTGTTGCCGAGCACTACGCACATCTTGTTGAGCGCCCCTTCTTCCCCTATCTGAAGGCTTCAATGCAGGCAGCTCCGCTCATTGCATGCTGTCTTGAGGGTGCCGAGGCTGTTGAGACAGTGCGTCAGATGGTTGGTGTTACAAATTCACGCCGTGCGCTCCCGGGAACAATACGTGGCGACTTCTCAATGAGCGGCGAGCAGAATGTTGTGCATGCATCCGATTCTGTAGAGAATGCTCTTGTAGAGATTAACCGTTTCTTCAAGCCCGAGGAGCTGTTCGACTATCAGTCGGCTGTCACATGCTTTGAGTATGGTGGCGAGGAAACCCTGAAATTCAAGTAATACAGTGGGTCGGTTGTTTAAATTATTGAGCTTTGCCCTGCTTCTTCTGGCAGCAGGTGTTAAGGCGCAGGATGCCGTGCCCGAGCCGGTCTCTCTGTACATGCCTACAGAGATGGTGGAGACCGTGGAGCCGCATTTCATGCTGTTGAACGAGGAGAATATCATCCCCTCGGACGAAATGTACCCCACATGGGCCAACTCCGTTGTGCACTACAACTCGGCAATGCCCGACTCGTTCAGGATTGACTTGCGCAACTACGTGATGCCTACTCCCAGTGTCAAGGTGACCGATATCTTCGGCTACCGCCCCAACCGCCGTCGTGTGCATCAGGGACTGGATATAAAAGTGCAGACAGGTGATACAATCTATGCTGCATTTGACGGAAAGGTGCGCATTACAAGCTACCAGCGCCGTGGCTATGGTCACTACGTGGTAATACGCCACAATAACGGAATAGAGACACTGTATGCCCACTTGTCCAAGAAGCTTGTAGAGGCAAATGACAATGTAAAGGCGGGTGACCCCATTGGTCTTGGCGGCAACACCGGACGCAGTTCGGGCTCACACCTCCATTTCGAGACCATTCTTATGGGCAAGAGCCTTGACCCCGCACTGATGTTCGATTTCAAGAACCAGAAGATGACCGGCGAGAGCTATCTCTATCGCAGACCCGGCAGCAAGTATATCGAGAACGGACAGGTGAAGATTGCAGGTCCCGAGAAGAAGTACCACAAGGTGAGGAGCGGTGACACCATTGAGAGGATTGCACGCAAGTATGGAGTGTCGCAACGTCGCATCTTTGAGCTCAACGGCTTGAAATCGAATTCAATAATACGTCCCGGCCAGCAGTTGCGCTATCAGTAACCGTTATGTCATGAGAACGCTTCTGTTTGCTCTTCTTGCTGTCACTCTTTTGGGCGGAACCGCTTCGGCAACGGAAAGGGATGTTGCTGCCAATGTTCTCGACAAGCTTATAGCCCTGGTGAATGACTATACAAAGCGGGCCGATGAGGCTTTGTCGATGGAGGAACTTCAAGCAGTGTATGCCGAGTTTGAGAAAGCGATGGCCTCTTTTTCAAAGGATAATGCCGATGAAATTGCCAAGTTCGATGCTCACCTTACCGACAAAGTGAAGGAGAATTATGAGGCCGAGCTTTCAAAGGCAATGAAACTGTTTCAGGAAGCCCTTGAGAAAAAGGCCGGCGAACTTTTAGGGGATAAATAGTGGTTCACCTGCAAAAGTTGGGGGGGCTATGCAAAAAGTTTAGTCAATCTATAGAAGAAAAATTTCAAATCAGTAACACCTCTGAGTTGTGCTCTGAATGCTTTGATTTTGGCATTAAAACTTTCTGCAAAAGCATTTGTGG
>JAZOOF010000043.1:0-19850 GCA_045654885.1 Bacteroidaceae bacterium
CGGGAAGTAATCCTAAACCTTCCCCCAACTTTTGCAGGTGAGTCATTAATTTGTCCATATTCTAAAAAACTTTAGCAAGGTATAATAAACAATTGTGGGTTGGCTCGTTGAGCCACCCCACAATCTTCTTATGGCATGTTCCTTTACTTTGCAAGGAACTTCTTTCCGTTCTTTATGTATATATGTCCCTTCTGTGGCTGCAGAACCTTGCGGCCCTGGAGGTCATAGATTGCATTGTCCTGCTCGCGCTCAACGCTTTCTATTACTGGCTCAATGGCTGTGAGACCGTCGGCCTCAAGGTACTCGGTGTTCTCGCGTACAAGCGTGAAGCTCTCAATGGTCATACAAATCTTGTCGTTCATGTTCACAAGCAAGCCAAGTGAAACCTCTGTCTCCTCTTCGAGGACAAACTCCACCTTGTTTGACATTGCTGAACCCTTTGCAGCCATTTGTGTATATGCAAGTGCATTCTCAATGCTTGCCACGCCGGGGATGTTCTTTGCGTCGTCAACAACCAGATAGCTGTTGCCGCACTGTCCCTCCCATTTAGCGTGATAGTTGGCGGTGAAGGTATATACACCCTTTGGCAAGGTCACTGTTTGGTAAACCTTGTGGTTGCTCAAGGTGCTGAATCCGTCCCATGTGGTTGTGAATGTCATACACTTGTCCTTCTCTGCATCGACATGCGCACCGGTGGTGATGCTTCCCGATGTAACGGCATTCTCAATGGTCCAGCCTGTCAGCTGATAGAAACGGTTTCTTACATTTGTGTTTACCATGGTGTTGCTGTGCTGGAACGCTGCGCGGTAGTTGGTGAGGTAGTCGGATGTCACATCGCCGTTCTTGCCACTGTTCTCGCTGCTGAGACAGAAGACACCTCTCGACAATCCCCATGCATCGCCGTCGGGGCCAAAGCCGCTACGCACGCCGTTGTAGCCGTTGCCGCTGCGGTCAATGACATCGCCACCGCTCTGGTTGAAATCGTAGTAGAGTAACAGACCATCCATTGATGCGGGGTTCTCAAGCGGAGCGTTGCAGACAGCCTTCATGTCGTCATACCTCACGCTCTTTGTCCACACGCGCAGCTCGTCAATCTGTCCGTTCATCTTTGCGTTGTCCTTGCCGATAGAGAAACTGTTCAATGATGGAACGTATGCGTTCAGTGACACATAGCTGGTAGAGAAGTACTCTCCATCGCGGTAGAAATCAACATATCCGTCGGCAACTATAACACCATAGTGGTGCCACTCGTTAAGGATGACGAAGTTGCTTGTGCTGCTCTTGCCTGTGTAGCCGTTTGCCGAGACATGCATACGGCCATCCTTGTCGGTCTTTATGAGGAATGTCGATTCGCTTTCACCAATTCCAAGGCAGTTGCTTGCGAGGCTCTCGGGGCGCATCCACCACTCGACGGTGAAGGCATCGTGTCTCGATGCTGTAACGGGCGCTGTTACCTTGGCATTGTCGCGGCCGGTGAAGTTGAGGCCGTTCTTGCTGTCGGCATTGCATACGATGAGTGCACGTTCTCTTGTCGTACTGCTTGTACCCACAAGATTGTTTACTTTGAGTGTTACATCGTAGACACCGCTTACATCGGGTGTGAAACTGCTGTTCTGGCCGTTGATGATGTACTTCTTGCTTGGGTTCTCAATGGTCCATTGCCAGCCATTAGGGTTGTACTTTGACACATCGGTGAGGTATGTTGTCTCGCCCTTCATTATTATGGCCGGGCTTATCTCAAATGTGGCAACAGGCTCCGAGTCGAGCACCTCAATGTCTATGCTCGATGTGGCTGTCTTTGCTCCGGTAAGTGATGTCACCTTCAAAGTCACGGTGTGTGTACCGCCCACTTTGTACACGGCACTGGCGCGCAGACCCTGTGCCTTCTCAGCCTCGGCACCCGGGGTAGCCCATTCATATGTGTAGCCCAACTGCGGCTTCTCTACAATGAACATCACCTTCTCGCCCAGGATAATTGGGCTCTTGCTTACCTTGAAGGTGGCATCGGCTTCGGGCTCTTCGTTCACGGTAACTGTGATTGTCTCGCTCACGGTCTTGCCTTCGCTGTCCTCTGCTGTCATTGTAACGCTCTTTTCACCGGCCGAGGTGAATGTTACGGTTGGTTCAGCAATTGTAACATTGTTAATTCCGGCATCGGGGATATTCCATGTTATTTTAGTTGCTGCATCGCTGTATGTTGCCGAGAATTTGACCGGCATGCCTGCATGGATTGTGCCTGATACAGGGTCAATGCTTGCCGAGAGTGTTGCCGATGTCTTGCCCATGCTCTTGCTGCTTGTCTCAACGCTGTAGCCGGTGCTGTGTATTGCTGCATGGTTGCCGCTTACACATTCGCGCAGCATTGCTGTGCCGTTCTCTGTTATGACATCGCCCTTGTAGTATGCGACAAGTCCGTCGGGGAGTACGCTGCCCGAGAACTGTGCGTTCATGCTGTTCTTTATCTCGGTAGCAGTGCGCACTCTGTTCCATACGCGGATTTCATCATAGCTTGCATCCTGTGCGTTGCCCTCACCGTTTGAACTGAAGACAAAATCACCCCAGCCGCCAATGCCGCTGTATGATTGAGTCGAGAATGACTTCTTGCGGACACCGTTTACATATACAAGCATTGTCTTGTCTTTGACCACAAATGCAATGTGTGTCCAGGTTCCGACTTTCAATGTTCCATAGTCGGTGTTGGTGCGGTTGTTTGTGTCCCAACCAATGGTGAACGAACCGCTTGTATTGGCATGCATCATGAACTTGCCCCATCCCGGGCCGGCACTCTGGTTCCAGTCCCTCAATGAGTTTGGCTTTATGTAGAACTCCATTGTCATTTCGTTATACTTCTGGTCAAAGACATTGGGTATTGTGAAACCGGAATTCTTAAGGTTGATGACCTTGTTCTCGCTGTCATGTGCAACGGGAGCCTGGACTGTCGCCTTCTGTGACTCATTGCCATCGTCATAGAGTGCCGAAACGCTGAATGTGCCGTCAAGTTCCACATCGCCTGGGAGTGTGTAGCTCTGGGTCTCTGCATCCACCTCGGCAATCAGCCCGTTGTTGTGGAATACATTGTACTTTGCAATAGCGTGGCTCGAACGTATTGGCTTTGTCCATGTGAGCACTCTCTCGTTGAGCGAGAGGTTTTGCGGAGCGTAGTACTCCTCGCCATAAACTACAACCGAAATGATGGTCTTGTTGCCGGCGCTCTTTATCTCAACACCGTTGCCGATGTCGAACGGGGTCTCCTCGCCATTGAGGTTGAACTCATAGTCCATGATTGAGGCATTGTGTATCTTTCCGCTACCCTTGCCCCAGCTGCGTGTCTCAACGATGAAGAAGTACTTGAGCGGCATGCTCCTGTCGAAACCGTTTGTCAAATCGGTGAGGTCATATCCGAACTCCATTGGCTCGGTGTGCAGACCGTCGGCCCAGCGGCCGAGCATTGGAATCTCGGGTGCGGGGTTGGTGTTACCATAGTTACCGTCACCGGCATATCTGAAGTGCTCGAACTCAATGGTCTTTTCGGGTGCTGTGGCATTGATGTCGGCCGATACTCCTGCCGACAACTTAATCTCGCTGCGGCGTGAGTACTCCATCTCCAACTTTATTGTGCGCAACGGGCGATAGTCCTTTCTAACCTTGTAAATTTCGGGAGCCCACCAGTTCTGCGAGAATGTACCGTCCCTGTTGAACGATGCACCGCCGTATGCGTATGGGCAGTAGATGAAGCCTTTGTTGCCCCACCATGCGCCCCATGAGTTCACTATAATCCAAGCACCGACCTCGTCCTTCTCCACTTCGCCGGCAACGCCGTTGCCGTCGAGGTCGAACTCAATGCGGTCATCGTAACCCACAATGGTAAGAGCATGGTCAACCTGTGGTCCCCATGCCTTTACATATTTCATGTTAACTACACCGGCTGCGCTGTTGGCTGCTGTGTTTGGAATTCTGGCTTCATAGTTGCCGTCGGCACTAGCTACGCCGATACCGCAGATACCGCCGGCATGGAAACTCTCGTCGCCGTTGTGGTTCCAGAGCCAGTTTTTCACGGCCTCGCGTCCCTCCTCGGTGCCTACGTGTGCAGGGAAATTCACCGGCTCGAGCATACGGTTGTTCATGGCCTCGAACCACTTGTTGTAGCCTTGCATCCATCCAAAATCATTGTTGGCACAATCCTGGCTGCCGAAGAGAGCAGAGTATGTCTGTCCGCCGTATGTGGCTGCTGAAGGAACACCAATGCTTGTCACGAATTCATTCTTGCCTGAATTTCCGTTGGTGAGCAACCATACGAAGTGTGATGGGTAGTAGTTCTGGGCAATCTTGCCGTCGAGGTTGCGGTATGCGTTCAGCTCGTATGTGAACATGTAGCAAATACGCGATGCCGAACCGCATGAGCCGCCATCCTGGTTGAAGACGGGCGGGAAGAATTTCTTCTCTGCGTTGTTTACATAGGCCGGACGTTGTGCCTTTGTCGTGCCGTCGGCACGCTGCGCCTTGCCGGCACCCTGCTGTGGCATCAACGACCAGTCGGGGTTTGTCTTGTCGCTGTAGTCGGGGTATGTCGCCCTGTTTACATCGACCTGTGCACTCAGGCTCATAGGCAATGCAATTGCCACAGCCAGAATGCTTCTGAAAAAGTTCTTTCGTGTCATAAGTTTTTTTGTTAAAGTTTTCTTAGTTGTTGGTTATTTTACAATTATTTCGTCTGTGAATAGCCAGCCACGCTGTGGGCCGCACTTTGCACGGTAGTTTATGTAGCGTGCCTTTGTGTTGCCTTTCCAGCCATACTCCTTGAACGAGAGACCCTCGTCCCTTACAACGGTGTGTTCAATGCGGGCCACTCCTCTGAATCCTCTGCCGTCGCACGATGTGCTTATGATTACCTCGGCGGGGAACCATACATCGGGGATGCACATCTGCATGAACTGTGCGCTAACCTCGGTGATATCTTTCTCTTCGCCCAGGTCAATGGTCACATCTATTCCGTTCCTTATGAATCCCTGCCATTTGTTGTCGGTATATGTCCAGCCGCCGCAAACACCGTCAATGAGTGCTCCGTTGCCGCCTGCCTTGTAGCTGTCGCTGTATGGCGCATCCTCGGCATATCTGATGCTCTTGCCTTTGGCAAGGTGCTCGACGGGGTTCAGTGCCTCTTTGCGCTGGCCGAACTCATTTGCAAGGTCAAAGGCATTGTAGCCCTTGCCACGCAGGTAGTCCGTGGCTTTGATTGCGCGCTCCTTGAATGCAGCATAGTTGCGCTCGGAGGGGTTGCTCCAGCCAATCTCGGCAATGGCAAGTATACGTGGATAAATCATGTACTCTACAAGTTCCTCGGTGGGGATATATTCCACCCAAAGGTTGCCCTGGATACCATATATAAGGTCTGCCTTTGCGCTGTCAATCTCGGCACGCGGATTGTATGAGTAGACCTTCTCAAGCGGCATGTATGGGCCGAATGCCATTGGCTGTGTGTGAGGTGCGTCCTGGTACGAGTCGAGGTAGCAGTAACCGCCCGGTGTCATTATTGCCTTGTGGCCGCTTTCGACGGCAGCGATGCCGCCCTCTGTTCCGCGCCATGACATGACAGTTGCATTGGGCGCGAGACCACCGTCAAGAATCTCGTCCCAACCGATAATCTGTCTTCCCTTGCTGTTTACGAACTTCTCTATGCGCTGTATCAGGTAGCTCTGCAGCTCGTTCACGTCCTTCAGTCCCTCCTCTTCCATGCGCTTTTGGCACAATGGGCAGTGTGGCCATGATGCCTTGCCGGCCTCGTCGCCACCAATGTGTATGTACTCGCTCGGGAAGAGTTCGATGACTTCACTCAGCACGTTCTCAAGAAACTCGTATGTCTTTTCGTTGCCTATGCAGAAATCGGCCTGCTTGTATGGCTCGTGTGTGCACGACAGTTCGGGGTAGGCGGTGAGCACCTCCTCGCTGTGTGCGGGCATCTCAATCTCGGGGATAATGGTTATGTAACGCTCTGCTGCGTATGCAACAAGCTCCTTTATATCCTCCTGTGTGTAGTAGCCGCCGTATGCTCCCTCGCTGCCTTCCTCCACGTACTTGCGGTCGCCGAACCACCAATCTTTCCAGATGGCGGGTGAGCGCCATGCGGCAAACTCGGTGAGGCGTGGGTATTTCTTTATTTCTATGCGCCAGCCTGCAGCGTCGGTGAGGTGCAGGTGCAGGCGGTTCATCTTGAAGTGAGCCATGGCGTCAATCTGTTTCTTGATGAACTCCTTGCCAAAGAAGTGGCGGCTTACGTCGAGCATCAGTCCGCGGTAGGCAAACTCCGGTTCGTCGGTTATTGTGCAGGCGGGGATGGTGTTGCTGCTATCGGCAAGCTGTTGCAGTGTCTGTGCTGCATAAAAAAGGCCGGCGGCCGATGTTGCCTTAACGTCGATTCTCTCTCTGGTGACGTTGATTGTGTAACCCTCGGGTGATGTGATGTTCTCTACATTGTCGCAAACCTCCATGGCAATGCAGTTTGCAGTGGCCTCCTCTTCAGTTGCTTCCAATAAACCGTTCCAGGCCGCCAAGGCATTGGCAATGGCGCTCTTGTCATCGGTTGCCGCATTAATGTAGAGTTTTGTACCCTCACTCACGGTGAAATCTCCTCTTGATTTCTCTACTTCCTGTGGAAGAGGCAACAGGCCGTGGCTTGTCTCAATGTCTGCTCTATGCGCGCACGCGCATAATAATAAAAGGCTTGTAAGCCCAATAAGTAGTTTTTTCATATACGGTAAGTTCTTTCAGTGCGAAGATATGATTTTTTTATAAAATTTCTTGCAATTTTTCTTGGAAAGTATGAAAAATGTGTTTTATATTTGCAGTGTACTAATAAACTAATACACTATGATAGAGATTAAGAATTTGTCATTCGCCTATTCAAGCGAGAAGGTCTTGGATAGCATAAGCACCACATTCGAGCAGGGTAGGGTATATGGCCTGCTTGGTGCCAACGGTGTGGGAAAGAGCACGCTCTTCAAGTTGCTTTGCGGCTTGCTGACAGCAAAGGAAGGGCATATAGAGATTGACGGATATTCACCGGCCGACCGCAAACCGGGCTTCCTGTCGAAGATGTTCTACATCCCAGAGGATTTTGAGGGTCCTGCAGTGTCAATAAAGAACTATGCCGCCGGAATTTCGGCTTTCTACCCCAATTACGACGAACAGCTGCTGCATAGCCTGCTCAAGGAGTTCGAGATAGACATTGAGCGCAAGTTCACAACCCTTTCGCTCGGTCAGCGCAAAAGGGCTATCCTTTGCATTGCGCTTGCAATGAACAGCGAGTATCTGCTGCTCGACGAGCCTACAAACGGCCTCGATATTCCAAGCAAGCTCGAGTTCCGCAAGATGGTGGCAAGGACAATGGACGACAAGCGTACCATCATCATCTCCACCCATCAGGTGAAGGATGTTGAGAACCTGCTCGACCACATTATGATACTGGACAAGCGTGCGGTGCTGTTGGACAAGAGTGTTGCCGACATACAGAGCGAGTACCTCTTCGAGACCACCAACACTGTGCCCGATGATGCCCTGTTTGTTGAGGCCGGCCTTGGCGGCTGCAGCTCGATTCGCAGGAATGTGAACGGCGAGGAGAGCCGCATAAACATAGAACTGTTGTTCAATTACATTAATTCAAAAAAGTAAACTGTCATGAACGAAGTGTTTGATATAAAGCGTCTGGGTAGGCTCATTAAGTACGAGGTTATTAACTACATACCCAATTTCTTCAAGTCGCTCCTTATTTTTGCAAGCGTAATTGCTGCAGTGTGGATTTTCTCACTCACCGTTGACTTTAATGCTTGCCCACATAGTAGAGCCTTGCTTGTAAATGTACTCTTTGTGCTTGCGATAGTGTTGAGCCCTTTCATTGTCTACAAGGATATGAACGACCGCAAAAAGGGTTACATATATGCTATGATACCGGCAAGCACGCTTGAGAAACTGTTGTCAATGATTGTGCTCTGTGTTGTCATTGTGCCGCTTCTTGCGTACGCTGTGCTCACCGCTACCGACCTGTTGCTGTGGCTCCTGTCAAAAGCGGGTATAGGCCCCTTCTTGCATATGGAGTTCTACAACCCGTTTACCGCCGTTAAATTAGTGGATGATGAATATCTGCTGCCCCATATATATCCTGTATTCGACAGCATTATCTATTTTGTCAATCTAATTGCCTACACCATAATGTTCAACACAATCTTCCGCAAGAACAAGGTGCTCAAGACAATCCTTTTCAATATTTCAATGACATTTGCGTTTGTGATATTGACTGCCGTCGTTGTAAATATTACAACACCCGAATTTTGGGAGGATATGTTTGAAGGTTTGGTAGAGTGGCTTGATGAAAAGACAGACGTGGAGCTGTTCGGATATTTGATGACCACAGTACGTTGCCTGACAATTCTTATGTCGATGGCATTCCTCTCCATCACCTATTTCAGAATAAAGAAGGTAAACTATTAATGAGTTTCTATTATGGAGTATAACGAACACAAACCCATTTATCTGCAGAACGTGGACCTGATGCAGGAGAAGATTCTGCAAGGCGACTGGCGCGAGGAAGAGCGCATCCCCTCGGTGCGCGAGATGGGTGCAATGGTGGGTGTGAACCCCAATACCATTGTCCGCTCCTATCAGTTGCTCGAGTCGCAGGAGATAATCTACAACAAGCGCGGTCTTGGCTACTTTGTCAAAGATGGTGCTGTATCGCGCATAAAGGATAATGTAAAGAATGAGTTCATAGCCAATGAACTGCCGCAGTTCAAGGCAAAGGCTCAGATGCTTGGCATTACAAAAGATGAACTTGTTGAACTTTTATAAACAGTAATACTATGAAGAACTTTTTTATTGCAACTCTTTTCTGCTCGTCTGTTTTACTCTCGGGATGTACGACCGTTTCTCCCGAGGCCGGTGAAGAGGGTGTAAAGGTACATAAGCCCTGGATATTCGGTACAGGAGGTATTGATATGACTCCCGTTGAGACCGGACTTGAATATACATGGCTCTCAACCGACTATGTTATAGTGAATATGTTGCCTCGTGCCTATGATGAGGACCTTGATGATGCAACATCAAACGACAATACGTTGCTCGATTTCAACACCCAGATACAGCTGCAGGTGAAAGACAACAAATCGCCTGTGCTTATAAAGAATTATGGTGTGGACTGGTACAATTCGGTTATAAAGGAGGTTTACCGCAATACTGTGCGCGGCTACATATCAAAGTACGGACCTTTTGACCTTATGAGTAACCGCGAAGTGCTCGATTCCATCAATCTTTTTGTAAAGAACGATATCCAGAACTATATCTCGCTGTTGAGTTCAAAGCAGGGAGAGTTGCCAATCGATGTGGTGAATGTGGTGGTTGGCCGTGCCATCCCCAATGAGCGCCAGAAGGCCGAGATGGATGCAACTGCAGCCGCAACACAGGCCAAGCGCACCGAGGAGTCGAGACGTGAGATGCTTGTGGCGCGCGAGGCGGCCGAGCGTCAGCGTGCCATTGCCGACAAGGCATACCAGGAGGAGCTCGGGCTCACAACCGACCAGTTCATACAGTTGCGTGCGTGGGAGATAATAAAGGAGAAGAACGGTGCCAACATTGATGTCCTGTTCAATGCCGATGCCACAAACAAGATGTGGAATGTAAGGCGATAAATATATGATGTGATATGAAAAGAGATATATTGGGGTTAAGGAGAGTGGTGCCGTGCATGCTTCTTATGTTGCTCACAGCGTCGTGTACCATGAAGTTCAGCAAAGAGACACATGGCGAGGGGAAAATATTGTCGGTTACGGCGAGTGTGTTTGCCGACTCCATTGACAACCCCGGTGTGCAGCTTGTAGATGTGCGCACTCCCGATGAGTTTGCCGCAGGTAATATCCCGGGCAGTGTCAACATTGATGTGCTGACAGGCCACTTTGGCGAGACTGCAGCAACAATGCTGGACAAGGCATATACGGTAGCCGTGTATTGCCGCAGCGGAAACCGTAGCAAGAATGCAGCCAAGACGCTGTCAATGATGGGGTACAATGTTGTGGAACTCGATGGCGGCTACAATGACTGGGTGAAATCCTATGGCGATGTCAAGTGATTGACAATGATTGGAATAATAAATTAAAATTTACTGAAGATGAAAAAATTCTTTAAGACTACATTGGCCTGCATGCTGGCCTTGTTGATTGTAGGACTTATTCTTCCTATTGTAGGCATAAGCATTATTGCGGGTGTTGTTGCATCTTCGGGTGCTGACAGTACCATTGAAAAGAACTCAGTGCTTTTCCTTGACCTTAACGGAGTCATTGAGGAGCGTGCAGTGGAGAATCCTTTGGCATCGATAATGGACAGCGAGTTAAAAACCTATGGCCTCGATGAGATAATCGCTGCCATCAAAGAGGCAAAGGCAAATGAGAATATAAAGGGAATTTATCTGCAGGCCGGCGCTGTAGAGGGTGCATCGGGGGCTTCGCTTGAGGAGATACGCGGCGAGCTTGCTTCCTTCAAGGAGAGCGGCAAGTTCATTGTTGCCTATGGCGACCAGTATTCACAGGAACTCTATTATCTTGCCACCGTTGCCGACAAACTGATTCTGAATCCCCAGGGAAGCATCGGGTGGCACGGTCTTGCATCGACTCCCGTCTTCTACAAGGATTTGCTTGAGAAGATAGGTGTCGAGATGCAGGTGTTCAAGGTTGGTACCTACAAGTCGGCTGTAGAGCCCTTCATCGCAACAGAGATGAGCGATGCCAACCGCGAACAGCTTACCGAAATGTTGGAATCCACCTGGGACGAGTTGCTTACTGCTGTTTCGGCTTCACGTGGTGTGTCAAAGGAGAAACTCGACGACTATGCCGACAGGTTCATGGATTTTTGTCCCGCCGAGGAGTACGTGGCATGTGGCATGGCCGATACATTGCTATACAAGGATGGCGTGCAGGCATATCTCAAGAGCCTCACCGGTATTGACGGGGATGATGACCTGAACCTTGTTACAATGGAGACAATGAAAGAGAGGCTTAAACTGAACAAGATTGTTGAGGATGCTGCCGACAAGAGCAAGGTTGCCGTGTACTATGCGTTCGGCGAGATTGACGGTTCGGCTTCATCTTTTGACGAGGGCATAAACTCTAAAAAGGTAATCAAGGAACTGCGTGATTTGCGCGAGGACGATGACGTGAAGGCTGTTGTCCTTCGTGTGAACTCTCCCGGCGGAAGTGCATACGGTTCGGAGCAGATATGGCGCGAGGTGACACTCCTGAAGGCTGCAAAGCCTGTGGTGGTATCAATGGGTGACTATGCGGCATCGGGCGGTTACTATATCTCATGTGCTGCAGACTGCATTGTCGCCAGCCCCATCACGCTCACCGGCTCAATTGGTATCTTTGGAGTAATCCCAAGTGCCGAGAAGCTGTTGAAGGAGAAGGTTGGCCTTGGCTTTGATGTGGTAAAGACTAATCCGATGGCCGATTTCGGCAACATGTCACGCACTTTCACCCCCCAGGAGAGAGTTGTTCTGCAGAACTACGTCAATAACGGATATGCACTGTTCCTGAAACGATGTGCCGACGGACGCGGTGTTGCTGTCGAGGATATCGCAAAGATTGCCGAAGGCCGCGTATGGACCGGCAGCAAGGCCAAGGAGATTGGATTAGTTGATGAACTTGGCGACCTTGACAAGGCTGTTGCAATTGCGGCGCAGAAGGCCGGACTTGCCGATTATAGCGTTAAGGCATACCCCGAGGAGAAACCTCTTATCGAGAAACTGATGGATACAAAGAAGGAGGATTATATGGAGACTATGGCGCGTGAAACATTTGCCGGTTATTACAACAGCGTCAAGTTCCTGCGCAACATTGGTAACTGCGACTGCATTCAGGCACGCCTGCCATTTGAGCTGAATATATGGTAACCATTGTAAAATGATTTATAATTCACATGAATATGAAAAAACTTTGTTCTCTTTTTGTAGCCGCTTCCATGCTGCTTCTTGTGGGATGCGAAATCAAATATAACGGTGTGGCAGTCCAGTTGAACAACGAGTGTACATATATCCTTGACGAGGAACTGCTTGCCTCACTTGAGTTGAGCGGTGGAGTAGATGTGGTAGTGGACACTGCCATGGCAAAGAATAAGGTACGTGTAGTTTCAAACACCGATGACTTCAGCAAGCTTGTGGTGAAAGCCGAGAATGGCAGGCTGGTGATTTCAAGTAAACGTGAGTTAGGGAATATTGAGTATAAGGCCTATGTTCCTGCTTGCGCTTACAGTGCGGTGGCTGTTGCAGGCGGCTGTGATTTGGAGTGGAACAACTGCGATGTCAATGAACTGACAGTGTCGGTGTCGGGCGGTGCCGACTGCGAGGTCAAGGGACGTTGTAATACTCTTACCCTTGCAGTATCGGGCGGTGCAGATGTTGAATTTGATGAACTGCTTGCCGGTGATGTATCGGTTGTTGCCTCGGGTGGTGCCGATGTCAAGCTGCATGCTGTGAGGACAATCTCTGTCTTTGCTTCGGGCGGTGCCGATGTCTACATCGATGGAACACCGCAGATATCGGGTTGGAACGTTTCCGGCGGCGCCGATGTCTACATCAACGAATAATGGATGTTGCTTATGAAAGCAAACTCAAAACTAATGGCCTCGGCAGGCATCAAGCTCCTTATGGGGCTTGTGCTTGTGGGGCTTTTGATTTTTCTTCCGGCTGGGACAATTCGCTTTTTCAATGGATGGCTTCTTGTTGCGGTACTTTTTGTACCTATGCTCATTGCCGGTGTGGTGATGGCATTGTGCTCGCCTGAACTGTTGAAAAAACGTCTTAATGCCAAGGAGAAAGAGGATGAACAAAAGAGCGTTGTTGCAATGAGTGGCATTCTGTTTGTGGCCGCATTTGTGGTTGCCGGGTTCAATTTCAGATATGGTTGGGTGGTGATGCCCTCCTGGGCTGTGTGGAGCGCGGTAGTGCTGTTCCTGCTCTCCTATGTCATGTATGCCGAGGTATTGCGTGAGAATGCATACCTCTCGCGCACCATTGAGGTGCAGGAGGGGCAAAAGGTCATTGACACAGGGCTTTATGGCATTGTTCGTCATCCCATGTATACGGCAACGGTATTGATGTTCCTTGCTATGCCGCTTGTGCTCGGTTCTTTGCCGTCATTTGTGATAATGCTTGCATATATTCCGCTTATTGTCAAAAGAATCAGGAACGAAGAGAATGTGCTTCGGGAGGGGCTTGACGGTTATGATGAGTATTGCAGGAAAGTAAAGTTCAGGATTGTTCCATTTTTATACTAAAAAAAGAGATTGAGAGTGTTGCACTCTCAATCTCTTTTTTTGAAAAATCTTTTAGAACACCAGTTTAACCGCAAAGTTCTGTTTGTCGGCAACCTTGCCTGTGATGTAGTATATAAAACCCTCCTCGGTCTCCTGGCGCACGCGTGAAATCTTTACAGTGTCGCCCGGCATTACTTCGGCATCGAAGTTGATGAGTATCTCCTTCAACGGTCTCTCCTTTATGTCCTCGGGTTTCACTGCATCGAGTGCCCAAACGGCGTATTTAACGTTGTTCACGTGTCCGTTCGTGTCAATCTCGGACCATGTCACGGAGTGTTTTCTTACAAGTTCGGGTTCAATGTCAACAGGAACAACAACCTTGTCGGCCGGTGTCTCAATGGCATGCTCCGATGTATCGCTGAGTGCAAGGTCGTTGTTGCGTACAAGGCGACGTGTGTTAAGGTCAATGATGAGCCACGATGTTGTGGCAAGTACCATTGGGTTGCCCTCCTTGTCGCTGAGGATGAAGTCGCGCAAGTAGAACAGTTTTGCCACACCCTTGTGCCATGTCTTGAGGTTTACCTCCTGGCGCCATTTTGGGGTGTCCATGAACTTTACATGTATGCGTGAAAGCACCCAGGCAATGTTGCTGTTTATCATCTCGTCATACCCGAATCCCAATGTCGATGCGTTGACGTTTGCAGCCTCCTGCATGAGGTCGAGCATTGCCGTGGGGCGCATCAGTTGGTTTGCATCGGCCTCGTAACAGGTGATGATGTGGTCTTGCGAAAGAATCTTGCTCATAAGTTATAGTTCTTTAGTTCGTTTACAATAGTATTTCAGCCAGTTGCCGAACAACAGTCTTGCCGTGGCTTGCCAACGGTTGACCGGTTCATTCCGGGGGTTGTCGTCGCGGTAGTAGTTGAGCGGCAGCTCAATGGGAAGACCCTTTGCCACGTCGCGCTTGTACTCGCCGTCGAGGGTGTAGAGTGCATACTCCGAGTGCCCTGTGATGAAGAAGTCGCGTGTGCCTTTCTCCTGCATTATGTACACTCCCGAAATCTCAGACTCCGACAGCAGTTCAATGCGTTCCTCGGCAACAATATCCTCGCGCCAAAGCTCTGTGTGACGGCTGTGGGGAACATAAATGGTGCTCTCAAAGCCGCGGAACAACGGTAGTTCGGGCTTTGCTATGGAGTGGGGGAATATGCCGAACATCTTCTTTGGCAACAGGTGTTTCTGTATGCCGAACTTCTGGTACAGTCCCGCCTGTGCCGCCCAGCAGATGTAGAGGGTCGATGTCACATGCTCTTTTGCCCAGTCGAAGATGGTGCATAGCTCGGGCCAGTATGTCACCTCTTCATACTCAATCTTTTCAATGGGTGCACCAGTGATTATGAGACCATCGAAATGGCTGTCGCGAACTTCGCTGAATGCAGTGTAGTAGCGCTCCATGTGCTCGGGGCTTGCATGTTTGGGGGTGTGGGTATCGAGTTTGAGCAGTGTGAGCTCAATCTCTTTATCACTTGATGCAAGCAGGCGTATGAAATCGGCCTCGGTGGTCTCTTTCATGGGCATTATGTTAAGCAGTGCTATGCGAAGGGTCTCCGCGGTAGACTCCTTTAGAGTCTCTACCGCGTTACCCTCGTCAATGACTGCTTGCAGTGCAGGCAAGCCTGCAGGAACTTTCAGTGGCATAGTTAAAGGTTAAAACTTACTTTCTTTAGCAGAAAGGAAATATTGCTCCCCTGTTTTAGGGGAGCTGTCGCATAGCGACTGAGGGGTTGGAGATTACCAAATGTTCAGACGCTCTTCCTGTGGCACGAACATGGGGCTCTCCTCGGTGATACCGAATGCCTCGTACCATGCATCGATGTGCGGGAGTGTACCGTTTACTCTCCAGCGTGAGAGTGAGTGAACGTCGCTCTTTGTGAGGTTACGTATCTCCTCGTCGCGTACGTGGCCTGCCCACACACCCGAATAGGAGAGGAAGAAACGCTGCTCGGCTGTCAGGCCGTCAATCACAGGCTGTGGGTTGCCCTTTGTGGCATTGCGGAATGCCTGCAATGAAATCATTATACCGCCGTGGTCGGCAATGTTCTCGCCCAGTGTGAGCTTTCCGTTTGCGTTAAGGCCTGGGAGTACCTCAATCTTGTCGAAGAAGTCGACAATAACCTGTGTGCGCTCGTTGAACTTGGCTGCATCCTCATCGGTCCACCAGTTAACGAAGTTACCGTCCTTGTCGAACTGTCGACCCTGATCGTCGAAACCGTGAGTCATCTCATGACCTATTACAACACCGATTGCGCCGTAGTTGAATGCATCGTCCTCCTCCATGTCAAAGAACGGGTACTGCAGAATACCGGCAGGGAAACATATTTCGTTTGTGGTGGGGTTGTAGTATGCGTTCACGGTCTGTGGTGTCATGTGCCACTCTTCGCGGTCAACAGGCTTGCCCCACTTCTCGTCGATGTGCTTCTTCCATCCGAACTCCGACATGTGACGGCAGTTGTCGGCATAGCTGAGTGCAGGGTCGATGGTGAGTGCGCTGTAGTCGTCCCACTTGTCGGGGTAACCTATTTTCACGGTAAAGGTGTTGAGCTTTTCGTGAGCTGCCTTCTTTGTGACGTCGCTCATCCACTCCTGTGCATCGATGCGCTCGCCAAGTGCAATCTGCAGGTTCTTTACAAGCTCTGTCATGCGCTCCTTTGCTGCGGGAGGGAAGTGCTTTGCAACATACAGTTCGCCTATGATATCGCCCAGTGCGCCGTCAACCGCGCTCACTGCGCGCTTCCAGCGTGGTTGCTGCACCTTCTTTCCGCTCAATACTGTGCCGTAGAATGCAAATGTCTCCTCCTCGATGGCATCGCTCAGCTCGTTTGCTGTTGAGCGCATGATGCGCCACTCAAGGTAGGCCTTGATGTCGTCAAGCGGTGTATCCTTGATGATTGCTTCAACCTCCTTTATTGCCTCGGGGTGCGCAAGGTTCAGCACCTCGATACCGTTGATGCCAAGGATATTGTAGTATGTGTCCCAGTCGATACCGGGGATGCTCTGCTTCAGCTCGTCGTATGACATCTTGTGATAGCTGTTCATTGGGTTGCGGCGCTCAACACGGCTCAGGTGCTTTGCCGCCAGGCGTGTCTCAATGGCCATTACAGCCTCCATCTTTGCTGTAGCCTCCTGCTCGCTGTTACCGTAGAGCTTGAACATGTTCACTACATACTCGCGGAACTTGGTGCGTATGTTGGCTGCCACCTCGCTATCCTCGCTGTAATACTCCTTCTCCGAGAGTGAGAGGCCACCCTGGTAGATACCGAGCTGGTTGCTGTTGCTGTCCATAATGTCGGTGCCTATGCCTGTGCCGAAGAAGTTGCCCAAGCCCACGCGGTAGTTCTGTGCAATCAATGGTATAATCTCGCTCTTGTCCTTCATTGCTGCAACGGCATCGATATATGGCTTGACGGGTGCAATACCCTCGCTGTTGCGGCGTGTGCTGTCCATTACAAGGTTGTAGAGGTCGCCCACCTTCTGTGCATTGCTGCCCGGCTCGCTCTGCTTTGCTGCCTGCTCAAGCACAAGATCCTTGAGCTGCTCGCGGTTCTTCTCGCGCAGTGCGTCGAACTGTCCGTAGCGTGCATACTCATCGGTGATGGGGTTGGCGTTCTGCCAACCGCCTGTGGCATACTGGAAAAAGTCCTCGCCAGCCTTGTAGGTGGTATCAAGGTTCTCTGTCAGTTTAGTCTTCATAGTCTCTTTCGTTTCGCAGCCTGCAACTCCCAGTGCAATGGCTGTCAGGATAAGTAATTTTTTCATTTCTATATATTTAATTTCTCAAGTTCTTCCATGTTGTGCTCCCATGTGGCTACAGCCTCATCAAGCTGTTTCTTCAGCGCTGCATATTTGGCAAAGTTCTCCTGTGTGCTGCCGTCAACGGTGCTCATCACACTCTCCAATGCCGCAATGGCTCCCTCAATTTCGCCAATGGCCTGTTCGTCGCTCTCTACCTGGCGCTCGAGTTTGCGGCGCTGTTTCTGCAGTTGTTTTTCGGCTTCGTAGCTCAGGCGGCTCTCGTTTACCGGCTTTGCCGTTTCTGTTGTTGCAGTGCCGCTCTTGCCGGTGGCGAGCGCCTCGTTTATGTTGCTTGCGTTCTTCGATGCAAGGTAGTCGTAAATTCCACCCAAATGCTCGCGCACCTTTCCGTCGCCGAACTCATAGACTTTTGTCACCAGTCCGTCGAGGAACTCACGGTCGTGGCTCACTACAATCACCGTGCCGTCAAAGTCGCGTATGGCCTCTTTGAGCACATCCTTCGACTGCATGTCCAGGTGGTTGGTAGGCTCGTCAAGAATCAGCAGGTTCATCTGGCGCAGCAGCAGACGTATCATTGCCAGTCGGCTGCGTTCACCGCCCGAGAGCACTTTTACCGGCTTGTCCGATGCCTCGCCGCCGAACATGAATGCACCCAATATATCGCGTATGCGCAGGCGTATGTCGCCGGTGGCAACATTGTCGATGGTCTGGAACACGGTGAGGTTCTCGTCGAGGCTCTGTGCCTCGTGCTGTGCAAAATATGCAGTCTCCACATTGTGGCCTATGGTTATTTCACCGTCAAAGCCAAGTTCGCCCAGTATGCAGCGCACCATTGTGGTCTTTCCCTCGCCGTTGCGTCCCACAAAAGCTACCTTCTCGCCGCGGTTGATGGTGAAGTTTACACCCTCGAACACTGTGTGATGGCCAAAGCTCTTCTTCACACCGTTGCATATTACGGGGTAGTTGCCGCTTCGTGTAGCGGGGGCGAACTTCAGCCTCAAACGGCTTGTGTCCTCCTCGTCAATCTCAATGGGCACCATCTTTTCGAGTTGCTTTATGCGGCTCTGTACCTGAACGGCTTTGGTGGGCTTGTAGCGGAAGCGCTCAATGAACTCCTTTATGTCGGCAATCTCCTTCTGCTGGTTCTCGTATGCACGTATCTGCTGTTCGCGGCGCTCCTTGCGGGTCTCCATGAACTTGTCATACGAGAGTTTGTAGTCATAGATTCTGCCGCATGAAATCTCTATCGTGCGATTTGTTACTGCATTGAGGAATGCGCGGTCATGGCTCACAAGCAACACAGCGTTGCCGCTGCGTGCAAGGAACTGTTCGAGCCATTGGATGCTCTCGATATCAAGGTGGTTGGTGGGCTCGTCGAGCAACAGTATGTCGGGGTGCTGCAGCAGCAGCTTTGCAAGCTCGATGCGCATTCTCCAACCGCCGCTGAACTCGCCTGTTGGGCGGGTGAAGTCGCTGCGGCGGAATCCCAATCCAATGAGTGCGCGCTCAATCTCCGCCTCGTAGTGGCTGCCGCCCATCATTGTGTACTGCTCGTTCAGGTGAGTGTACTCCTCAATGAGCAGGTGATACTCCTCGCTCTCATAGTCGGTGCGCTCGGCAAGCTCGTTGTTCATGCGCTCCAGTTCGGCCTCCATTTCATGGATGTGTGCAAAGGCCAGTTCGGCCTCTTCATATACCGTCCGTCCGTCGGTGTGGTGCATCACCTGGGGCAAGTAGCCCACGGTAAACCCTTTGGGGCGTGACAATGCGCCGGCTGTGGGTTGCTGCTTGCCTGCAATAATCTTCAGCAATGTGCTCTTTCCCGCACCGTTTTTGCCCACAAGGGCAATGCGGTCCTTCTTGTTTATTATGAAGCTGACATCGTGGAACAGGTTTGTCCCGCCAAAGTCTACTCTTATGTTATCTATCGAAAGCAAAATATATTCTATTTAATAATGTATACGTATGTGTCGTGCGCACGTGTACTTTAGTCCTTTTTTTGTGCGACCGATGGTCGCAAAGGTACGCAATTGACGCGAAAAATACAACAAGCGCTATTACCTTGCTTCTGTTTTTCGCTTTTTTTAGAAAATTTGTAAAAAAAAACAGTAGAAAAATTTGCGAGTAATATAAATTGCTTGTATATTTGCAATGATTTCAAAAATGAAATACACGGAATATTTGAAAATATGGCAACAAGAGCAGAATTGAGAGAAGAATTGATTAAGGCCGGCATCCGTCCATCGGTGCAGCGTCTGGCAATTTTTGAATATGTGCGTCAGAGTTGTGAGCACCCTACAGCCGAGGTTGTTTACGAGGCGCTTTGCGACGAGCTTGGTTCATTGTCGCTCACAACAGTCTACAACACATTGAAACTGTTTGTCGACGCAGGGCTCATATCAATGCTCACCATTGACGACACCTTCCGCTGCTTCGACGGAAACCGAAGTTGTCACGCACACTTCCGTTGCGACAGATGTGGCAGGATTGTTGACTTGGAGATGAAGAAGGATTTTCTCTCTCTTGTCGAGGGGCTCGATGGTTATGTCATTAACGATGCCCAGCTATATTTGAAAGGTCTGTGTCCTGTATGTAAAAATAAGAAATAAAAAGATAACAATAACAGCTTAAAATTTTACGACTATGAAAAAGTACATTTGTTCAGTATGTGGTTATATACACGAAGGTGAATCGGCTCCCGAGCGTTGCCCAATGTGCAAGGTTCCCTCAAACAAGTTCAACGAGTTGCA
>JAZOOF010000044.1:0-28637 GCA_045654885.1 Bacteroidaceae bacterium
AATTTCTACACTGGCATAATCGAGGTAGTAGCTCTCGAACCTAGCATCAGCATCCTCGAAAGTGAGCACTCGAAGGTCTAACTCCTCAACCCACTCGCCAACCATGACATTGAGCTTGATAATTGCACTCTTGCCCTCCTCCGATACTACGGTGATGGCAACAACACCCTCCTTGTCGAAGTGACACTTATCCTTCGTGGGAGCTGTTACAGTAAGGACGTTCTCCGAGTAGTGCGCACGCCAACCCTCGGGGGTGTTAGTCACATAGTCGGCAATATTCTCGGCATCGACCACAAACTCTACGCTTGTGCCATACTCCACTTGAGCAACCTCGGGAGCATCTACGATGATGAACTTGGGAGCACTCTCATCGTAGCGCGCAAGGCGCAACTCTGTGCCATCCGCCAATGTTATTATCACATAGTCGGTGTGCGAGTCATCCACCTTCGTAAATAGCGAGTCGCCATTTGCGCCGTTGGTACCATTTGAACCATTAGAGCCGTTGGCACCATCCTTACGCTCGGCTACGACACCAGTCGAAACCCATGTCTGGCCACCGTCGGTCGAAATCTCCCACATCTTGGTACTATCGTTGATTCGCACCTGAGGTGCTACAGCATCATTACCAGGAGTACCAGGCTCGCCAGGTGCTCCGTTCTCTCCATTCGCACCATCCTTGCCATTTGCTCTAACGCGCTCGCCATCAACCAATAACCACTCGCCATCGAGGGTCCAGTAGTAGTTACCATCCTCGTCCTGCTTAACAGAGATTACAGGAGCATTAGTGCCATTGGCGCCATCCTTGCCATTCTTAATCTCGGCAGTGGTACCATCCGAGAATACAATAGTGTATCCCTCTGCGGTAGGAGTCACCGACACAACATAGAGGCTCTTCTGCAGCGCATTGACGATAGTCTGCAGAGCAGCGATATCCTCATTGGTCTTGATTACCGACTCTTCGAGCGTCTCAACTCGATCCTTCACATTCTCAATCTCGGTCCAGATTGCCTCATCGTCGTAGGAGCATCCCACCATTGCTGTTAGCGTAGCTACTACGCCAAGAGCCAAGCATAATAATCTTCTCATAATGTTGTTGTTAAAAGGTCATTCTCCGTAAACTTTAACACAACGAGAAGGTGCACCGTACCCTACATTTTGACTCTGCTGCGATACTGCTAAGATGCTTGAGATATGCTTTTGTAGCGATACAATGCCACTACGCCCATACCTTTTGCCCTCTTAAAGCTAAATATGTAATCCTTGAAAACATCAAGTCGCAGACCAGCCCATTCGCCGCAGGCACAATCTCGTTATAAACGCTTGGCAGGTCTTCTGACTTGTTCTACTCTGCGATGCCTTCCCAAGGATAACATCCTCAGTGACAATATGATGTCGCAGAGTCTTATTAGAACTCACAGCAGCGGGAACTGTATGGGAATCTCACCCATTTCCCTTTTAATCTCCGTTGGGCAGCGTGCCCAAGAGAACCAATGCTGGTGCAAAGATACGAAAAAAGTTTTACACTACGGCACACAATCCCCACTTTTTTAGCTCTTATGTACTACATTTTGCTAATTAACAATTTATTGTTATCTTTGCGCCCTAAAAACTTAATAGATTGTCACTATGGCACTTATTGACGAGATTACAAAACGACGTACGTTTGCCGTTATCGCACACCCCGATGCCGGTAAGACAACACTTACCGAGAAACTGCTGCTTTTCGGTGGCCAGATTCAGGTTGCCGGTGCCGTCAAGTCCAACAAGATAAAGAAGACCGCGACATCGGACTGGATGGAGATTGAGAAACAGCGTGGTATTTCGGTGACAACATCGGTGATGGAGTTTGACTATAACGGATACAAGATAAATATTCTTGATACCCCGGGTCACCAGGACTTTGCCGAGGATACTTTCCGCACTCTCACTGCTGTCGACAGTGTAATCATTGTGGTGGATAGTGCAAAGGGTGTGGAGACGCAGACACGCAAGCTTATGTCGGTTTGCCGCATGCGCAATACTCCTGTAATTGTATATGTGAACAAAATGGACCGCGAGGGCCGCGACCCGTTCGAGTTGCTCGATGAACTTGAGAGCGAACTGCAGATTGCAGTGCGTCCGCTCAGTTGGCCAATAGACCAGGGTGCTCGCTTCAAAGGTGTGTACAATATATATGAGCAGAAACTCGACCTCTTCACTCCCAACAAACAGCGTGTGACCGAAAAGGTCGAGGTCGATATCAATAGCGAGGAACTTGACAAGAATATCGGCGAGGATTTGGCATTCAAACTGCGTGCCGACCTTGAACTTGTTGAGGGTGTTTATCCCGAGTTCGATGTTCAGGAGTATCTCGATGCAAAGGTGGCACCGGTATTTTTCGGTTCGGCATTGAACAACTTCGGTGTTCAGGAACTGCTCGACTGTTTTGTGAAGATTGCCCCAAGCCCACGCCCTGTGCAGGCTTTGGAGCGTGTGGTAAACCCCGAGGACTCAAAGTTCACAGGCTTCATATTCAAGATTACAGCAAACATTGACCCTAACCACCGCTCTTGTGTGGCATTTTGCAAGGTCTGCTCGGGCAAGTTCTTGCGCAATACTCCCTATCGCCACATACGTCTTGGCAAGGAGCTGCGCTTCTCTTCGCCCACACAGTTCATGGCACAGCGAAAGAGCACTGTCGAGGAGGCCTATCCCGGTGATATCATCGGTTTGCCCGATACAGGAAACTTCAAGATTGGCGATACGCTCACCGAGGGCGAAATCCTGCACTTCAAGGGGTTGCCAAGCTTCTCGCCCGAGATGTTCAAATATATAGAGAATGCCGACCCCATGAAGACAAAACAGCTTGCAAAGGGTATCGACCAGCTTATGGGCGAGGGCGTTGCACAGCTGTTCGTGAACCAGCACAATGGCCGCAAACTCATTGGTACGGTTGGCCAGCTGCAGTTCGAGGTTATCCAGTACCGTCTTGAGAACGAGTACAATGCCAAGTGCCGTTGGGAGCCAGTGAGCCTCTACAAGGCCTGCTGGATTGAGAGTGACGACCCTGCCGAACTGGAGGCTTTCAAGAAACGCAAATACCAGTATATGGCAAAGGATATCGAGGGACGCGATGTGTTCCTGGCCGACAGCGGTTATGTGCTGCAGATGGCACAGAATGACTTCAAGTCAATACGTTTCCACTTTACAAGTGAATTCTAAGAAATTGTTTCTAAAACTCTTTTACTATGGGTACAATTGCCGATGAAGTAAAGAAATGCATCGAGGTGATGCGCGCGGGTGGTGTGATACTTTATCCAACAGATACTGTTTGGGGAATAGGCTGTGATGCCACGAATGCCGATGCCGTGAAAAAGGTGTTCGAGATAAAGAGACGTTGCGACAGCAAGGCCATGCTTCTGCTTGTTGACAGTGCCGACCGCTTGGCGCGTTATGTTGGCAGTGTCCCGGCTGTGGCTTGGGACCTGATAGAACTTAGCGACAAACCGTTGACTATAATATACGATGGCGCTCGAAACCTTGCGCCCAATCTCATTGCCGAGGATGGCAGTGTTGGAATAAGGGTGACAAACGAACTGTTCTCAAAGGAATTGTGCTACCGTTTCCAGAAGGCTGTGGTCTCGACATCGGCCAACATCAGCGGCGAAGAGACCCCAAACAACTTCAGCGAAATAAGCCCCGAGATTATAGATGCCGTTGACTATGTTGTAGGTTACAAACAGCTCGAGAAGGGCAAGGCAAAGTCTTCAAGCATCATCAAGCTCACGGAAAACGGAACTGTAACCATCATTAGGCAATGACAGGTGAGAAGAAGGAACCGGACCTCATAGACCGCTTCAACAGTTGGCGTGAGAAACATATTTCGCACAAGCGCTTTGTGCTTGTGTTGAGTTTTGCCGTGGGTGTGCTTTCTGCTCTTGCTGCCTATGTGCTGCACCATTTGATACACTTTATCCAACATCTGCTGACGGGTGGATTCGATGCGCACACATTCAACTGGCTCTATCTTGTATATCCTGTAATCGGTATTCTTATAACAGGACTTTTCATACGCAAGGTGGTGCGCGATGACATAAGCCATGGTGTTACAAAGGTACTCTATGCCATATCGTGCCGCAAGGGACAGATACGTTCGCACAATACCTGGTCGTCGTTGATTGCCAGTGGAATAACCATCGGTTTCGGTGGTTCGGTTGGAGCGGAGTCGCCTATTGTGATGACAGGCTCGGCGATAGGCTCGAATCTGGGCCGGCTTTTCAGGATGGAGAAGAAGGTGATGATGCTGCTAATCGGCTGCGGTGCAGCAGGTGCTGTGTCGGGTATCTTCAAGGCTCCAATTACCGGTCTTGTGTTCGTGATTGAAGTGCTGATGATTGACCTTACAATGTCGTCATTGCTTCCTCTGCTCATCTCAAGCGTAACGGCAGCCACGCTTTCATACATACTCATGGGTACAGAGACCATGTTCAAGTTCAACATGGCCGAGGCCTTTGACCTTGCACGTGTTCCATACGTATTGCTGCTTGGTATAGTGTGCGGCCTTGTTTCGCTCTATTTTACAAAGGTGACAGTCACCATTGAGAAGTTTTTCAAAAGGTTCCAGAACCCATATGTAAGGCTGCTCATCGGCGGAACAGCATTGAGCGTGCTCATATTTCTTTTCCCCCCGCTTTATGGCGAGGGATATGAGACCATCAAGCAATTGATTGACGGCTCGTCCGAAACTTCGGAGATGATACTTGAGAAATCGCTCTTCTTTGACCATACTCACCTGTTGCTGCTCTTCATGTTCCTGCTTGTGGTGTTCAAGGCTTTTGCTTCTACGGTGACAAACTGTGGCGGTGGCTGTGGCGGTATATTTGCTCCAAGCCTTTTCCTTGGTTGCGTAACCGGCTATCTGTTTGCGAGCCTATGCAACATGACCGGCTTCGGTGTCAAGGTGATTGAGGAGAATTTCGCCCTCTTTGGTATGGCTGCATTGATGTCGGGTGTATTTCACGCACCACTGACAGGCGTATTCCTCATTGCCGAATTGACTGGCGGTTATGACCTTTTCTTGCCGTTGATGATGGTCTCTGTGTCATCGTTCCTTACTGTAAGGCTCTTTGACAGCAACAATATCTATGCGGTGCGTCTTGCACAGCGTGGCGAACTCATCACCCATCACAAGGATCAGGCTGTGCTCACAACACTTAAGGTTGCCGATGTGGTAGAGAAGAACTTCCTGCCTGTCAGTCCCGAGATGGATTTGGGCGCTCTAACGTCGGTGGTGGCAAAGACAAAACGTAACATATTCCCGGTTCTCAACGCAGCCAAGCGTCTTGTCGGTGTCATATATCTCGATGATGTGAGGCACATAATGTTCCGCCAGGAGCTTTATCACCGTTACAGCGTTGCATCGCTCATGCGCGAGGTACCCGAGAGATTGAGCATTGAGGAACCCATGGAGGTGGTAATGCGCAAGTTCGAGGAGACAGGGGCATGGAATCTGCCGGTTGAGGACATTACAGGCGAGTATATCGGCTTCATATCAAAGTCGGCCATATTCACAGCCTACCGTAATACATTGTTGGAATTTACATCTGATTAAGAAGATTATGCAGAATTTGAGAATAGTATATTTGGGAACACCCGATTTCGCGGTCGAACCCTTGCGCCGTCTGCTTGAGAAACAGCGCTCTTGTGCAGAGTGTGGCTATGAGATTGTGGGTGTTGTTACAATGCCCGACAAGATGATTAACAAACGCGGCAACCAGTTGCTCATGAGCCCGGTGAAACAGTATGCCGTTGAGCAGGGATTGCCTGTGCTGCAGCCCGAATCGCTCAAGGACGAGGTTTTCCAGAGTGCATTGCGTGAGTGGGGTGCCGATTTGCAGATTGTGGTCGCTTTCCGTATGCTCCCCGAGAGTGTGTGGAACATGCCCCGTCTGGGAACATTCAACCTCCATGCATCGTTGCTCCCGCAGTATCGCGGCGCCGCTCCAATCAACTGGGCAATAATAAACGGTGACAAGGAGACCGGTGTCACCACATTCTTCCTTAAACACGAGATTGACACAGGTGATGTCATATACCGCGATGTGGTTGCCATTGACGAGTGCGACAATGCGGGTACCTTGCACGACAAACTGATGTTGCAGGGTGGCGAAACCGTGTTGCGTACCGTTGAGGCCATTGTCAGCGGTAGCATAACTGCTATTGCGCAGGATGAGATGACTGTTGGCGAACTGCGCCCGGCACCAAAGATTTTCCGTGATACATGCCACATAAACTGGCAGGACAGTGTGGATGGGGTATATAACTTTGTGCGTGGCATGTCGCCTTATCCCGCAGCATGGTGCGAACTTGTCAATGCAAATGATGAAGCTGTGGCACTGAAGGTGTATGCTGTTTCGAGGGAGTATGCGCAGCATGGCAAGGATGCAGGTACCATTGTCACCAATGGCAAGAACTATATAAAGGTTGCCGTGATGGATGGATATATATCGCTCGACGAGGTGCAGCTTGCAGGCAAGAAACGCATGCCGGTGGCCGATTTGTTGCGTGGTTTTTCCATTGAAGGCACCAAATGCATCAAGTGATTTGAAATCCGGCAAAGCCATATGATATTGCGGGGCTGCAACGTATGCGGTCCCGCAATATTTTACAAAAAAGATGTTTTTTGTAAAAATATTTGGATTTGATGCGATAATTTATTTCCTTTGTGCAGTAAATCAATTATAAACCTGTAAAAACCTGTTGCCTATAGAAAAATCTCTACTTCAATTTTAACAGTAGACATAATGGAGAATTTAAAGCAGATGGCCGATGATGCATTGGTCACACTTTATTTGGATGGCAATAATTCGGCATTCGACGTTTTGCTGAACCGTCATAAGGACAGGTTATTCAACTACATATTTTTTATAGTACGTTCAAAGGAGGTGGCAGAGGACATCTTCCAGGAGACTTTTGTCAAGGCTATCGTGACTTTGCAGCAGGGCCGTTATACCAATGACGGTAAGTTTGCGGCATGGATAACACGCATTGCACATAACCTTGTTATTGACCAGTTCCGCATTGAGAGGAACGAGAATGCCGTTTCCAATGACGAGGCGGAGTTTGACCTTCTCAATGATGCACGATTGTCCGAGGGTACGGTGGAGAACCGAATGGTTAATGACCAGGTACTTGCCGATGTACGTATGCTTGTTGATGAATTGCCCGATTGCCAGCGCGAGGTTGTCTTCATGCGTTACTATCAGGATTTGTCGTTCAAGGATATTGCCGACATAACAGGTGTGAGCATAAATACCGCTCTCGGGCGCATGCGCTATGCCATAATGAACATGCGCCGCATTGCTGTGGAGAAGAATGTCTCTCTTGCACTTGAGTAATTGAAACCAGAACATACAGTATATCCCGCAAAGAAAATTTTCTTTGCGGGATATACTATTTTATGATTCTGTGCGTTTATATAACAGAACAAAACGAAAATGCCTATGGATAAAACTTCTACTCCTGAATTAATGATTGACGGTTCTGTTATAGGACAGGCTCTTAAAAAAGAGAAATTTCCCAAGCCGAGCATCTCCTCGCTTGAATTCCTCAAGAATTTTGCAAGGAATTTCAGGGTGCAGCAAGGCATTGATGGTGATATTAGGGAATTGGTTCTCAATTGAGGAAACAGAGCGGCGAAAGCCGCTCTGTTTCTTTGTGGCACATTGAACCATATAACGTAGATGCGTGAAAAAAGTTGACAACCTTGTTTCCTGCCGGATTTTTTATTATTATTGCATTCTGGTTTGTCACTTTTTTATTGGATAAAAACTTCTTAACAGAAAGGGCAGGAGATGGTAAATCTTGAGAGAGAGCATAAGATAGCATTCGCTAGGGTTATTACAGACCTTATTGAAGCCGATTTTGTGGTAGAGGCCGATGAAATGAAATTCTTTGAAAGTGTGATTTCAAAGGATGTGTTCGCCATATCCGAGACGATGCTTGCCGAGGCTAAGAGGATGGATTTTTCAAAGGCGTTGTCTGTTCTTAAAGGTCTTGATGAAGAAAACCGCCTCCTGTTGCTGGGTACGTTGAAGCAGTTGTCAATGTCCGATGGTGTTTGTGTGCCTCTAGAGGCTATACTGATATTTGCCGTAGAACAGGTACTCATGAATGGTGCAACTTTACATTCTATTCCCCAGTCAAGAATAAATATAGACAATCTCAAAGTGTTGTACATTGAGAATGAAGATACGCTTGTGGGCCGGCAGATAGAGGAGAACCTGTCGTCAATTGTAGGGGAACTGAAGCTTGTCGGTTTTGATTTCGTCTATATTCCCAGTATTGTCGGGGATTTCGGGCGTATGGAGCGCAATTATCTAAAGAAGGTTGTGAACTATATAATCCCCACTTGTCCAGAGGAACGCGTGGACCTGATATGTGATAATTTACGTAGCCTTACGACATCACGTTTCTGCAGGGATTTGCTATATAAAAAACTTGGAATGAACCTTGTCGACTGCAAACCGTCGCTGCTTATAAAGATAAACGATTCGGACGTTGTAGACCGGTATGATTCGGAGTCCATCGAGAGGGAAAAGTACAGTAATTTCCTGCAATTGGAACTGCATGGCAATGTTATGGCCAGCGTACACTCCATTGTAGAAACATACCACTCCATGATAAGCTGTTCCATTACGGTTGAGAGTAAGCCACGTACTCCCAAGTTTATATATAGCGGTTTCCATCGTTCGTTGTTTGACCTGATTGCATTCGGGCGCGAACTGAAGGAGTATAGATTGGTTTTTGATATTCAGGGGCACAAGGCAAATGTCTATTTCGAATCGCTTGAGGGAGACCCTGAGCGCATTCTTTTGAAACTGAATCCTCAGGAAACGGCGTTGTATTATATGATAGTAAAGAAGTCTTTGACCGGTGAGGGGCTGGACTGGCGCGAACATGTGCCCGAAAAAGAGAAATCCGCGATTCTCTCGGAGTACAACCATATATATGCCATCATTGGAAAGGCCAATACCGTGGCAGAGTATAAGGACAGGTCACAGGTGCATCATATCAAGAGCCGCATACGTGCCTTACACAGTGTTGCAAACATTGCAATGTTTGTTCCCGAGCACTACAAATGTGGCAGCAGTTCATTCTACAGAGTTAAGGCAAACAGGGATTTTGTCGTCTTTATGGAAAATACAACGTTGTAATTCTTGCCAACAGCGTTTCTGTTTTGTTATTTTTGCGTGTATTTATATCATAACTTTAGAATATGCGCAAAAGAAACTCGTATTTTGCCGAATGTCTCTCTAATGATTCGGCCGAGGTAAAGAACGGAACCGGTAAGAATATTATTCCTCCTCCCGAGAAAGAACCGCTGTGGAAACTGTATCTCGAGAAGTTCAAGGACCCGATAATCATAGTTCTTCTTGTGGTTTTCTTCTTTTCCGTGATAGTTGCGGTGTACGAAATCTTATGGATGGACAAAGGGTGGTCTATTCTCCTGGAACCATCGGGAGTGCTCACTGCGCTGTTGTTGGCAACGGGTGTAGGCTTCATATTCGAAGTGAAGGCCGGCAAAGAGTTCGAAATACTAAATAAGGTAAAGGATGAACGTCCTGTAAAAGTAATTCGCCGTCAGGGGGGTAACAAAATCCCGAATGTCATGATGATTCAAAGGCAGGATGTCGTAATAGGTGATGTTGTGAAACTTGAGAGCGGTGACGAGATTCCTGCCGACGGTGTTCTGCTTGAATCGACATCATTGCGTGTCGATGAGTCAAATTTTACAGGCGAACTCTATGCGAACAAGAGTGCCGACAAGGCCGACTTTGATGACGATGCCACTTATCCCTCGGATTTCTTGTTGCGCGGCTCTACAGTGATTGAAGGAAACGGAGTGTTCAAGGTCACTGCAATAGGTATGGATACCGAGGAGGGAAAAGGTGTTGCCCGCACACATGAGGGCAGCGATGTAGAAACGCCTCTTAACAGACAGCTTGCGCAGCTTGGCAAGGCTATCTCCATTACAAGCTTTGTCATTGCTGCATTGATTGTGGTGGGTAGAATGATATATTTCTTCTTCTTTGACGGTGATGCCTCCAATAATTACAGTTTTATAGGGATTGCGGAGTTTGTGCTTGCCTCCATAATGATTGCAGTTACCCTTATTGTAGTGGCTGTGCCCGAGGGACTCCCTATGAGCGTTACCGTGAGCCTTGCGCTCAGCATGCGAAAGATGCTGAAGGAGAACAACCTTGTACGCAAACTGCATGCTTGTGAAACAATGGGTGCAGCAACCGTCATCTGTACCGACAAGACCGGTACGCTTACAAAAAACCAGATGACAGTTGTGGAAACCGATTTCTATGGCGGCGACGAAGTTTTGGAACTTATTCGCTTGAATATGGCAATAAATTCCACGGCCGAGGTATACAAGAATGAAACGGGCGAATTGGTTACAATTGGAAACCCTACCGAGGTGGCGTTGCTTAAATGGATGCACAAGAATGGCCCCGATTATGATGTGTACAGGAGAAGTGCGACAGATGTCAAGCAGATTCCCTTCTCTACAGAACTCAAATACATGCAGACAACAGCAGTTGTGCAGGAGGGTGAGACTCCTGTGAGGTTCATAAAGGGAGCACCGGAGATTGTTATGGGCATGTGCGATGCAATTGCCGGAGGCTTTACAAAGGAACATGTGGAGCAGACTCTGCAACAGTATCAGGGTAAGGCCATGCGTACTCTTGGCTTTGCATGCCAACGTTTGGGCGATGGTAATACAGGAGAGACTCTGTTCTTGGGTGTTGTAGGTATTGCTGACCCTATTCGTGAGGATGTCAAGGAGGCTATTCATATATGCAAGGACAATGCCGGAGTGCGTGTTATTATTGTTACCGGTGATACCCCGGGCACGGCAAACGAGATTGGTCGCCAGATAGGCCTGTTGAGCGATGGCGAGGAGATACAGACCATTACAGGCCCCGAGTTTGCCGCTATGGATGATGAGACGGTAAAGGAATTGTTGCGTAACAGGAGTTTCAAGATTATATCCCGAGCCCGCCCCGATGACAAGGCAAGGCTTGTCATGCTGTTGCAGGCTATAGGAGAGGTTGTCGCGGTTACCGGTGACGGAACAAATGATGCCCCGGCACTTAGCAAGGCACAGGTTGGACTGTCAATGGGCGATGGTACATCAAGAGCCAAAGAGGCAAGTGACATCACAATCATCGATAATTCCTTCTCAAGCATAAACAAGGCAATCATGTGGGGACGTTCACTTTATCTCAATATCCGTCGTTTCATTATTTTCCAGATGACAATCAATGTCTGCGCCTGTCTCATTGTGCTGCTGGGCTCATTCATAGGTCTGGACTCTCCATTGACGGTGACACAGATGTTATGGGTAAATCTTATAATGGATACTTTTGCTGCAATGGCTTTGTCGTCATTGCCGGCAGATAAGGGTGTGCTGTTTGACAAACCGCGTGACCCCAACAGTCATATAATAGACAAGCGTATGCTGTATCGCATTCTTGGAGTGGGACTTCTGTTCTTTGTTCTTTTGGCAGGGTTGTGGCAACTGTTGTGGCACACTAATATAGATTCGGTCAAGGACTTGTTGTCAACAGACTCTTTGAAAATCTTTTTTACAGGTTTCTCAAGCATGGAGAGGATAAAGAGCCATTTGAGTGGCTATGAACTTGGTGTCTTCTTCTCGATATTCGTGATGCTGCAGTTCTGGAATCTGTTCAATGCAAAATATTTCCGCACAGGCAGAAGCCTTATACAGGATGTTATGGAGTTGTTTACAAATCCAAAGGCAGTGAAGGAGTCGTACAGCGCCGGTTTCCTGTGGATTGTATTTGCCATACTGATAGGTCAGATTCTCATTGTCACCTATGCGGGAACAATGTTCAATGTGGCACCGTTGAGCCTTGCCGATTGGGGGTGGATATTGCTCATCACTTCGCCGGTGCTGTTGGTGGCAGACCTTGTGCGCTTTGTCTGGAATATCGTGAATAGAAAAAAGGATTGAACAGTTTTATTTGTGATGCCATCTTGTATACGATGTTTCTTTATGTTTCTGTATTAAAAAAAGTAACAAACATCGTTGTTTTTGCACGTTTATCACTATCTTCGCGTATAAGACACTGTTTGAATTTATATCTTTGAAATTTTAAAGAGAAGTTTAAACATTATTCAAATAGATTTAGAGATGAAAATAGGTGATAAAGTACGTTTTATTTATGAGAGTGGCGGTGGTGTTGTAACCGGTTTCCGCGGAAAGGATATTGTGCTTGTCGAGGATAAGGATGGCTTTGAAATCCCCATGCAGGTGCGCGAGTGTGTGGTGATTGACACCAACGAGTATAACTTTGTGAAAAGGACCGTTGCACCAAAAGAGGAGGTTGCAAAACCAAAGAAGGTGCAGCAGCCGGCAAAGGCGGCTGAGGACGATGAGGAGGATTTTGACCCCGTGGTGACATATCGTCCCGCCGAGCGTCCCGAAGGTGAGCGCCTTAATGTGGTGCTTGCATACCTGCCAATGGATGAGAAGTCGCTCAGCAATTCGCGTTTCGAGGCTTATATCATAAATGACAGCAACTACAGTATCTATTTTACCTATCTGACAGCGCAGGGACGCAGTTGGAACGTGCGTGGTAATGGCCTGTTGGAACCGAACTCAAAGATGTTCATTGAGGAGTTCGGGCGCGAGGAACTCAATGACATGGAGCGCGTGTGTGTGCAACTGTTGCCTTTTAAGGAGAATAAACCTTTTGCATTAAAGCCCGCTATGAATATTGAGCGTCGCATTGATACCGTGAAATTCTACAAACTCCACTTGTTCCGCGAGAATCCTTTCTTTGACGAGGGGGCACTCATTTACGATGTAGTAGTGGATGACAAACCTGTGAAGGAGATTTTTACCGATGCCGAGGAGGTGAAGGTTGCCATTCTTGGCAAGAAAGATGCCGATGCTCCAAAACCGCAGCAGAAACCAAAGTTGACAAAGGGTAGTGATATACTGGAGGTTGACCTTCATGTTGAGGAACTGCTTGAGACAACTGCCGGGATGAATGCTTTCGACATCTTGAACCACCAGCTCGATGTAGTGCGACGCACACTCGATGAGAATATAAAGTACAAGGGCAAGAAGATTGTATTCATTCACGGAAAGGGAGAGGGCGTGTTGCGCAATGCAATAGCTCAGGAACTGCGCAAGAAGTATCCGCGCTGTCTTTCGCAGGATGCATCGTTCCAGAAGTATGGCTTCGGTGCAACGATGGTGATAATAAAATAGTGACAAATATAAAAATCAGTGATATTATGAGTGAGATTAAGGAGAAAATGCTTGAGCGTTTTTTGAAATATGTGACGTTTGACACAGAGTCATGTGACGATGCTACTGTAGTGCCAACAACCGAGGGACAGTTTGTCTTTGCGCGTTATCTTGAGCAGCAGCTCAAGGAGATGGGCTTGGAGGAGGTTGTACTTGATGAAAAGGGCTACCTCTATGCAACACTGCCTGCAAACTGCGACAAGGAGGTGCCGGTTGTGGGTTTCATTGCTCACCTCGATACAAGCCCCGACATGAGCGGTAAGGATGTTAAACCACGTGTGGTGGCGAACTATGCCGGTGGTGATATTGTGTTGTGTGAAAAGGATGGCATTGTGCTTTCGACAGCCGATTTCCCCGAGGTTGAGGATTATAAGGGACACGACCTGGTAGTTACCGACGGTCACACTCTTTTGGGTGCCGATGACAAGGCGGGTGTTGCCGAGATAGTTTCGGCAATCGCATACCTGCAGGCTCACCCCGAAATAAAGCATGGCAAGGTGCGCATTGCATTCAACCCGGATGAGGAGATTGGCCGTGGCGCGCACAACTTCAATGTGCCTTTGTTCGGTTGCGATTGGGCTTATACCATTGACGGCAGCTGTGAGGGCGAACTTGAATTCGAGAACTTCAATGCCGGCAGTGCTACATTCACAGTGCAGGGGCGTAATGTTCACCCGGGTTATGCAAAGGGCAAGATGTTGAATGCCTTGCGTGTGGCAACTGCTATTGTTGAGACAATCCCCGCCGTTGAGTCGCCCGAGTGTACCACAGGCTACGAGGGCTTCTATCACCTTATGGGTATAAACGGAGGTGTAGACCACGCGTCGGTATCATATATCATTCGCGACCACAGCCGCGAGATTTTTGAAAAGCGCATGGCATTCATGCGTGAGGTTGAGGAGAAAATCAACGCGCAGTATGGTGCGGGTGTTGTGACTCTTGAACTCAAGGAACAGTACCGCAACATGCGTGAGATGGTTGAACCAAAGATGCACATCATTGACATTGCCAAGAGCGCAATGGAGCAGGCCGGTGTTGTGCCTGTAATAAAGCCTATCCGTGGCGGTACCGATGGCGCACAGCTCTCGTTCATGGGCCTTCCTTGCCCAAATCTGTTTGCCGGTGGTGTGAACTTCCACAGCCGTTATGAGTTCGTATCGGTTCAGGTGATGGAGAAGGCTGTAAGGACTATTGTGAATATTGCAGCAGGTGTGGCGGCGAACTGAAAGCGGAAAGCTGCGATTAAGCGGGCGCAACGCAAGTTTACTTGCAGGTTGCACAGCGAGCGATAGCAGATTCAAGCGCACGAAGTGCGGTTAAATGTGGAAAGCGCGAAGATTGTCAAACAATCTTTGCGCTTTCCGTTTTCCGTTTTAATCGCGCTTTGCGCGCTTGAAGCTTGGCTTTGAGGTGACTTTGTCGCACTCTTTTGTAAACCTAAAGGTTCAGTCGTCGCAAACAACGCTCGTTCGCGTTGTCATTGCGATTGAAAATAAATTTTCACTCATTCGCTTGCACAAGCTTTCCGCTTTCTAGTCGAGGCTATGTAGTATCTCTTCAATTACATGAGGGAAATGCTCATACTCCAGTGCGTGTACCTTTGCCGCTACATCGTCTGGTGTGTCGGTTGGCAATACCGGGCACTTTGCCTGGAAGAATGTGGTGCCCTTGTCATAGTGCTCGTCAATAAGGTGGATGGTGATTCCGCTCTCGGTGTCACCGCTCTCGACAACTGCCTTGTGCACTCTGTCGCCATACATTCCCTTTCCGCCATGCTTGGGAAGCAGTGCGGGGTGGATGTTTACTATGCGGCCTGGGTAGGCAGCAATTAGCTTTTGTGGAACAAGCAACAGAAAACCGGCAAGCACAACAAAATCGATGTCGCGCTCGCGGAGCATTGCAATGACACCGTCGGCCTCCATGAACTCGGCTTTGCTTACCACTGCAGCTTCAATCCCAAGTTTTTTGGCACGTTCAAGAACATATGCCTGCGGGTTGTTGGCAATGATGAATGATACTTGGGCATAGTCGCTCCCTTTGAAATAGTTGGCAATGTTTTCGGCATTTGAGCCGCTGCCCGATGCTAGGATTGCTATTTTCTTCATCGTGTAATAGTGTTATGATATTGGCACAAGACGGCGCAGTACCGCCTCGCCATAGGTTTTTGATATCGGTATCTCTCTCACCCCCGGCTCTTCGAGCTCCAGGAAAAGGTTGCCTTTCTCGCGGCGCATGACTTTGACAAGGTCAAGGTTTATCATATATGAGCGGTGGCAACGCACAATGTTGGTGTCGGCAAGCTGTTCGCTTATCTCCTTCATCGTAATGTGCAGTAACTGTTTCTTTAGTATGTCATTCTTCTTGTACCACACGCATATGTAATTGTCGGCCGATTCAATGTACAGCAAGTTCTCCTTGGCAACGGATAGCTGCAGTATGCCGCGGTAGTCGCGGATTGAGATAAGGTTGCTAGACTTGAAACCTATGTTCTCGCTCATGAGCTCTTTGAGCTTGGCCGAACGCTCCTGATAGGAGAAATAGAGGATACAGATGAAGTAGGGGATTCCAATGATGAAGAATGTGTTCTGCATCGCATTCTTGTAAATCTCCAACGGGTCGTCATTGGTCAGGTTCAGGTGTTTGCTCACAATGAGTGCCAGGGTTGTGAAAGCACCCGAGAGCAACAGAAGCTCGATAAATACCCAGATGGCATACTTTAGATAGGTGACATTGTGCTCGGGGCTGCGCGAGTGGCTATACATTATTATTCGGCTGATGGCTACCACCGTCATTCCAATGCACACAAGCACGGTTGACCACAGCAGATACTGGCTGGAGGACATACCGCGCTGCACCCATTGTGCCGAGCCGAACGGCTTGTATACGTTGATGAAGATTACAGCGAATATCGACACGAAAAGCACCATGATTATGAGGTTGCGTTTTTCGAGCAGGTAGCGTGGAACCTTCTTGAACAGTATTGATGTGTATTCGAACATATGATTTTTGCCGTTGCAAATATTATTGCAAAGTTAGGAAAATATATCTTGCCATACAACGCGACAGGTGAAATATCTTTTTGAAAATTTATGCTATAGGATTTGTGATGTTGCCAGGCAAAGAAATGTGCTTCGTGAAGCTGTAAATTTTGAAAATTATCACTAATTTTGCATAATTAGGAAAAGTGCGCGTGTGTGCATTTGGTAAAATTGCAAAAACAGGGAATTTATGTCGGTTATTGAGTACAGGAATGTCGATATACAGATTGACTCCAAGATTATACTTGAGAACGTTACATTTGCATTGGAAGAGGGCGAGTTCGCCTATATTGTCGGAACCGTTGGTTCCGGTAAGTCGACACTGCTTAAGACCATTTATGGCGAGGTGGATATCGATGGTGGCGAAGCTCTTGTATTCGACAAGTATGACCTCAGTGATATCAGCAACAGGAAACTGCAGGAACTGAGACGGAAAATAGGCATTGTGTTCCAGGATTTTCAGTTGCTGACAGACAGGAGCGTTCATGACAACCTCGATTTTGTGTTGCGTTGCACAGGCTGGAAGGATAAGGAGGCGCGAGAAACGCGCATCGAAGAGGTGCTTGAGCAGGTGGGTCTGCTGCAGAAGGGCTATAAGCGCCCTCACGAACTCTCCGGCGGCGAGCAGCAGCGCATTGTCATAGCGCGTGCTATACTCAACCGTCCGGCATTGTTGCTTGCAGATGAGCCTACCGGCAACCTCGACAATGCAACTGGTAATTATATAATGAATCTTCTGCACTCTGTGTGCAAGGCGGAGAAGATGGCTGTGCTCATGATTACACATAACGAACAGTGGCTGCGCGATTATCCGGCTACGGTATACCGTTGCGCCGACCGCAGGATTACTAAGGCTGATGCAGTGTAATCCTGTTTTTAAAAGGAAGTTGAATATAAACTAAATGATATATAAATATGAAAGTATTGAAATTTGGCGGAACATCAGTTGGTTCGGCCGAGCGTATGCAGGGTGTTGTCAGCCTTATCAATGACGGCGAGACAAAGATTGTTGTTCTTTCGGCAATGTCGGGAACCACAAATTCACTCATTGAGTTTACAAACTATTTGCGTAACGGCAATGTGAACGGTGCTTGTGAGCACTCTACGTTCCTACAGACAAAGTACATGCAGACAATAAACGAGCTCTACAAGAACCCGGAAACCAAGGCGGCTGCTACAGCCAAGGTGAACGAGATTTTCGCTCACTTGCGCGACCTTGCACAGCAGAGGCTCTGCGATGACCTTGAGAAGGAGATTGTGGCACAGGGTGAGATTATCTCTACCAATATGGTCACATTCTACATGCAAGAGCAGGGCATTGATGTTAAGTTGCTTAATGCTCTCGACTTCATGCGTCTCAATGTCAATGGCGAGCCCGACCTTGAGTACATACGCGAGCACCTGATGCCACTGCTCGATACCGACAAGCAGAGCCGCATTTACATTACCCAGGGTTTCATCTGCATGAATCACATGGGCAGCTACGACAACCTGCAGCGTGGCGGCAGCGACTACACGGCAACACTCATTGGTTCTGCCGTTAATGCCGAGGAGGTACAGATTTGGACCGACATTGACGGTGTGCACAACAACGACCCTCGCGTGGTCGAGGGCACAACTCCTGTGCGTAACCTCCACTTCGAGGAGAGTGCCGAGCTTGCATACTTCGGAGCAAAGATTCTGCACCCCACATGTATTCTCCCTGCAAAGCTTACAGGTACCCCGGTGCGTCTGCTCAATACAATGGACCCCACTGCCGAGGGTACACGCATTGACAACAACCTTACACGTCCGGGCGAAATAAAGGCCATCGCGGCAAAGGACAATATCACAGCCATCAAGATTAAGAGTGGCCGCATGTTGCTTGCCTATGGTTTCCTGCGCAAGGTGTTCGAGATTTTCGAGAACTACAAGACCTCAATCGATATGGTATGTACATCCGAGGTGGGTGTGTCTGTTTCAATAGATGACGACCGTCGTCTGGACGAGATTGTTGCCGAACTGCAGAAGATTGGTACAATTACTGTAGACCGCAACATGTGTATCATTTGCGTGGTGGGCGACCTCGATTGGGAGTATGTCGGCGTTGAGGCCCGCGCCATGGAGGCTATGAAGGATATCCCTGTGCGTATGGTCTCTTATGGCGGCAGCAACTACAACATCTCGTTCCTTGTGCGCGAGGAGGACAAGGTAAAGGCGTTGCGCTCGCTCAGTGCATCAATCTTCGGTACAAACAAATAATAGGGGACAATGAATTTTCCTGTTGAATATTTCAGGGGTGTCGATACACCGTTCTACTATTACGATGTAGAACTGCTTGAGCGAACCATTGCCACCGTGAAGGCCGAGGCTGAACGGTATGGCAACTTCGATGTTCATTATGCCATAAAGGCGAATTTCAATCCTCGCTTGCTTAAGATTATGGCCGATGCCGGCTTGGGTGCCGACTGCGTGAGCGGTGGCGAGGTGGCTGCCGCTCTTGAGGCCGGTGTGCCTGCGTCGAAGATTGTGTTTGCCGGTGTGGGAAAAACCGACAAGGAGATTGCGCTTGCACTCGATGCGGGAATCTTCTGCTTCAATGCAGAGTCTGTGCCCGAACTCGAGGCCATTGAGGCGCTTGCTGCAGAGCGTGGAGTGGTGGCGCAGGTGGCGTTGAGGATAAACCCGAATGTAGGTGCCCACACTCACAGCAACATCACCACCGGCCTTGCCGAGAACAAGTTCGGTATCGGTTACGAGCAGCTGGACGATGTTATTAATGTTGTCGATGGTCTGGAACATGTTAAGCTGATAGGCCTGCACTTCCACATTGGTTCACAAATTCTTGTGATGGACGATTTCATAGCTCTTTGTGGCAGAATCAACGAGTTGCAGGAACTTTTGTACGAGACACGAGGCTTGGTATTGCCGCACATAAACGTAGGTGGTGGCTTGGGTATCCGTTACGATGCCCCCGACAAATATCCAGTCCCCGATTTCGAACTCTATTTTGCAACATATGCCAATAACCTCAAACTCTATCCCGGCCAGCGAGTGCACTTTGAACTTGGACGCAGTATTGTGGCGCAGTGCGGTTCACTTGTGACACGTGTAACATATGTGAAGCGTGGCGGCTGCAAGCAGTTTGTTATTGTCGATGCTGGAATGAACGACCTCATTCGTCCGGCACTGTACGATGCTTATCATCGCATTGAGAATATCTGCTCCTGCAAGGCCGACGAAGTGTACGACGTGGTGGGGCCGGTGTGCGAGTCGTCCGATGTCTTCTGTCACGACCGCAAGATGCCCGCAACCGAGCGTGGCGACCTGCTTGTGATGAGGTCGGCCGGAGCATATGGCGAGGCTATGGCATTCGGCTACAACTGCCGTGCATTGCCCAAGGCCGTGCTCTCTACCGATGTTGATAAAATGAATCTCTAAAACAATGGTTGCGATATCCCCACTGTGGCCGGTATGACACCACTGCAGAAATCGAGTATCTATACCTACTCCTTTAGGTAAAGAGTAAATCCCTTTTCAATATGAACAGCCACCATTTGCGGTGGCTGTTTTTTTACTCGAACCTTATGGCCTTTACAGGTTGAATCTTTGATATCAGCATCGACGGGACCACCAGTATGGCAATTGATATGACAAACATGGCAATGTTCATTGGTACAAGCAACCAACTGAACTCAATTGGCACGCTGCTCATGTAGTACATCTCCGGGTCAATGGCAATTATGCCGGTCTGTTGTTGCACAATACAGGCTGCTATGGATATTGCATTGCCTATGAGCATCCCTTTGGTCACAATCATGCCGGCATAGTAGAGGAATACTCTCCTTATCGAGAGATTGTTGGCACCTGTAGCCTTCATAATTCCAATGAAATTGCTCTTTTCGAGTATAAGGATGAAAAGCCCCGATATCATTGTGAACCCTGCAATACACACCACAAGTATAAGTATTATCCACACCGTCTGGTCCAGCACGGCAAGCCAGTTGAACATCGCAGGGTACAGCTCGTCTATTGTGGCAGAGTAGAGCGTCTCCCTGTTTCTTGCAGCGGCGCTGTAGACGGCATCCGCGATATCCTCGCAGCGGTCATATCTCAGTTCAAAGTCGTCCACAGTAATCTCAATGGCGCTTGCCTTGTCGTTCTCCCATCCGTTGAGCCTGCGCGTGGTGTATATGTCTGTCAGTGCCATCACGTTGTCGAACTCGCTGAGGTGCGTCTCATATATTGCCGCCACTCTCATCTTGCGGGCTCTGATGCCCTCCTGCATAAAATAGATGTTTACCTTGTCGCCGCTCTTCAGGTTAAGCCTGTTTGCCGTTATCCTTGATATTACAATGGCATTCGATGCTGTCTCGCCTGTGAATACGGGCATTTCACCATCAACAATGCTCTCGTCAAAGAACGATAGGTCATAGTCGCTGTCCACACCTTTCAGTATAATGCCCTCGTACTCCCCGCCGGCCAGTATAATACCCGCCGTCTGTGCATATTGCTGTATGTGCTTTATGCCCTCTGTAGCGCGCAGGGACTGAATAAGTAGCGTGTCGGCCGTTACCGGCGAACCGCTTTCGCTCCGCGTGTCATGGTTCTGAATCTGTATGTGCCCGCCAAAACCCACAACCTTGTCGCGCACCTGGTTCTTGAACCCCACAATAATGCATATCGAAAGGAACATGACAATTGTACCAATGGTAACCCCCCATTGTGCTATGGTGACAGCCGGGCGCGATATATGCCGTTTGCCGTCACGTGTACTGTATAGCCTGCGGGCAAGGAATAGTTCAAGATTCATTGTCGTTAGAATTTGTGGAATGTAAGTATTACGGAATCGGACTGCAGTACCATGCTTTTGTTTGTGAGCCTGTTCACGCAGAATCGTTCGTTCTCGGGGCTGTATAACCCCACAACCTTGCCATTGCCCGGTTTCTGTATCATCTGCACAAAGAGGGAGTCGCCTGTGTGCTGGAAACGTCCCTTGCCAATCACACCTCCATTCCTGTTCGCAGTAATCATTCTCAACTGTATTGCCCAAAAACAACTCTCCTCCCTTTTGTCAATGATGGTGTCATTTTTCAGCTCTTCAATTTGCAGCAGTTTCCAAAAACCCCCAAGGTCACCATTGTCATCGGCCTTTTGGCACGATGCCAGTAGCGCAGCGCTGAGTATTATGTATAAAACCTTTCTCATCTCTTCTCTTCTTTGCCAATGTTGAATAAGTTCTCTCCTTTAACGGTTAGCAGGCCGCCAAAGTTATTGCCATAGAGGTCGCCACGGTCGAGTGCAAACGATGCCGCAACGCTCCAACCCCTCATCGCTTGTGGCTTGAATGTGAGTTCCACCATTGCCGAACGGTTAATCTTTATATCCTTGAATGGCTTGCCATATGTGCCCCAGTTGTTGCTGCGGGTGTAGAGTACTCGGTATCCCAACCAATCCACAGCATCACCCTCAATACCAAAGTGGAATGCCTCAACGCGAGTGTTGTATATACCAAGAGTATGGTTTTTGTTATATATTGGCGATGTACAAAGTGGCGTACCAATCATTTGTCCATAATTGAACCATCCGCCATAGGTGTGGTGCCAGTAGTTGTTGTCTACGCAACTTATCTGGTCGGGGAAGATGGAGTTGCTGTCGTGGTATATTGGCCCACTCTGGTTTTTCAGGTTAAAGTATTCAATAGTGGCACTCTTTATCCATTTGAATTTCTTAAGGTTCAATTCCATGCCTACAAGCTGTTCGGTCCACAAACCATATTCCCAGAACATCTGGGAGTGGTCTTCAAAGACGTGGTCATAATATAGTCTCAACATCCACTCTTTCACGTTCCACGTGATAGCCCCTTTCCAACTTCCCAAAACATTGCCTGCAACATTTGCCTGGTCGGGTCCAACATATTGTTCATCACCTTTCAACGGTATCAATGCCAAGAAGTAATCTTTTAGTCTCCCCGGTGCATGTACTGTGTTCCCGGCACCTAACCTGTTGTATATTGTACCACCGAACTGCGTTACCATGTGAATGCCAATCTCTGCTGTCAACGGAAACTTTTCCGTGTTACCGAATCGCATCAAACCCTCTTTCGAGTGGTATAGCACACCTGTTGCGTGCTGTTTGTCTTTTGCTACAAAACGCTCTTGCCATCCACCGTCTGTAAAACGCCCGTATGCAAGGTGACCTTTTATAGCAAGCCACCCGTTTGTTCCCGGTATGTTCCAATAATCGCGCAACTCAAGGCGCACTTGGGGTATTGGACGTGCATTGCCGCTCTCAACCAATGAACCTGTCGACAGACGGTGGTTCACCAGTTCGCCCCAACGCTCCTTTTGCCCCACCGAAAGCCTCAGCTTTCTCCAGCTGCACTCCACGTAAGCCTGTTGCACAAACACGGCCGATGTCATGTTCATTCCGCCCACAATGTCTGCACCCCAATCCAGTGTTATGCCGCTTTTTTTGAAAGGGTGGTTGCCCTGTGCTCCAATGCGGGCATATCCCATCCCCGTCTTTTCGCTCCCCAGTCCCTGCCTGTTTGCCATGTGCCAGAACGGGGCATACGTGCCGTTGCCATATGCACCGCAAGCCTCGTAGCGTGTGGTTAATGTCTGCGCCTTTATGCTCATTGTCGATATGAGCAATAGAGAGAGGAGAACGATTCTTTTTATTATAGAGCCTTTTTCGTACACAGGTAGTTCCATTATTACTTGCATATGATTTTAAATGCCGAGTGAAGTTGCCAAATTGGATAACTCCAAGCTTCGGCAGATAGTTTTCTGAAACGGAAACAGTTCTTTACTTTCCATATATACGCTTTCAGGTACTCAAGCTTTGTCCTTGTAGAAGTATGCTCACCGTAATGGCCGAAATTGCCGTATTCCATTATAAGTGACATTATTTTTTTAGCCATTTTTCTGTCATTTTTATCAATGTCACATATTGCGCACTCCTCGGGCAGTCCCAGATAGTCTATTGCCATTGCCGTTATGGCCCTGTAAGTGGCAAACAGTTGCAATTCCTTCATGTAGGAGATGAACTGTTCCCTGTCAATATCTTTTTGATGCTTGTGGATGAAGAGAACCCAATCGCATATCTGGCGCAGTCCCAAGCCCGAAAACAGTATGTGCCTTAGCATGTGTGACAAAAGTTGCAAGGCATTCAAGGCCGGTGGAAAAACATTTATCTCACTCTCCTCAATCAATACAGTCTCCCTTGTGTTGCCTATGACATCCAAGCTTATTTCATTGTATCTCTTTTGCAACTTATCGTTGTAAAATGTGGCACTTTTCCTGTGCAGTTCAATTTTTATTCCGTTGTAATCGGTTTCGGCATGGGGTGAGCCCTGGCTGTCTTCTATAACGCAACCTTGTGATGCAAAGAACTCAATGGCTTTTTTAAAATCATCCGCGTCAAAATACAGGTCAATGTCACCGCAAACACGGTGCTGCGGGATGGGGTATAGCTGGGCAATTCCTTGCCCTTTGAGCAAATATGTGCAAATACCCTCCTTGCTGAGCTCGTTGTATAAATGTTTCAACTCTTTGTTCATTGAAATGTTGCTTTTCTCAATGAACTTCTGGACTGCAATCCATTCTAAAACAAGTCTTCTGGGCGGTTTGTGTGTGGCCGGCAATTTGGATATCGCATCAAGCAATATTCCGGTTACAGTCTGTTCTTTTGATATCGTATATATATCGTTCCACTCCTTTTCAGTAGGCACAAAGCCCAATTCAGGAATCTTATCCCAAATAGCACTACGTAACAATTCAAAAAAACAGTTTCCGCATCGGTCCATCTATCTGAAATTTTATAAAATTATCGTCTTATTTTTGAAACAATCAGCTCATACACTTTATAAGGATAACGTAGAGCCAACACAAACATATTCGATTTTATACCATGTTTCTTCATAGCCCTCAAATGGTCTTTCATTATTTGCCAACGGCTTTTGAAACCATTGGTCGATGCACCACCCGTACGCATTGTAACGAAATCCTTTTTAATGTATTTTGTTGATATACGGTTTATGTATATGTAGCGCAATAGACTCTCAAAATCGGCACCAATTTTGTAACTTGTATCGAAAGCACCATACCTGGTATATACATCACGTCGGCAGTAGAAAGAAGGATGTGCCGGCATCAATCCAATTCGCATAAGTGAGCGTTTGAATATTGCCGAGGAGTAATATCGTACACATTTCTTCAAGTTGTCATCATTTACAAAATGTATATCACCATATACGGCGTCAATGTTGTTGTCACTCATTGTCACTGCAATGGTTTCAAGGATATCATCCGAAGTGTAGAAATCGTCACTGTTCAAAATGCCAACCACATCACCGGTTGCCATTGCAATGCCTTTGTTCATGGCATCATACAATCCCTTGTCTTTTTCGCTCACCCAACGCATGCGTCCGTTGAACCTTGGCTCATATTCCTTAATAATGTCAACGGTATTGTCCTTTGAGAGACCATCCACCACAATGTACTCAATGTCCTCATATGTTTGGGAAAGTACAGAATCAAAAGTGTCCTTTACCGTCAACGCACTATTGTATGTTGCTGTAATTATTGAAATTTTCATTGCCATAGTATTTCTTATTACTGCAAAGTTAGTGATAATTATCAATACTAATGCCGTTTTAGATTAAAAAGTTATTCAGCCGGTTTTCTATAAAGTGGCAAAACAACAACCTTATTCCTTGCTGTAGATTGTACTTTTGCAACGTAAACATTACAGGTGTCGCTTTTTTACAGTTTTTATTATAGCAAAAAACGGCTAAAATGTTTGCAAGCGTAAAAAGTTTCTACTACCTTTGCATTGTTATACAATTTTCAAAAAAAAAGCAGAACCCCCGTAAGGGGAAGAGAGCGTGCCCCGTTGCGATAACGCGGCACGCTTTGTTAATGTATTGATTAACTCAATGAACTCGATATAAAACACAGATAATTATGATGGTTTAATTCTTGCATCAACAAAAATAATATCAAAGTGTTATTTATGTTATAAATATTTTTTATCTTCGCAATGGTTCTTTATAAGTTCATTTATGGAAAACAAATACAAAATACCATATATCAACGCCTGTATCAGAGCTTTTGCAAAGCGATTCAAATTGTCGGTCCGTGCGGCTTTTGAATATCTTGATACATTCAAAGGAATTCATTTCCTTGTAGAATTTTATGATGTCGAACACTTGCAGTCCATTGATGATGCTGTTGACGATTTGATTATTTGCTGTAAAAATAATGGAGGTACACTAAAATGATTTTATACCACGGTACAAATATTGATTTCAATGTTATTGACTTGAGCAAGTCCAATAAATATAAAGATTTTGGACAAGGTTTCTATTTGACTGCTATACGTTCGCAGGCCGAAGAACTTGCGGCTAAAAAGTCCCGTCTATTTGGCGGTTATCCTGTTATTCAAGAATATGAATTTGATGAAAATATTTTGCAATCCGTTGATTTACAAGTGCTGACATTTAGTTCACCATCACCATCATGGGCCGAGTTTATATTCAAAAACAGAAACCGCCATATTCAATTCTCTCATGATTATGATATAGTTATTGGACCAATAGCAGATGATGGTGTGGCATATCTGTTGGGGCGATACGAGGAGGGAACTCTCACAATTGATGAGCTAAGTAAAGAATTGGATTACAAAAAACTTAATAATCAATATTTTTTTGGAACTGAAAAAGCTATTAAATATTTGAAGCGATTATGACAGCACAAGTTAAAAGAGATTTTTTGATTGCGTACATTGTTGACAGATTGACAGAATATCTTATTGAGGATAACAATATTGGAGTGAATGAGGCTTTGAAACTCGTATACAGTTCAAATGTGTACCGGCAATTGTTGGATGTTGATGGTGAATTGTATATACAAAGTCCCTCATATGTGTATGAATTGCTTAAAAATAGTCATTCTCAAATATCTTAACTTTAACTGATTTTACCTTCTGTTAGCAAGAAACAGCTAAGCAGCTTGTGCTTGCAAAATTATTCTACTACCTTTGCATTGTTATACAAATTTCAAAAAAAAGCAGAACCCCCGTAAGGGGAAGAAAGCGTGCCCGTTGCGATAACGCGGCACGCTTTGTTTGTAACTTGGATAGTCGACCGGAGCCTTCTGTTTAACTATACCTTGAAAAGCTGTTTTTCTTTTGTTGTAACCCTGTTTGTGTTTTAAAACTATTAAATAATATAATAAACTTTGATTTTTTCATAGTTATTGTTACTTTTGTGATGCTATTATTGTTCTTGTTGATATGAAAAGAAAAATTACAGAAAAACTTATTGCTTGGAAGAACAATGCCAATCACAAGCCATTGGTTCTTCAAGGTGCCCGGCAGGTTGGTAAATCTTATACATTAGAAGAGTTTGGAAAAGAACATTACAACAATTATGTGCGTGTGAGTTTGGACCTTGTCCCCGATGTGAGAAATTTTTTGAAGGAGAACATAAATCCTTTAGAGATTATTGCATATCTTGAATCTTTATATAATATTAGAATCACCCCACATGAGACTCTGATAATCCTGGATGAGATTCAGGATTGCAAGCGTGCACTTCTTGCCCTAAAATATTTCCAGGAAGAATATCCGCAATATGATATAGTCGCAGCCGGCAGTCTTTTGGGAGTTGCTGTAAACAGAGGTGAAGGCGCTAATGAAAAAGATTTTGAAGATAATTCTGTTGTAAGGAACGAAGCTGAAGAAGAATTCTCATTCCCGGTTGGAAAAGTTGACGAGTTGACACTGTACCCTATGGATTTCGAGGAATTTCTTTGGGCGACAGATAACCACGTGTTGGCCTCAAAAATTCGAGAACATTACATCACAGATGAAGCTATGCCGGAATCCGTGCACAAAATGGCACTCGATTTGTATCAGAAATATCTTGTTGTAGGAGGAATGCCCGAATGTGTCAAAAAGTTTGTAGATACCCATAGCTACGTTGAGTGCCGTGCTGTTCAGCAAGCAATATTGAATGGCTATGATGCCGATATGAGCAAATATGCCAGCCCTGCAACAGCCGTAAAGATTCGTGCATGTTGGAACTCCATACCTGCTCAGTTAGCAAAGGAAAATAAAAAATTCCAATACAAACTGGCCAAGAAAGGTGGTACTGCTAAAATCTTTGGCGAAGCTATAAATTGGCTCATCTTGTCCGGGATTGTCTTGAAGTGTCGGTTGGTCAGTCACGGCTATATCCCTTTGACAGCCTATGAGGATGATAGTGATTTTAAGATATATGTATCGGATATTGGTCTACTGAATGCCAAGGCACAAATGCCCGTTCAGATGTTGCTCAATGCGGTAGATACAGACAACACATTCCTGGGTTCTGTGGTGGAAAACTATGTAGGTCAAGCTCTAAAGTCAAACGGGCTCGAACTCCGATATTGGAAAAACGACAACACTGCTGAACTTGAATTTGTAATTCAAGATGAACTTGATGTTATACCAGTGGAAGTCAAGAAAGGAGCCAGGGTAAAAGCAATAAGTATGAATTCGTTTGTACAAAGCTACCAAAGCAAGATTGCGTATCGTATCTCCGGTAAAAACTTTGGTGTTGGAAACAATATTAAATCTATTCCATTGTACGCAGTTTTCTGTGTTGATTTTGAGTGATGGAAATTATAGGTAATAGTCCCGTGATGCTTCTTATTTAGAAAACCACCATATAGCAAGTAGTGGCTAGTACATTTGCAAGCGTAAAAAGTTTCTACTACCTTTGTATTGTTATACAATTTTCAAAAAAAAGCAGAACCCCCGTAAGGGGAAGAAAGCGTGCCCCGTTGCGATAACGCGGCACGCTTTGTTTATATTACCATTCAAAGAGTTAAATATGGGTCAGTAGAAATTTAGTGTGGATAAGCATATAAATTAAAAATTATGAAAGTAAGATATTGAGGAATGGTCGCAAAAAACAGTGTCGGTATCGCTTTCGCTCACCATTACATTTCACGGCAGTCTCCAACCTTAATTGTTCACTTTAATTTTTCTCAAGTCTTTCTTTCATCTACTTTCGTGGCGCGAAAGTAGCAAAGCGCCCGTCACCGGCAAAATCAGTCATAACAGCCTTCTGCTCGCGAGTCGCAAGCGACATCCCTCGGCCGGCTGTTATTTGCCGCAAACAGCTGTTCGTTCAAGCATCGGGGACAAAACAACTCGCTTCTCACGCAATAACAGCATCGCGTATATGCACCGCTCAAACAAATTTTGTCCTGTTTCCTCTGCTTGCCCGGCTGTTCGCT
>JAZOOF010000045.1:0-74694 GCA_045654885.1 Bacteroidaceae bacterium
GCCGACTGTCTTTGTCAAGTTCAGTCTGCTTTCGATGCTCTCCTTAACAGCATTCAGTTCATCTAAAATGCCTTCCGATTGTTTTACTCCATAGAAATTTATAGCCATAACTTTATGCGTTTAAGGTAACACCAAAATACCCCTCTTCAACTGTGGTGCGTTGCAATTCAACATCACGCTTAAGAGTATATGTTTTAGAAATGAACGGTTCGAGCTTTATATAATCAGACTCTTTGCGTATTTCAGAAGTTGTACAAAGCAAGATTGTCTGCTCTGCAAGCTGTGGGAAATACTCTTCCATAAGAGCATCGCGACTCTCATTGTCAAGTACACCCATAACAGTGTCAATCATAACAGGTGGATTGTAATCTCCAAGATTGCGAAGAACTTTCAACAGAACCTGAATGAATATCTGTTTGGAAGCTGCATTGAGTTGATTAAGCGAAATAAGATTACCGGCTTTGTGATACAACTTAATGTTGAAATTCTCAACGCTTTCAGAGAGTTCAACACGTGCAATGCAGCCTTTATATGAAATCAAGAGTTCATTCAATTGTTGTTGCATTTCAGTCTCAATCTGCGCTTTCTTCTTCTTCAACAGACTATTTGCAACCTCTTCAAAGAACGGTTTGAGCTTAACCAATGTGTCATACTTAACATCAGGCTCCTGCTGTATCTGAACATCATAGCGATGTATGAGGTTTTCAAGTCTTTTAACCTCTGCAATAGTTTTCGCCTCATCGAGCTTGATTTGTTCAAGTTCTTTCTTTGCATCTTCAAACTGCTTGATAAATGTTTCATTACCGCCGACGAGCGATGCTTGCAAAGAACTTTTCTGCATCTCCCAATTAGGAATACTTGCCAACAGAACTTCAAGTTCTTCACGGGTTCGGTCTAACGGAACGAAACGGTTAGATGCAGAGGTGTTTATTAGATTTTGTAAAGCATTCAATTCGTCCTCGTCCAAGAAATCGTAACTATCAACAGCCTTGTTTGCCTCCTGCAAAGCCTTTACGTGCTGAACAACATTATCTTCATCAACATCATAAGAACACAAAGAGAGGCCTTTAAGGTACGATATAATCTTACTTGTAATATCTTTCAGTGTATCGACAGAAACAACCGCTTCGCTGTTCTTCTTCAAATCCTCCTTTATACGCAGGATATTCTCAATTTCATTTGCAATGTTAGATGCCAACTTCGGCAAGAAAACAGAGACCTCAATATTCTCGAGAAAATCCCTGACATCCTCTGTGTAGTTAAGTGCTTTCTTTGCTACAGATTCAAGTTTGTCTATAAGTTCGTTTATTTTACGCTGTACATTTGCAGAGTTCTCTGCACCGCTTTTCGCCCTGTCGTAATCTTCCTGTGAAGATGTGATAAACTTATACAAGCGGTCTTGGCTCTCTTCAAAAGCGACAAGAGCCTTTTCAAGTTCGGCCTTCTTTTTGCACAGTTCGTTATACTCTTCAGCCTCTTTCTCCGCTTCAAGGCGTTGCTGTGCCCAATCTTGCTGCAATTTTTCCGCTGCACGCTTGAGCTGAAGATATTTCTTAAAGCCCATAACATTCTCGATGTTATCCTTAATAATCTGTGCGAACACATTCTTTTTAAGCAGTTCGCTTGACTGCATAGCATCGAAAAGGAAATACTTGCTTAACTCCTGTGGTAAGTTTGCTTTTATGATTTTATTAACTTGTTGCTCGTTCCTTGCTCTTTCGGCAGCAGGAGTAGCCGAACCATATACGAAGGTATTGCCCTGCATATTCAGATATACACTTTCAACAGGCTTCTGTTGCGGATTGAGAATGTATGTGCGACGAAGAACATACTTCTGTTCCTGCCCCAACACACGACCAACAAAAGTAACTTCAAGTTGTATTTCAGGCTTTGCAGAATTTACAGCACCATTGTTCAACAGCTCCTCGAACTCCTCTTTTGTTCGTATGTTCAAACCATACAAGGCACCACATATAGCCTCAAACAAGGTAGTCTTACCACCACCGTTCATACCGCCTATAAGAATTATCGGGCGATCATCATCAACAGACAAATCAAGGTCGAGAGACAGATATGTCTTATAATTTGAAATATGGACTCTTTTTATAATCATAACTCACTCCTCCTTACTTTATCTTTTGTATGGCTGCTTTAATTATGGACTCGGTTTCAATATCCGTCATCTCAATAACATCAACTTTCTTGCCGTGATATGTACGCAAAATTTCTTCACTCAACCAATCGAAATCAATCTCGTGTTTTTCGCATATCGCTTCAATCAGAGCCAAGTCCTCTTTGCGAATACCATAATGAACGAACTTTTGGTCAATCCCCTTCTGCATAGCTGTTCAATTTATTATTTATACTGTACCGGGTAGAAAGCCGACCACCCTGTAATTTCTGTTGTGTCATCAATCTTGAATGGCGAGTAATACCAGTTATCATTTTTCTCAATAATGATACCGCCTTTCAACTGCAAATGTTTATTCTCATCACTGTTGATGTAGTCAATCAGTGCATTATGTTTGTTCGGTGCTTCGGGGTCGCTACCCTCTGTCTTTGTGTCGAATAGGAATACCTGCCCGTTTTTAGCACGAATAACAAAATCCACATAGAAAAGAGCCTTATCGCCGTTACTTCTTGTATAAGGTATCGAGTAATGCTGCTTGCCCTCATCGCCATTCTTGTACCACCAATCAATATATTGGCTGTTGCTTTCCAGGAAAGAAACGAACCTCTGTTCAGGATTAGAAACTGAATAAAGCTCAATAAAAGGCATCAAAGCGTGGTCTTTTACCGACTCCACAACACGGTGTGTCTCTTCTTTATACAATCTGTCTTCGGGAACCTCCCAAGTATATTGGGCAAAGCCACGCTGTCTTGCAATATGCTGTCGCTCTTCGAGCTTCTTTTGATAGCGTGCAAGAGCCTTTGTTATGATATTGGTAAATTGTGGCTTGTTGGTGTGGTAAAGAATAACCTTTTTGGCATCGGTCTCGAATATCTCAAACAAATCTTCTATTGCCTCCACAAGATAATTTGCCAACACATCGGTACTATGTGAACGCTCGAAACTACCAAGCAAAGAACGGCAGAAATCAACATATACACGGTTTACCTCTCCGGCTGTACGGGCATACTTGAACTTCTCTCCAACATCAACCGTGCCAATATCATTTTGGAAGAATACATCGGTAGGAATATCAATATTCACATTCTTCACATCAAGACGAATACCGCGAGCTTGTGCTGTATGACGGTTTTTTGCAACCATGCTCTCTTCTCCCACTTCGGGCGATGCACCGTTCTCCTCTTCTTCCAAGAAATCAAACATAGAGAATAGAGATAACTGCACATTCATCAGCCACTCATCTTCAAACACCTTCATAAGAACCCGTTTGAAATCGGGGCCAAGACGGTTACGGTCGGCACTTAAACGCACCTCATAAGAACTCGGCAAAGCAACATTTTGCAGACCCTCGCGACGAACAGACTGCAACATCGACTTGTGCAGATAATCCATATCATCTGCAACAATCTGAATTTGGTCTTTGCTTATGTTTGTATATACATATCCCTTATTCAACAAAGGATTTGTATAGAACTTCTGTTCGGGCATACGCAAGATACGACCAACAGTCTGCACTGTAAATTCTTCACTTGACAATTTACGGAAGATAAGCAAAACCGCAGCACGAGGACAATCCCAGCCAAGAGCAATGGCCTGTTTGAACAGAAGCACCTCGGTCAAGCAATCCTCTTTTTCGAGTCCGGGCAGATTGGATTTTTCATTAGAAAGCCACACTGCAAGTTTACCGTTGTCCTCGTCAATTCCGTGTGTCATTCTCAAATAAGTACGCACCTGCTCGGCAATGGTTTCATCTTCGCTTGACATTGTTTCCGTAGTATCATTCGGCAACTGTATCAAGAGAAGAGGATTTATGTTTACACCTAAACTGCGATAAGCATCGGCTAACTGTTTACGCTTTTCAAGAGCATTCTTTATCAAGTGGCAATTCAGTTCCTCGTCGCTGTTGTAGCCCTTTGCCACATCGGGGTTGAGGATAACACCCTCTTTTATCATCTCCTCCAGCACAACAACCTGACGTGGCACATTAACCACATTGTATGACTGTGTTTTAGGAGTAGCCGAAATGCGAATTTCAACTTTTGCATTTATGCGTTCAAGCACTTTTTTCGACTTGTCTGCTGTTTTAGACCAGAAAAGATGCTCCTCATCTATAATAATCACAATGGGCGTGCCATCCTCTTTTGTTCTGTCTGTGATGTTGAACAAAGAGCGGTTCTGCTCACCGTCGCGCACCATAATATTTTTGTCGCTGTTTATACTTGCCCAATTCACAAAAAGAATTTCACCGGGCTTAATAACACCGTCGCAATGGTCGAGTTCATCATACATTACTGCACGCAAAAGGCGTGTTTCAGTGAAAAAGTTCTTCATCTTGAAGTAACTCTGCTCGTGCAACTTATTTGGAGCAATCCATATATAAGCCACGTGCTGGAATGGCAAGTCGCTGCGTGTCTGCAACTCCTCGGCAAGAGTAGCAAGCATTTCACTTGCCATTACTGTTTTACCTGCACCTGTGGGAGCCTTGAATATAAGTTGCTGACGATTGCCGTTAAGCCTTAACAAATCAACTGTCTTTTCTACAAGCTCTTTAACGGCTTTCTGTTGATATTTTAACTCTTTCATTCTTCGCCCTCCTCATTATCATTAAACAATGTCTGTGGTACAGTCTCTTCCTCTTTTTCGGGTGCAAGATACTTTTCTTTGCGTTTGGGCAACACTCTTGTATATGCATCATAAATTGCTGCCGGCAATGCCACAAGCTCCACTATGTCCTGCACTTCAAAGAAATCATCATTGAAAGGATACCTGCCGGGAGTGAAAATGTAAATCTTCAACTTACCGTTGAACTCCATATTCTTAATCTCTTCCACAATATAAGAAACAGCCTCTTCTTTATAAAGAATAAGCATCTGTTTATTATCATCGGCAAAATAACGCATCAACTTTGGATGTGTAGGATATTTACCAAACTGTTTTTGTTCAGTGTATAAATCCTCTTTAATGCAAAGCAAATCCGTTGCAAGCGAAACCAATGCACGCATATTGCGTGGTGAACGCTCGCGTGGCAGGAACTCTGTGCGGTAGTAACGGAGGGTATTATTTGTTAATCCCGCAACCTCTTCGCCCTTTGGTGTGGTATATCCCTCAATGACTTTCTTATTACGCAGATATGTTACATTCTCGCAAATGCCATTCTCGTTATTTGTAACAAGAATACACTTTCTTTTGCCTCCGTCCTCTGCATTCAACTGCATTATTGCGTGTAATGTTGTACCACTGCCAGCGAAGAAGTCGAGAATAACAATCCCTTTATGAAAATGCTCTAAAAGTGCAGAAATCAAAGTTGTTGGCTTTACAGTGTCAAAACCAACCGCTTTACCCATAACATCATTAAGTTCTTCTTTGGCTTTTAATGCGGAACCTACATTCTCCGCTGTAAAATGAGACCAAAAAGGAATGTATTTTACCTTATCTGCTTCATCTTCTGGGTATACCGCTTTCTTTACAATCCCATTAACAACCTCTATTCTATTATTATCTATAAGCCATTTTGCAGTTTCTTCTCCAATTTGCCATCGTTTCCCTTCTCTTGGATAATGACCTAAAATAGAGAATTTCATTGTTTCTCTTTTATATTGCCCGGCATCAGATTTTTCAATAACCTCCAACCTGCATTTACCAAGAGTTCCCATATGTGGATAATTAGATGAAGAGCTTTCATCTTTTTTCAGAATAAATGGTGGCTTATTCGCCTTATCTTTAGCATAGCACAGTAGAAATTCCGTTTTTTGTTGAAGTTGAAATTTTGCGGAACCAGCATTTATTGGTTGTGTAGTAGACTCCCACGTTATGCTACCTATGAAATTTCTTTCTAAAAAAATCTCATCACAGAGTAACTTTAAGTTGGCTTCTTCATGTTCATCAATAGAAATAAAGATAACACCTTTGTCCGAAAGCAACCTCTTTGCTATGCGAAGTCGCTTGCTCATAAACGACAGCCATTTGCTATGACGGTATTCATCTTCGGCATCAACAAATTTATCATTATAGATAAAGTCCTTATTGCCGGTATTGTAAGGTGGGTCAATGTAGATAACATCAATAGCACCTTCGTGTGTATAAGAAAGAGTGGTAAGCGCTTCGAGGTTGTCGCCCTCAATAAGTATGTGATTGGGAGCATCGGCACTATCCGAAATAATAGCACGCTCCTTAACCTCGGTGAGTACCGGGATTTCCTCTCGCAAGCGTTCTTCAACCTCTTCGAGTTTCTCTTCCCACACAAGACCATACTTTTTATGTGAACGCAACAACCCCAAAAGGTCGGCTTTTTCATCATTAGTAAGACCTTGCAAATTCTTTATCTTGTCTATCAATTTTTCTTTATCCATAGCATAGTTATTTTGACGCTTTTATTTCCCCTTCAATTTCATCTAAAATCTTATTGCACAACGTATTTATATACGGTTTTCCTAACTTGATTACATCAGACCCAGAATATCCAATTTCAAGACTACCCACACTCTTAATATTTGATGATAGCAAACAATTTTTCGGCAAAAATTCTATCTTGATAGAAAATTCTTTACTAAAAATATTGTCTCCAGCATAAAGGTAATTTTTGAAATTAAATATTACCTCTTCTTCTGTTAATTCAAAATAGTTTGAAGGACTCTTCTTTTTACGATACAAATCAACTACAGATTCAAAAACATCAGGAACTGTATATTCTTTAGGCTTTGGTTTTAAACTAAAAAGTTCTGTTATTGAAGGCTCTTTCTCAATTAACTTAGGACGTTCACAGGAAACGGTATAGCTATCAAACATCGATTTAAGTTCACTTATTTTCCCTTCAAAATATTTGCTTAAATCTATAAATGCATTACGGCATTCTTTTATCCCAACTGAACTCTTTTCTATTTTTTTATTTGCCGTTTGCTTCTTTATTAGAGCTATTCTTTTCTTAATATCATCATCTTCTTCAATGTTTTCACCTTTTGCAGCCTTTATACGAATAGTCAATGCGCGTTCAACACACATCTGCATATATTCAGTAAATGGTTGTATTTGCTCAAGTTCTGCATTTGCGCCATCAGAAGGAACGAGCCCGACATTGATATCACTACTATTCAATGCATTAAGATAATTGTCCTTGTCATTACTTCTGACAATAATCATTGGATAACCTCCGCGCAAAAGGATGAAATTTACGAGTAAACGAGCAATGCGACCATTACCATCCTCAAATGGGTGAATTCGTATATAGCGATAATGAAATAATGATGCAAGTTCTAATATTGACATTTTTCCTTCTTCAACCGCGTTATTATACCACTCCACAAGAGAAGTCATTAATGCAGGCGTTTCTTTTGGTGAAGCATATTCAAAAATCTCCCCTGTTGCCGTTTTTACAGAATTAGGACGGGTCTTATAAATACCTGCGTGAATTACATAAGATGTTTGTGTTCCGTCTTTATGCGTTTTATAAACTGTATAGTCTTCACGCAAAAGCATTCTGTGAAGTTCACGGATAAAAGCTTCAGTCAAAGGACGTTCTTTGTCTGCAGCTTCTGTCTGCATCATTTTAAGACACACATTATGAGCCTTCATTTCTTCAAGGTCCTGCATCTTTGCATTGCCATCAACCTTGTCAAAAAACAAAAGCAATTCTGTTTGCCCATATGTTAATGTATTGCCCTCAATATGGTTAGAATTGTAGTTGAATTCCAACATAAATTTAAGGTCAATTCTTGCCTGTATTTCCTCTGTAACAGGTTGCAGTGACAACCATTCTTTATACAACTTATCTATTGCATTCATAATACTTTGTAGTATTTATTAATACCAACATTATAATTAATGCAAAAATAAATAAAAACTTTAAATAGATATTAAATTACTGTGTTTTTCATAGTAATAGATTTTGTTTGTTATATCCACAACTGTCATAAAAACAGCAACCACATATTCCCCAGACGTGTGGTCAACACCTCTCCAAAACAAATCCCCTTTTCTCCGTGTTATCTTCTCAAATTAAACTGTACTGTTATGGAGTGGTTTACTAATCTTTTGCGGGCGCATCCTGAGCTGGCGATTTACTTGACGCTGGGGTTGGGTTTTCTCATTGGTAAGATACAGGTTAAGGGCTTCAGCCTGGGTATTGTGACGAGTGTGCTGTTGGTGGGTGTGCTCGTTGGGCAGCTGGATATTCCAACGCCGGGGCCGCTGAAACAGGTGGCGTTCCTTATGTTCCTCTTTGCCATTGGCTACAAGGTGGGACCGCAGTTCTTTGCGGGATTGCGCAAGGAGGGTTTGCCGCAGGTTTTCTTTGCCGTTGTTATGTGTGTATTCATTCTGCTATCTACCTGGGGCATTTCCCTGGTGATGGGCTACAATGTGGGCGAGGCTGCGGGATTACTCTCGGGGTCGCAGACCATCAGCGCTGTGATTGGCGTTGCGGGCGATACCATACGTGGACTTGGATTGCCCGCCGATGAGCAGGAGAAAGTGCTGAACATAATACCGGTTGCATACGCGGTTACATATATATTCGGCACGGCGGGTTCGGCGTGGATTCTTGCGCGCCTGGCGCCGAAGTTGCTTGGCGGTGTCGACAAGTTGAAGGCGAAATGCCGCGAGCTTGAGAAGCAGATGGGCAACGACGACAGCGAGAAGCCGGGCATTGTGGGCGCGAAGCGAATGGTGGAGTTCCGCAGCTATGCCATTGAGAACGACTGGTTTGCGCAAGGACGCCGCGTGAAGGAACTTGAATCATTCTTTGAGCGGCAGGGAAAGCGGCTGTTCGTAGAGCGCATACGCAAGGGCAAGCGCATTATTGATGATGTAAGGCCACGCGAGGTGCTGCACATTGGCGACGAGGTGGTGCTGAGCGGCCGCTACGAATACGCAATTGGCGAGGAGAAGTGGATTGGCCGCGAGGTTGATGACACTGCCCTGCTCGACTTCCCTGTGATGGTGATGAAAACTACCATTGCCGGGCACTCGCACAAGCGCGACATCACATTCGGCGGAAAGAAGGTTGGCGAGCTGCGCCGACAGCCATATATGCACGGTGTTGTGATACAGAAGATAAAGCGTATGGGAGTGAACATCCCGGTATTTGCCGACACACAACTGAACACAGGCGATGTAATTGAGCTTGTGGGCAAGAAAGTTGAAGTGATGCTTGCAGCAAAGGAGATTGGCTACCCCGACCCTGCTACAAACAGCACCGATGTAGTTTTCCTGTCGATTGGCATTTTCATTGGCGCGGTGATTGGAACACTCACGTTGCACATTGGCGGCATTCCGTTGAGCCTTAGCAGTAGTGGCGGCGCACTGATAGCCGGCCTGGTGTTCGGTTGGTGGCGCGCACACCACCCCACGATGGGCGCAATCCCCGAGGGTGCACTGTGGGTGTTCAACAATCTTGGGCTCAACATCTTCATAGCCATTGTTGGCATATCGGCAGGGCCGGGCTTTGTCGAGGGTTTCCGCGAGATTGGCCTATCGCTGTTCATTGCCGGCATTGTTGCCACGGCGTTGCCGTTACTCTTTGGTGTGTGGGTTGCAGTAAAGTGGTTCAAGTTTCACCCTGCCATTGCACTTGGCTGCTGTGCCGGAGCACGTACCACCACGGCCGCCATTGGCGCGTTGCAGGAGAGCCTTGGCAGCGAAACGCCGGCACTGGGTTACACTATTACATACGCAGTCGGCAATACGTTGCTAATCCTTTGGGGCGTATTCCTGACGCTGATGGTAGCGTGACAAACTCCCTCCGCCGTAAACGGCTCGTCCCTCTTCACAAAGAGGGACAGTAACTTAGGTGACCTACAAGCATTGCTTATTCCTCCCCTGTTTTAGGGGAGGTGCCGAAGGCGGAGGGGTTACAAACAGTTAGGGAGAGTAAGATGGAATTTGTAGCAAGGTTGTTGTTTGAACTTCCTTCGCGATTATTGAACTCCCTCCGCGACTACGTCGCTCGTCCCTCTTCACAAAGAGGGACAGTAACATAGCCGACCTACAAGCGCAGCATATTCCTCCCTTGTTTTAGGGGAGGTGCCGAAGGACGGAGGGGTTACAAACAGGGAGGGACAGTAAGATGGAATTTGTAGCAATGTTGTTGTTTGAACTCCATCCGCATTTATTGAACTCCCTCCGCGACTACGTCGCTCGTCCCTCTTCACAAAGAGGGACAATAAATAGCCCGCAGAGGGTAGGAGATGGTATTTGCAGCAATGTTCTTGTTTGAACTTCCTTCGCATTTATTGAACTCCCTCCGCGACTATGTCGCTCGTCCCTCTTCACAAAAAGGGACAGTTATAAAACTAAATATTGTTTAAATACAAAAAATATAGAGAATAGAGAACTTTAACTTTAAATATTATGAGCCATTATTTGAACGACCACAGTGAGGTGAGCAATTTTGAGAAGGAGATGGAGAAGATTAGCCCTTTTGAGCTGAAGGACCGTCTTATCGCGCTTGCCGATGAGAGTATACGCAAGATGATGCATACAATGTTGAACGCCGGGCGTGGAAATCCCAACTGGGTTGCCACGCTGCCGCGCGAGGCATTCTTTGCGCTTGGCAGGTTCGGTATCAGTGAGTGCCGCCGCGACTGGCAACGCGCCGAGGGCATTGCCGGCATACCGCAAAAGGAGGGCATTGCCTTGCGCTTTGAGCAGTTCATCAAGGAGAACAGAAAGGAGGAGTGGGCACAGTTCCTGGAGAAATGCTACCGTTACATGCTCGACGAGCATAAGGTGGACGCCGATGCACTCGTCCACGAATGGGTCGAGGGCGTAGTGGGCAACCAGTATCCTGTCCCCGACCGCATACTGCCACACACCGAGATAGCCGTTAATGACTACGTAGCACAAGAACTGTGCAACGGCCGTCCGCCACAGGGCGAGATTGACCTCTTTGCCACCGAGGGCGGCACGGCTGCAATGTGCTACATATTCGACAGCCTGCAGCAGAACCGCTTGCTTGAACGTGGCGACCAGATTGCACTGATGACACCTGTGTTCACCCCATACATTGAGATTCCCAAGCTCTACCGCTACAACTACAAGGTGACCGAGATTCCGGCAAGCCGCATGAGCGACGACGGGCTGCACCTGTGGCAATACAGCGAAAAGGGCATCAACAAACTGCGCGACCCGGAGTACAAGGCGCTGTTCATCGTTAATCCCAGTAATCCGCCAAGCTACGCGATGGACGAGAGGACGGTAGACCTACTTGTCGACATCGTTGAGCGTTGGAACCCGAACCTTATGATTGTGACCGACGATGTATATGCAACATTCGTTCCCGGTTTCCAGTCGCTTATGGGACGACTGCCGCACAACACGATGTGTGTCTATTCCTTCTCGAAATATTTTGGTGCTACAGGCTGGCGCACGGCGGTTATTGCACTGCACCGCGACAACATATTCGATGCGCTGCTCAAACGCCTGCCACGCAAGCGCAAGGGCGAACTGCAGCAGCGCTACGGCAGCATAAGGAGCGACGTGGAGAACATGCGTTTCATTGACCGCATGGTTGCCGACAGCCGCCAGGTGGCGCTGAACCACACAGCCGGCCTGTCACTGCCCCAGCAGCTGCAGATGACGCTGTTTGCGCTCTACTCCATCATCGACAGGCGCGAGGGCGACAATTTCCGCCAGGCGATGCTGGATATAATAAACAAGCGCCTCACCAAGCTGTGGGAGAATATGGGATTCACGCTCGTTGACGACCCTTTGCGTGCCGGGTACTACTCCGAGATTGACCTCACCGTGTGGGGCAAGCGTTTCTATGGCGAAGACTTCGTGGACTGGTTGCGACTGAACCACAGCCCGCTGGATGTTGTGTTCCGCCTTGCAACGGAGACATCGCTTGTGGTGCTCAACGGCGGCGGTTTCGACGGCCCCGAATGGAGCATACGTGTTTCGCTTGCAAACCTGAAAGAGGATGACTATGCCATCATAGGGCAAAAGGTTCGCGGCATTCTCGATTCGTATGCCGAGAGGTGGAAGAATACTCTACCTACGGTAGAAAGTGGAAAGCGGAAATCGGAAAACTGAAAGCTGAAAGCTACGAGTAAGCGAGAGCAGAGGAAAAGTTTACTTTTACTATGCCGAGCGGAAGCAGGTTCAAGCGCACGAAGTGCGATTAAAGGTAAAAACTTGTGCCAACTGTGCCGATTTAAGGACCCCCTCCGAAATTACTCACGTAATTTCTCGTCCCCCTAAGACAGGGGGACAATTACTTAGCCGACCCATCATAAGCACAGTTTATTCCTCCCACTGTTTTAGGGGAGGTGCCGAAGGCGGAGGGGTTACAAACGGTGAGAGACAGTAAGATGTAATTTGTAGCAATGTTCTTGTTTGAACTCCCTCCGCGATTATTGAACTCCCTCCGCGACTGCGTCGCTCGTCCCTCTTCAACAAGAGGGACAGTTACTTAGCCGACCTACATCATAAGCAGATACACCTGTCTGCCCAAAAAAAAGCAATACCGGTACAAACAGGGCGGACACACCGGTCCGCCCCTACCGTGTATGACAAAGCGCATATTAAACTCCCTCCGCGACTACGTCGCTCGTCCCTCTTCAACAAGAGGGACAGTTGGTTACGCGCATAAAAATTGCGGTCAGCGCCTTGGCGCAGACCGCAATAATACTTATTCAAGCAATTCTATTACTTTACAATCTCTGCAATGAATGCCTGCATCTCGGCCTGGTGTGCCTCAACGCTCTGCAACAGTTTGAACTGTGCCTTTGAGCGGACGAGGTTGTGCTCGGGATACTGAATCTTGTAGTATGTATCGCCGTTGATGTAGTCGGCCAAGAAACGTACTGTCTGCATGTATGGGAACAATGCTGCAGCGTATGGCAAGTTCTCAACCTCAAGCGGTGTGATGAACGAAGCGGCTGACTTCAAGTAACCCTTTGTGAATGACTTGAAGATTTCCATGTTGAAGTTCACGTTGTCAAGGTTCTGGTCGTCCTCCTTACCGGTGTTGGCTGCCGAACGCAAGTAGTCACCGAAGTCGGAGAAGATGAAGTTTGGCATCACTGTATCGAGGTCGATTACGCAAAGTACGTTACCGTCCTTGTCGAAGAGGATGTTGTCGACCTTTGTATCGCAGTGGCAGATGCGCTTTGCAAGCTTGCCCTCGCGGTGCAGACGCTCGCCCTTGCACATCTCCTCGGCACGTGCCTCAAGCTCGTCAACGAGCCACTGTACCTCGGCAAGGCGGCCTGCCTTGTTCTCGGCAACAGCCTCGCGCAACTGGCGCAAGCGGAACTCCATGTTGTGGAAGTCCTTGATTGTCTCGCCAAGTTCGGCTGGGATATCGGCAAGCATAGCCTGGAAGTTACCGAATGTCTCGCCCACGATGTATGATGTCTCGGGAGTAACGGCTGTCATACCCACTGTATCGGGGATGAACTCCATTACACGCCAATATTTCTCGCCATCGAAATAGTAGTACTTCCCCTCCTTTGTTGGAACGAACTTGAGCACCTTGCGCTCGATGTCATCGGCACCGGCAGCAACGAGCTTGCCATGGATGTGCTCGGTAACAGCAACGATGTTGTTCATGAGCATGTCCACATCGGGGAAGATTGCGTTGTTAACGTGCTGCAACACATAGTCGGGAGCTGTGCCCTCGGTCTTCACGCGATATGTGGTGTTGATGAGACCATTGCCCAAAGGAGCTACTTCTACAACATTGCCCTGAATGTTGAACTGAGAAACAATTGTGTTCATTGGTATTTAAATTTTAAGGTTAGTATTCTGCTGTCTGTCATCTCGAACGTATGTGAGAGATCTCTTATTTCGCGATGGTTTGAGATCCCTCGTCGCTACGCTCTGTCGGGATGACAGATTAGCGATTATATAAACCGCATTATTTCAGGCAAATTTAAACAAAAGAAAATAGCATTACAAAATTATTACAGAATATTTGCATAAAAAACATATTTAACGTGTGTTCGATATAAGCTAAATCAAATCGCGAACCTGTCATCCCGACAGAACGCAGTGACGAGGGATCTCTGAATCCGCTTATAATGAGATTCCTCACACAAGGTTGACTTTGGCCCCTACGGGCGTCGATCTTCGATTCGGAATGACAAAATACGCTAATTTTTAGTATAAATTCTTATATCGAGCTCACGTTATTTATAGATGTTTCGGTTTGACTTTAGCCCCTTCGGGCGTCGACCGTTGGTTCGCTCAACATGACAAGATACGTTCGGGGAGTATATTATAAAAGAAATTCCCGGCAGTCGCGCGCGACTGCCGGGAATAAAACATTTTAGTAATAACATTTTTTGTTCCCTCTCCTTGGGAGAGGGTTATGGGTGAGGCCTTACTTTACAAACACCTTCTCGCCGTCAACGATGTTGATACCTTTTGCGGCCTCCTGCAAACGACGACCCTGGAGGTCATAGACAGCATTTACGCCGGTTTCAACATTCAGTTCGTCGATGCTTGTTGTTGTCTCAACATAAAGGATTCGCAATGTAGAGCCGGCATCCTGGCCACCATTCCAGAAAGCGAGCTTGTTGTCGCGGTTGTTCACCTTGTTTGAGATATAACCATCCTCGTACATATATGCATAGGCTACATCGGTTGAACCCAAATCACGTGAATCCATAAAGCGCCATACAGCGGTGTAACCCTCGGGGAGGTTATCTTTCTCCTTCAACACAGGATATGAACCGGCACCGGTTGAACCCATCATCTGTATTGGGGCTGCAAGCACCTTTGTTGCGCCGGCCTGCTTGTTGTAAATTTGGTAGCCTACCTCCTCGTTACCGGTGAAGCACCACAAATGAGCAGGGTTCTCGGTGTCGAGTTCGGTGTTGTCGAGTGCAATGTAGCTTGCATTGCCGTTATCGGAAAGTACATAACCATCCTGGCCAATCTGAATTGTATACCAGGGAATTTGGCCAACGAACTCGCCGTTCTCAACCTTAGTAGTCTCGTAACGTGTAGGTATCTGAGGCTCAACGTATGTACCCTTCTCAATGAAGAGACCCTCAACCTCAACATCACCGCACATATACTCGGCCGGGATTACAATGCAATCCTCGGCATCGAACTGCTGACGCTCGAAGAATACCTTCTGCCACTGTACATTGTCATGTACAATGCTGTCGCCGCTGAGGTTGTAACCGTACTTGATGATTGCACCCTTGTACTCGAAACCGTTCTCGGGAACCATCTTGATTTTGAACGCCTGACCGAATGGTGTCTGGTATGTAACAAGGTCGGCTCCGTTCTCGGCAGCAACAACCTTACCGTTGCGGTTTGCATCGTTTACATAAGCGTAGTCGCCATGTACATTGAGCATTACATCAACGATACCACCACCATTGCCAAGGATTGGGTTTGACTGATCGATAGAACCTGCAGGGTCAATGCAGTTCCAGTCTACCTTGTAACGCATGCGGTATACACCATGAGCCATGTCGGCAGGCAAAGTGAACGAAGGCATTACAAGTGTATTGCGGTTATTGCCGCTGATAGGTGTACCTGCACTGTTCACACCATTCTCATTGTCGGCACCACCATAGAATGAGAACGAAACAAGGTCACTGCCCTGGGCAATGCTGAGATCATCGTTCACTGTAGCCTGGAACTTACCGTCGTTTGCAAAGTCGATGTAAGCATATCCGTGCATCCAGCTACCGGTGTAGGCAATGCTTGCTGTGAGTGTCTCACCCGGCTTTGCAAGAAGCTGCTTGCTTGTCTGGTTAACATACACAGTCTTTGGAGATGTCGGTGAGTTGACCACCTGTGTTGCAGCACCGTCAGCCTGCAACTTGACTGCAGAGAGGAAACGGTCGTTGCGTGTATAAAGCTGGTCTTCGCCAAAAGCAATCTGATAATAGCCATAAACGAACTCCGATGCAGGGTCGTCGTTTACCTTGATGTCATCGACATAGCAGATAGCATCCTCGGTATAGTTGTGTGGCGACTCACAGTCGGGCACAACAACAAGGCTGTAGATGTCAATGCCACCGTTACCCTTGATTGGGAGGACAACGTCCTGCCATTTGCCGGCACCGATGTTCATTGTAGACATTGCCCAGAACTGCTCAGCCTCGGGCGACTGGTCCTTGCGCTCGGTGCGCTTACCCAAACCTACAACCATCACGCGGCCACCGTATGGACGATATACCTTAACGTGGAGATATTTCACTGTCGGAGTGAGTTCAAATGTCTCATTGAGGTCAACGCGTACACCAAAGGTGTTTGAACCGAAGCGTGAACGCTGGATGGCAAGAATCTTTGACGATGGGTTGGGAGCCACGCCCAACTGGTCGTCGACATAGGTCAAGTGGTTATCGATAACCGCATAGTTACCCTTGAGGGCACCGGTGCGGAAGGGAGATGCCTCCCATGTATCATAGACACCTATTGACTTGTAGTCCTGTGTCTCGAATGTTACCTCTGTCTGCGCCGAAGCGAACATTGGGAGTGCCAAAGCAGCAAGCGCAAATATGTTCTTCAATTTCATAATTCCAAAGATTTAAATATTAATAAACGCTTACTTTACTGATTAGCGGACAAGCGCGGCTGTCCTCGATTGTGATGCGTACACCCATTACATCAAAGCCATTGCCATAGCTGTTGGCTGTGCTGCTGTTGAGAGGAATAATACGCTTGTAACCGATGGTTGTTGTCTGCACACCTGTTGCACGGCGTGTCCAGTTGACACCATCCTGTGTTGTCTCCACAGTGAATTTCTTCACGCGCTGACCCTTTGCGATGTACTCCATGAGCTCAACGTAACGGATTGTCTTGGCCTCGTCCCATGTGAGGGTGATTGTAGCCTCTACAGTACCGTCGTTTGTAGCCCAATAGGTATCCTTGTTGCCATCGGTCATATTGGTGGCAACATAGTTGCGGTTTGCGCCTGCCTGGCGTGTCTCGCTAACCTCGACCTTTGCATCCTTTGCAAAGTCGTTTGTGAGACGTGCACGAATGAGGTCACCCATTCCCGTGAGTGCATTCACTGAAGCGTCGGGCAATACACCGGCCTTGTTGGGAGGAATGTTGAGGATAAGTGTCGCGTTGCGGCCAACTGTCTCAAGGTACATCTGGAAGAGACGCTCGGGAGAGAGTGGGCTCTCGCCATCGTGGTAGAACCAACCCTTGTTGGTAGCCTTGGCGTCGCTCTCGCCGGGGAGCCAGAACCAACCTGTCTCTGTTCCGTACATACCGTTGTTCTCACCTGCATAGTCACGGTTCTCGGGCGACCAGTTTGTCTCGCCTGCCCAGCCGGCCTCGTTACCAATCCAACGAGCTTCGCCACCTACACCCCACATAACGCAGTCGGGGCATACCTTGTGGATTGAGTCGCGGAGGTTAGGAACGTCGTAGTATGTTGCACGGTCAACGCTCACTGTTGTGTTGCGGCCACCATAGTAACCGCTACCGCCGTTTGCACCGTCGAACCACATCTCGAACTGGTCTGTGCCATACTCGGCAAGCTCGGCACACTGCTTGAGGAAGACATCCTTCACATACTTGTCAGTACCATAGTGTACACTGTTGCGGTCCCATGGCGACACATAGAAACCATACTTCATGCCCAAGTCCCTTGCAGCCTCGGCAAAATCACGTGGAATGTTGGTATTGCGGCCATACTCATTGCCCGAGTTGGTCACATTGTGTGTTGTAGTCTCGGTTGGCCACTGACAGAAACCGTCGTGGTGCTTCACGACAGCAATACCGCCACGCATTCCGGCAGCCTTGGCAACCTCGAGCCACTGACGTGGGTTGGGCGCTGCAGTTGGAGCAAAACGCTTTGGGTCTTCGTCACCGTTACCCCACTCCAGGCCGGTGTAGGTGTTCATACCGTAGTGATAGAAAGCATAGAACTCGGTCTCTTGCCATTTCAACTGGCGCGGATGTGGAACCGGATGCACTTCAATAGGCTCATTGTCGGGGTTTGCAGGTGCCTCGGACTTCAACTGAAGCTGTGCCGATGCTCCGAACGGAGCAATCATTCCCAACAGAAACAAAGAAGTAAAAAGTTTTTTCATCTTGTTTTGGTTTAGGTTAGTTAAAAAAATAATCACGTTATATAAAAATGCATAGTTTACACATTTTATGCAAAGAAAAAAAAAAAAACGATAAGTCACAAAAAAATATTTATATATTTTATTTTTTATATAAAAAGAGGCTTTTTTAGCACAAGAGGCTTGCCAACATAGGAAGCACATTACTATTTGCGTAGCAACACACCTGCATCGCCATGCAGTTCGCCGCCCACGGGCACGCAGAGCGTAAGGGAGGGAATGCCATACTCAGCATAGCCCCAAGACTCATCGGGCAAGGCATTGTGCTTGAAGGCAAAGCGCCCGTCATACTCTTCGAGCGAAGAGATTATGTTGTAGCCGGTGAGGATGTCAATACCCAAATCATTCTCCAACGTAAAGAGCGCGCCGCTCTCCCACCCCTCGTTGGTGACATCGAGCACAAGCGCCGATGCAACCTCGCAGCCCATCTGCCCCAGTGCTACAACCGTTTGAACAGCGCCCTGCGAATCGCTCTCCTCGTTGCCTGTAAATGCAACCACAACATTGTCGGGGAGGCGGTCGTGAAGCATATTCCACAGCAAGGCCGCATTTGTAAAACTGTTGTCGAATGTTCCGCGCAGGCAGTCGCCCTCGTCGGCGCAAAAACAGCGGCTATAGACGCAATCGATGTGTGAAGAGATGAGCTGCACGCGGTCGCCCTCGCGCAACGGGCGCTTGGCATACAACAGCGCAAGCGGTTGACGAGAGATGAGTTTGTAGTCCGTCTTTTCGAGCATGCGCTCAATCACCGCAACCCTGTCGGTCACGGTAAAGCATTCGCCGTTGTCCTTGCAGTCAACGGTAACGGTTTGCAGTATGTCGAAAAAATCTTGTTGTGGGTGCATTTTGAAATTGCGTTATTGCATTAAGGGTCATATTGTCATTCTATATTTGCAATGTCATTGGCTCGTTCATTTATTAGCGACCCGCACGGCATAATTTTCATCCATATTTCGTGCGACCAGCCGCTAATGAACTCGCCGATAACAAAACTTAAAGTTTTGTCATTCTGACGACCGACGAGAGGAAGAATCTCCCAAGATTCTTCGCGTTGCTCAGAATGACAAAATGCGGATAGAGGTAGTTTAAATGTTATAATTTCTCTATTTTCAAATCATTCCTACTTGCAATCACCAGCTTCTCATAGCGCTCAATGAGGCGTGGCAGTCGCGAGAGCCTCATCGACAGGCGCACCATGCAGTCATTGTCGAAAATCTGCTCCACGACCTTGGGTTCTTCCTCCTTTACAATGCGTAGAACATCGTTCAAAAGAGGATATGAGAAACGGAGCACAATCTCGCCGTTGATGGTCTTTTCAATGTGCGGTACAGCCTCAAGAGCCTCGGCCGCAGCGGCACGATAAGCAACTATGAGGCCGCTTGTGCCCAGTTTGACACCACCGAAGTAGCGCACCACAATAACAAGCACATTTGTGAGTTCCTTGCTGTGTATCTGTCCAAGGATGGGCTTTCCCGCAGTGCCCGATGGCTCGCCGTTGTCGTTGGAGCGTTCCTGGTCGCCGCGCTCGCCAAGGCGGTAGGCATAACAGACGTGGCGCGCGTCGTAATACTTTTTCTGGTACACCTCAACCCACTCCTTCACCTCCTCAATGGTGGTTACAGGAATGGCAAAAGCAAGGAATTTGCTGCGTTTCTCGGTGTATATGGCCTCGCCCTGTTCCTCTATGGTCTTGTATATATCGTCTGCAAGCATCCTTAATAAAATTTATTACCTGATATTCAGGATTCTTCACTGCGTTCAGAATGACAAAGTCATTTCGGGCAAATAGAGAAATCCGTTTAATCTATCAGCAGTTTTCAAGCATTGTCAATTTCCTTTTTAAAATCCTTCATGCAAGCGGCAAGCGCCTGTGCGCCCTCAAGCGGCATGGCATTGTAGCACGATGCGCGGAAACCGCCCACCGTGCGGTGTCCTTTAATGGCCACTATGCCACGCTCGGCGGCAAAAGCGGCAAAAGCATCCTCCAACTCCTCGTAACCGGGTGCCATCACAAAATCGATGTTCATATATGAGCGGTCATCATCAGCTGCCGTGCCGCAGAACAGCGGGTTACGGTCAATCTCATCGTAGAGCACAAGTGCGCGCTCCTTTGCACGGCGCTCCATCTCCACGACACCACCCTGCTCCTTCACCCAACGCAGGTTGCACAGCGCTGTGTAGATGGGCAATGTTGGCGGTGTATTGAAAAGCGAACCGTTTGCTATGTGCACGCGGTAGTCGAGTATTGAGGGGATTGCACGCTCCACATTGCCGAGCGCACTCTCCTTTACTATAACGAACGAAAGCCCCGACTGTGCAAGGTTCTTCTGCGCACCGCCATATATGCAGTTATACTTTGATACATCCACCGGGCGCGAGAGAATGTCGGACGACATGTCGGCAATGAGCGGCACTGGCGAATCGATATCCCGGCGCAGCTGAGTTCCGTATATGGTATTATTGGATGTCACATGCAGATAATCGGCATCAACCGGCACTGTAAAATCCTTTGGAATATAGCAGAAAGCCTTGTCGGCCGACGATGCAACCTCGACCACCTCACCAAAGAGCCGCGCCTCTTTCATTGCCTTTGAGGCCCAGGTGCCGGTATTCAGATATGCAGCCTTTTTGCCAAGGAAATTGAACGGTACCATGCAGAAGTGTATGCTTGCACCACCGCCAAGGAAAAGCACCTCGTAACCCGCAGGCACATCGAGCAGTTCCTTGAGCAGCGCACAAGCCTCGTCGAGTATAGGTTTGAACTCGGCCGAGCGGTGGCTCAGTTCCATAAGCGACAACCCTGTGCCGTTGTAATCGAGCACTGCGGCCGCGGTCTGCTCTACCACCTCACGCGGCAGCATTGACGGCCCAGCATTGAAATTATATTTTTTCATTGTATAATCCCTATAATGTGCGAAGATACATAAAAATACTCTATAAACAAAATTCCCCGGAGCCATGTGAAGTGACCCCGAGGAATTCTATCATGTACACAAAAATTACTTTATGAGTTTCTTTTTGCCATTTACAATATAAATACCGCTTTTGGTGATAGCCTCGACACGGCGACCTGTAATATCATAAATCTCTTCACCGGCAACCTCTCCGGCTACATTCTCTATACCGGTAACAGTCTCCACAATAGTCCATGTAAAATCGGTTCCCGAGAAATTCTTTGTTTTGGAATCGCCATACTTGACATTTATATCATAACCTCTCAAAAGGCATTTGCCCAACATTGTAACAGGGGCATCAGCAACGAACTTCAACTGATTGGAAGAGAGTTCGGAATCTTCGACATACTTGAATGCCACATACCCGTACACAGGTTCAACATACAACGTTCTTCCATTAGGACTAACGGGCTGATTGAAAGTAATGACAATTTCGCCCAAAGACTCAACTTCGCCCTGAGCCGGTGTAATCCCTACAATTTCAAGTGGCTGTTCATCGGCCGATCCTTGTGCCTGAACAGAGGTTGTCATTGTAATCACGAACAACAGCAGTAATGATGTAAATTTTCTCATAAGCATTTAAATTTATAATTATTTGCAAAAATATCAATAATTCTGTGATTTTCAATGCATATTTCATTCTTTTTAAGCTACAAAGGTAACAAAAAGGCGAGAGAACACAAAATGCCGCCATGTACAAAACAACAAAACAACGGCATTGGGAATAAATTAATTGCCGTTTTCTATTGACAAAGGCACCTGTTTTGTGTATATTAGCAGTGAAAAAGAGAAAGTGGCATTTCAACAACCTTGTTTTTCATTGTCAAAGTAATTTTGCTGTAAAAAGCATTATTACACATGAAAAATAATTATCAAGAATTTTTCCTTTCGAGCAATCCAAAGGAAATTGAACAAGCAAAAAAGAAGCGCAGTGCATTAATATCACTTTTCCCCAAAAGATTAGGAGAGAAAGATGAGACAACATATGTACTGCTAAACGAAGAGAAACCAAAACAAAGTGTATTTTTTGAAGACAAGACAACCGGTATACTCAATTCGGGAGTTGCATCTAACGAAAGCAAGGCTCCCAAAGAGCAACAGGATAAACAGACACTGAAAGTACCGGGCTTCAATGACGGTAAATCGGGAACGCCGTTTACAAACTACAACCCGGAGCAAAAGAATATTTTTAGCGGTTTGTTTAACCCGAAGCCACAAGCAAACGAACCTAAACCTGTACATGATACCAAGGTTGCACCGGCAGCAAATGACAGCCTGAAAATTGACAGCACAAGAGCAAATGCCCACCCGGGTTCAACATTGAGTACAAACACCGCACACAATAGAAGCGCAGACAACAACACTGCTGAAATTAATGACACAACACAGAGTAACAATACATTAAAATTACTTTATTTACCCACAAAAGGCAGATACACACATCAAGTAAATGAACTAAAAACCCAATTACCCAAAGGAGTGCAGAATGTATTGAATGAATTAGGAACTGAAATCAGAGTAGGAGATGAACTGCACACACTCGATAAAGACAGTGTCAGTACCTACAGAAACGGAATATACAATGCAAACAAAATCACATTGGACAGCAAGCATGTCAATTATGAAACACTATTTGCAGAAGCAATGCATGCCGTACAGGATTATTTAGGTATATTAGGCTACTCGAATGCCGAATTTCAAGAGCATGTAGCCAAAGACATGTACTTCAAACACATTGGAGCAGGACACGCAATTTCCACCACTTGGGATGAAGATAATAAGTTCAGTGATTTTATGAAGAATAGTTTTACAAGTGAAACCAATGACACTATAGACATAAATAGATTTTTGGAAGAAGTACCCAATCAGATTGAAGGTTTCAAAGAACGATACAAGAATTACCCAAAATACTCTTCGAACTTCAAGGACGATTTCAACTACAACTGGATAGATTTGTTCAACATTTTAGGCATACCTCTAAAATTCAAATAATTATGATTAGAAAAGGATTTATACTTCTGCTTTTATTATTGCAATACACCATTTATGGCTATGCAAACAACTCTTTTTACACAGAAGAGAATGACAGCATCTACACATATGAGTATGTTGAATATAATGGAAAGACCATCTGTTTCAGGAACTATAAAAATTCAGTAATGAGGGCTTATGTAATTGAGTTGTGCAATGATTCAATAAAGCCCGACGGGAAACTTGGGGCAATTGAATACAACTATGCAGTTGAGGATTTTCTAAGAGAGAGCACTGTAAAAGAAACTATTAACGAAATAAGAGCAATTGTTGATGATTATGGCAAAAGATTTGCGGATGTCAATGTATCCATAAACGGTTCGGGAGAACTTGTTAGAGTGAGTTTCCTTTATTATACAAAACAGAAGGAACTGATTAGTGCAAAAGATATATTCGAAATAACGAACGAGATAATGAAGAATATAAAATTCATTCCACCGGAGAATTTTGGTTGCAACATCATCAAGATATGCATACCAACAAAACGATAGCTTCGTGCATACACCTTTAGATTAACACCACCTGCATCACTCCACCGGTTCAAAGACATTCCTCTCCTCATTTTATATGGGACTTTCCATGCCTAGCCAGTTCATCACGCTATGGAACACATGGAACTGCTCGACACGTGAAAGTTCCTTTGTCCTTGTAGCACTGTCGTTTTCCCAAACAATAGCATGTCGTCAAGGATATGTACTTCAGGCACACAGGAAAAGGGCGCGCAATCTCCACCACTTGGGATGAAGATAATAAGTTCAGTGATTTTATGGATAAAAGTTTTACAAGTGAAGCCAATGACACAATAGACATAAATAGATTTTTGGAAGAAGTACCCAATCAGATCGAAGGTTTCAAAGAACGATACAAGGATTACCCAAAATACTCTTCGAACTTCAAGGACGATTTCAACTATAACTGAATAGATTTGTTCAACATTTTAGGCATACCTCTAAAATTCAAATAATTATGATTAGAAAAGGATTTATACTTCTGCTTTTATTGTTACAATACACCATTTCGGGTTATGCAAGCAACACTTATTGTACAATAGCAAATGATAGTTGCGACACATATGAGTATGTTGAATATAATGGAAAGACCATCTGTTTCAACAACTATAAAAATTCAGTAATGAGGGCTTATGTAATTGAGTTGTGCAATGATTCAATAAAGCCCGACGGAAAACTTGGGGCAATTGAATATAACTATGCGGTTGACGATTTTTTAAACGACAGCACTGTTGAAGAAGCCATTAACAAAATAAGAGCAATTGCAAAAAACTCCCTGAATGAAACAGGGTTTACAATTCATATAAACATAAGTGGCCCGGGAGAAATTGTAGGAGTAACATTCACGTACAAAATGATAATGGCTGAGTTCATTGGTGCAAAAGAGATATTCTACATGACAAATGAAATAATGAAAAATATAAAATTCATTCCACCGGAGAAATTCGGTTGTAACATCATAAAGATATATATACCTATTCAACGATAGGTTCACATATCACCCTCGGGATTGACACTGCAAGGCATCAATCCACCGGTTCAAAGAGATTCATCTCCTCGTTATACACGGGGCCTTGCATGCCGAACCAGTTCATAACGCTATGGAAGACATAGAACTGTCGCACGTTCTCAAGTTCCTTTGTCCTTGTAGCGCTGTCGTTCTCCCAAACTATGAACGGTATCTCGAACTGTTGCCTTGGCGCAAGGCTACGGGGCATGGTACCATGCATGAAGAGGTCGTTCTCGCCAAGTGACTCGCCATGGTCCGACACATATATCATGCAACAACGACGGTCGCTCACCTGCCGCAGCGTCTCAATGACCGAGTGTACAAGGTAATCGGTATAAAGGATTGTATTGTCATAGGCATTCACAAGCCCCTCCTTGTCGGCCGAAGAGACCTCTACATTGGTGCACACGGGTGTAAAGCGGTTGAACTCGGCCGGATATTTGTCGAAATACTTGGGACCATGACTCGTGCTGCAGTGCAGCACAATAAGCAGTTTGTCCTTGTCGCTTTCACGAATCTCATCGGCCAAGCCGGCAATGAGCACTCCATCGTACTTGCGGTCGGCACCGGGATATTTGTCGGCAAGCCCGTTATGGTCGATATACTTGTCTATGTGCAATGGCGGCTGCCCCCAATTGGCTGTGCGCCACACCACATCCACACCGTTGCGGAACATGTAATTGGGGAGTATCTCATACAATTCGTCGGTCTTCTTGTGGTCGAGTATGGCCTTTACACCGCCAATGGTAGATACATCCTCGGAATCGGCAATATATGCCGTAACGCTGTCACCGGCAAGCAATGGGTTTGTCTCGCGATGATATCCGTACAACGAAAAGTTCTCCCTGCGTGCCGATTCGCCTATGATGAGCACGCAAACATCCTTGCTGTCGGTAGTTATGACGGCATCGGGCAAGGGAATCTCCTTTTTGTTCTCCTGCGCCTTCATATTGAAATGGCGCACTGTATTCACCACATAGGACCATGGCATGATGCGCCCGCCAAGCAGCGTCGAGTTCTTGTCGACCCACAGCACATTGCGCACATTGGCAAGCAACACCAGGGCAATGACAAGCAGCGATGCCAAGAGATTGAGAAGCAGATTGCGGAATTTTGAATAGCACACCTTCTTTGCAAACAGGTATATGCTTGGCAACACTGCAAGCAGTAGCACATAAATGACAACAGAGAGCGAGAAGAAGCCCGATGCCTCTGCCGTGTTTGTGTTGAACACATTGGCAATGGTGGGTTCTGTTATATATGCCTTGAATGTGTGGATAGAATAGAGGCAGACGGCATTGAGCACAAAGGAGAGCGCGATTATGGCCTTGCCTACTCCACGACACAGCCACAGCAGCAGATAGCTGAACAGATAATTGAGGACAAGCATGAGCAGTGCCACACTCAGGAAGATGAGCGCTCCGTTCCAGTTACACTCCACCTCATTTGCCACAAGAGCAAAAGCCGGTATATTGAACACCACCATTGTGTATATGCTCAAGATGGCGCAGGCCTTCATTATGCCCTGCGGCTTTTGCATGTGCATGTTCCACTTTCTCTTCAAAGCAGAGAGACCAAGTTTCTCCTTTATTGTTCCAAGCATTCTATTCATCGTTTTATTATATTCCTGTAAAAAATAAACACAAGCAGCACCATCAAAGCAAGGAGCAGTGCGTTGTAAAGCACCGTCAACGGGATGTTCACACAATGCAGCCCCTCCCTAACCGGTGTAGAGGCCAAAGCAGAATCGTAGCGCGCGAAGGGGTTCGAAAAAAGCACCTCGCCTGTGGGGAAATAGACCGTGAAACGCGCATACGCGTCTTCGCTCTTCATCTCATAGGCAGCATAATCGCTATCCGTGACAAACGCCAGTGTCGCATGTCCCTGTCCAAAGACCTTTATACTGTCGGCAACGTGCGACAAGGAGACATACACAGTGTCACCCTTCACACCAATATCCTTTACAAAGGGCATGCTGTGGTTCCTTGCAGTCTTCACCGCCCAATCCCCTTTGCCGTAATCGGGCACACGCATGGAGTAATAGCAACCGCCAAGCAGCGCATCCCTCACATGGGCATATGCTGCGGATGGCGAACAGATGAAACTGCAGCGCTTTGCCACGCGGTGGCTGTCATCGGGGTTATGCAGGTCGTCACCGGCAAGTCCGAAGCTGTAACGCCCTGCACTCAGCGCCCAGTCCCAATACTCGCACTCCGTGCTGCCCTCGCAATCAATCTCCATGATATCATAGCCACACAGTTTCTCCATAGCCCATCGGGTAGCCGAAAGCGTATGCAAGGGATGGTTGAACTGGATTATATCGCTCTCCTTGCCAAGCATGTCGAACTGCATCTGCATCTGCGAGGGGAGCAATGGCAGCAGATGGTCGAAACGGTTCACACCGCTGCTGCCAAAGACAAGTTTATGGAACTTGAAGAGGTTATATCCATGCTCGTAGACATTAACCTGCAGAGCCATGTCAGACGGATGCGTTGTCAACTGGTTGTGGTTGGAGAATGTCACAATGTCATAGTCCAATTTCTTATATACCCCGTATACGTGGTCGGGCCAATATTTACACTCGTTCAAAATACCATCGACACGTGTATGGGTGTGAAAATTGGCCTTTTTCCAACAATGCGCGGTATCGATGCCACGGTATGGGTTGTATATGTCAGGCCCCGAGAATTGCCCGGGGGCAGAGAAATCGTATATAACACTTATGCTTGTGGCAACAACTGCCATAAGCACGACAAGCAACAGTGCATATAGCAATTTCAACAAAAAGAAGAGCGTTTTTCTAAAGCAATACATATTAGCCAATAAAATATCATCGGCCACGCAGTGGCTGTACAATTGTTTTTATACCTTTGATTTTCTTGCCCTCGACAGCCTTGAGCACGGCACGCATGCGGTTTAGTTTAACCGCAACATACGAGAAGTTGTCGAACACGGTAATTGTGCCCACCTCGTCGGGGCGCAGGCCACCTGTCTTTATGAAGAAGCCGGCAAGGTCGCCACGGCTTATTTTGTCGCGCTTGCCCTTTCCAATGTACAGCACCGCCCAGTCGGGAGCCGGTGGCAAAACTGCACGTTTGGGCAGAGAAAACTCTTCAAGTCCATCTGGAACGAAATCGGGCAATGCCTTGTTTTCAAAAGAGATAAGATAGACGTTACCGCCTGCCTCCCAACGGGCTGTACGTCCGTTGCGGTGGGTAAAAATCTCGGCCGACAGGGCACGCTGGTAGTGCACAATGTGACGCACATCCTTTATATCGAGACCACGCGCTGCAAGGTCGGTACTCACAAGGATATTGGAGCAGCCGGCCGTAAAACGGTAGAGCGAAAGTTCGCGCTCCTTCTGCTCCATTGCTCCGTGGTAGCCAATGGAGTGTAGACCGCCCTTTTTCAAATAAGCCTGCACCTCCTCGACTGTCTCGCGGAAATTGCAGAAGACGATTGCCGGTTCGCCGCCAAATGAGCAGAGCAACGAGAAGAGGCTCTCCAAGCGCTTGTCGGGTGTTGTTGTAACGGTATAGAAGCTTGTGCGCACAGCGGGCTGCTCGCCACCGGCACGGAAATCGAGTTTCTCCACATCGGCCGCACCGGCAAACATGGGTATCTCGTCGGCATCGGTTGCCGACAGCAAGAAGCGCGATGACGCATTGGGCAGCGCCTCGACAAGTTTGGACATCTCGTCGCGGAAGCCCATCTCAAGGCACTTGTCGAACTCGTCTATTACCAACAGGGTGCATTTGTCGACACCGAAAGAGGCACGTCCAAGATGGTCGAGCAGACGGCCGGGAGTACCCACAACGACTGCGGGCGATGCACCGCCAAGCGATGCAACCTCCTGCTCCAGCGGACGTCCGCCATAGAACGCAGCCATGTGGAACGGGGTTGCCATGGAGCGCCACACCTCGAACACCTGCCTGGCAAGCTCGCGCGTGGGCAACACAACAAGCGCCTGCACTCCTTTTTCATCGTGTTTTAGCCTTTCGAGCAACGGCAGCAGAAAAGCAAGTGTCTTTCCAGTACCTGTCGGCGAGAGCAGCACCATGCTGCTATTTCGACGACAGTGTTCAACCGCCGCACTCTGCATTGCATTGAGAGCATCTATATTGAGTTTACCAAGCGCAATCTGCTGCACTCTATTCAAAATACCGTTCATCTGCATTCTATATTATAAAAAAAATCCGCAAAATATGGCAGGCGCGATATCCAACCCATATGTTTTGGTATAACAAATGTCATTCAACACACTGATTAAAAACAGTATATCAAAAAAACATATCGATTGAGCAACCCCTCAAAAAGAGCTTTTTTATGCGCGAATAGCAATAAAAGTATATACCATACACCGCCATTCGCCCACAAATGTTACCCCCAAAGGAATAGATGCACCAACATCTGCCAATTATATTCAGCAAAATTAACCAATCTGCGCCAATTAGCGAAATGCGCGAAAGAAAAAAATCAATTTCTGCCATTATGACACCCATTGTCACACAAAAAAGAGGTATCTTTGTCACAGATTATGCCAAAACTGCATTGGCAAACTATTTGTTATAATAAAAGTAGAAAACATTTGAACCATGAGCGAAAAAGATAAGGAAATTTTGGATGAGACCGTGAACGAGACAGAGAACGGTGTTAACGAGGAGGCTTGCGAGCAATGCGGGCAGCAGGAGGAGAGTGTAGAATTGACAGCTGAGGAGAAACTGCAGCAGGAGCTCGACCAGGCAAATGAGAAGATTGCCACACTCGAGGACAAATATCTGCGCCAGGTTGCCGAGTTCGACAACTACCGCAAGCGCACCATAAAGGAGAAGGCCGAACTGATAAAGAACGGCGGTGAACGCGCCATCGAGTCGATACTGCCCGTGCTCGACGATTTTGAAAGAGCACTTGCAAACATGGCAAAGGATGAGAATGCCGCAGAGATTATGACGGGCGTAGAACTCATCTACAACAAATTCGTCAGCATCCTCAAGCAGAACGGCTTGCAGAGAATAGAGACCGAGGGCGCCACATTTGACACCGACTTCCACGAGGCAATAGCCATAATCCCCGCGCCAAGCGAAGATTTGAAAGGCAAGGTACTCGACTGTGTACAAACAGGTTATACACTAAACGATAAAGTAATACGTCACGCAAAGGTTGCCGTTGGCGAATAACAGACTTGATATGGCAAAAAGAGATTACTATGAAGTGCTGGGCGTGGACAAGAACGCATCGGCAAATGACATAAAGAAGGCGTACCGCAAATTGGCGATACAGTACCACCCCGACAAGAACCCGGGCGACAAGGAGGCCGAGGAGAAGTTCAAGGAGGCTGCCGAGGCCTATGGTGTGCTCAGCGACCCTGACAAGAAGGCGCGCTACGACCAGTTCGGTTTTGAGGGAGTAAGCGGTGCCGGCGGCAGCGGATTTGGCGGTGCCGGAATGGATATCAACGACATTTTCTCAATGTTCGGTGATATTTTCGGTGGTCGCGGAGGATTTGGCGGATTCGGCGGCTTCGGCGGTGGCGGCGGCAGTCGCCCGGCAAAATTCCGTGGCAGCGACCAAAGGGTGAAGGTAAAGCTCACACTGCAGGAGATTGCCAACGGTGTCACAAAGAAGTTCAAACTAAAAAAATACGTCCCATGTACCCACTGCAACGGCAGCGGTGCCGAGAACGGTGCAGTTGAGACCTGCCCCGAGTGCAAGGGCACAGGCCGCGTGATACGCACGCAGCAGAGTTTCTTTGGAATGATGCAGAGCGAGGTTGCATGCCCACACTGTAACGGCCAAGGAAAAATCATAAAGAACAAGTGCAAGCACTGCAACGGTGAAGGCATTGTAATGGGCGAGGAGATTGTTGAGGTAAACATCCCTGCCGGTGTATACGAGGGCATGCAGCTGTCAATGCGAGGCAAGGGAAATGCCGGCAAGTTCAACGGTGTTCCGGGCGACCTGCTAATCCTTGTCGAAGAGGAGAAGCACCCCACCCTTGTGCGCGACGAGAACGACCTTATATACAGCCTATTGCTCGACATCCCCACTGCAGCACTTGGCGGTTTTGCCGAGATACCTACAATCGACGGCAAGGCAAAGGTCACCATTGACCCGGGAACACAGCCGGGCAAGGTTCTGCGCCTGCGCGGAAAGGGATTGCCCACACTCAACGGATATGGCAAGGGAGACATTGTCGTCAACATTAGCGTGTATATCCCGGAGACTCTCTCAAAGGAGGAGAAGAAAGCCGTTGAGGAATTCCGCGAATCGGAGAACTTCCGCCCGAGCGAGAGCATCAAGGAGAAGATTTTCCGCCGTTTCAAGAATTTCTTTGAATAAAATATAGATATGACATACGACGAGACCGTCCAGTATCTGTTCAACTGCGCACCGCCCTTCCAGCAAGTAGGCGGTGCTGCTTACAAAGAGGGGCTGGCGACAACCATTGCACTCGACAATCACCTGGGCAATCCACACAAGAGGTTTGCCACAATACACGTTGCCGGAACAAACGGCAAGGGTTCTACATCGCACACTCTTGCAGCCATTCTGCAGCAGAGCGGCTACAAGGTGGGGCTCTACACATCGCCACACCTTGTCGATTTCCGCGAGCGCATAAAAGTGAACGGCAAAATGGCAAGCAAGGAGTACGTCATTGACTTTGTAGAGAAGCACAGAGCCTTTTTTGAGCCATTGCAGCCGTCGTTCTTTGAACTGACTACAGCTATGGCATTCAACTGTTTCGCCGAGCAGGAGGTGGACATTGCAGTGATTGAGGTGGGTCTTGGCGGAAGACTCGACTGCACCAACATAATCACATCCGAACTCTGCATAATAACCAACATCAGCCCCGACCACACACAGTTCCTGGGCAGCACACTTGCAGAGATTGCAGGCGAAAAGGCGGGTATAATAAAACCCGGTATTCCGGTTGTTATAGGCGAGACGACTCCCGAGACAAAGGAGGTATTCACAAAGAGGGCTAAAAATACAGGTGCACCAATCACCTTTGCCGAGGAGGAGAAACCGCTCCACCTGGCCACCCCGCTGCCGCATGGAGGTTTCAGATACGAGACTGCACTGTTTGGAACCATAGAGGGCGAACTGGGCGGCGATTACCAGCAGAAGAACACAAATACCCTGCTGTCGGCATTGGGGATTCTGCTTGAGAAAGGATATTCAATTACAGCCGATAGTGTGCGAAAAGGTTTTACAAACGTATGCAGCCTCACCGGTTTCACCGGCCGGTGGCAGACCGTGGGAGAATTGCCACGCACCGTATGCGATGCCGGACACAACGTTGGCGGCATAAAATACATTGTGGAGCAATTGGAGCGCGAAAGCAAAAGCCACACGGCGCTACGCATTGTGTTTGGAATGGTAAACGACAAGGATATCACATCGGTGCTTGACATGATGCCCAAGAGTGCACAATATTATTTTACACAGGCAAGCATAAAGCGCGCAATGCCGGCCGAAGAGCTTATGGCAAAGGCCGCACAGCACGGGCTTGCGGGCAACTGCTACCCCACGGTGCAGGAGGCACTGCAGGCGGCAAGGAGCGAGAGCGCAGAGAGCGATTTCATTTTTGTAGGAGGCAGCTGTTTCATTGTTGCCGACCTGTTGTCGATAGGTTGACCGCCGAGAAACAGCATACAGAAAACAGCGGCACACAATCTGCAGAGAGGCGAAAAGCACCCATTTTCCCTCTCTGCAAATTTTTTATTGCCTATTCCTTTGCGGTAAACCTTTTTTTTATTTTATTTGCAGAAGAATAGCTATTTATAACTGACACAAATATGAGTTGTACAGAAAATCTTTCACAATTGAAGGCCGCTGACTTCAAAAAAGAGATAGGCGGCAAGGAGACAGCATTGTTCATTCTCAAGAACAAGCAGGGCAACGAAGTTGCAATCACAAACTACGGTGGCGCAATATGCAGCATCATGGTTCCCGACAAGAACGGCAATTACGCCAATGTAATCCAGGGACATGACAGCATCGACAACCTGTTGAACAGCCCCGAGCCATTCCTCAGCACACTTGTAGGCCGCTACGGCAACCGCATCTGCAAAGGCAAGTTCACAATCGACGGTGTAGAATACAACCTCGCCATCAACAATGGCCCCAACCACCTTCACGGTGGCCCGACAGGCTTCCACGCAAGAGTTTGGGATGCAGAGCAGACCGACGCTCAGACCTTGAAGCTGCACTATCTTTCGGCCGACATGGAAGAGGGCTTCCCCGGCAATCTTGACGTGACAGTTGTCTACACATTCAACGATGACAACGAACTCAAAATCGATTACACAGCAACTACCGACAAAAAGACTATCGTGAACCTCACAAGCCACGGTTTCTTCTCACTCTCAGGTATTGCAAACCCAACAGCAACAATAGACAATCTCATTTGCGAAATAAATGCCGATTTCTTTGTACCCATCGATGACACATCGGTACCCTATGGCTGCATAGCACCTGTAAAGGGCACTGCATTCGACTTCACCACCCCAACAGAGGTCGGTGCACGCATCGATGCCGACGAGGAGCAGATTAAGCATGGAGCAGGCTATGACCACTGCTATGTGCTCAACAAGAAGGAGGTAGGCGAACTGAGCTTTGCCGCAAAGGTGACAGATCCTGTAAGCGGCCGAACAATGGAGGTTTACACAACCGAGCCCGGTGTTCAGGTTTACACATCGAACTGGCACAGCGGCTTTGCCGGCGCACATGGTGCCACATTCCCCAAGCGCAGCGCAATCTGTTTCGAGGCACAGCATTTCCCCGACTCACCCAACCGCCAGCACTTCCCAAGCGTGGTGCTATGCCCGGGCGAGACATACAAGCAGGTTACTGTATATAAATTTGGTGTAGAAAAATAAGAGTACATTAAATAAAACAACAAATTAAAAATTTAAAGCTATGAGTAATCAAAAGAAACAATGGGGAGCTATTATCGTCATGATTGCGCTCTTCGCAATGATTGCCTTCGTGACAAACCTCTGTACACCAATGGCAACCATCATCAAGAACCAGGGTGAGATTTCAAACGTACTTGCCCAGATCGGTAACTACGGTAACTTTATTGCATACTTGGTTATGGGTATTCCTGCAGGTATGCTCATTGCAAAGTTCGGTTACAAGAAGACAGCCCTCATCGGTTTGGCTGTAGGTGCTGCAGGTATCCTCATCCAGTGGGTAAGCGGTTTGCTCGACGTTGAGGCAAACTTGGGTCTCGTATTCGCAGTTTACCTTATTGGTGCATTCATCGCAGGTCTTTGCATGTGTATCCTCAACTGCGTTGTTAACCCAATGCTCAACCTCCTTGGCGGTGGCGGCAACAGCGGTAACCAGCTCATCCAGATTGGTGGCGTGTTCAACTCATCAGCAGCTGTAGCTTGCTACATCCTCATGGGTGCGCTCATCTCTGACGCAACTAAGGCTAAGATTGCCGACGCTACTCCTGCGCTCATGATTGCCCTCGCTATCTTCGTTGTAGCGTTCATCGTTATCCTCTTTACAAAGATTGACGAGCCTGAGCAGGCACCTGTACAGATAAGCCTTGTTAAGGGCGCTATGGGTCACCGTCACTTTGCACTCGGTGCATTGGCTATCTTCCTCTACATGGGTATTGAGGTTGGTGTTCCCAACGCAGTACAGCAGATGTTGACATCGGATCCCTACTCTATCCCGGCAGGTACCGTAGGTATGATTGTTGCAGTTTACTGGTTCATGATGCTCATTGGCCGTTTCGTAGGTGCATCTATCGGCAGCAAGGTATCAAGCCGCGCAATGGTTACAACAGTTTCTGTTGCCACATTGGTACTTGTACTCTTCGGTATGTACGCTCCCGCAGACATCCTCGTTGCATTCCCTGGCGTTGACTGGGGTAAGCTTGAGCTTATCTGGCAGGATATCCCGGTAGGTATCTTCGCATTCCTGCTTGTAGGTCTCTGCACATCGGTTATGTGGGGTGCTATCTTCAACATGGCTGTTGAGGGTCTTGGCAAGTACACAGCCGTTGCGTCAGGTATCTTCATGACAATGGTATTCGGTTGCGCAGTAATGATGGGTATCCAGGGCTACGTTGCCGACTTGACAAACTACATGACAAGCTTCTGGGTTGTAGTATTCTGTGCTGCATACATCCTCTTCTATGCACTCGTTGGTTCAAAACCTGCAAAGAAGTAATTTACATTGAAAAACTTATTGTTTAACTATATAATACATAACGACTATGGATATAGAATTTGTAAGAAGCCGCTTTATCAAGCACTTCGACGGTACAACAGGTAGCATCTATGCATCTCCCGGCCGCATCAACCTCATTGGTGAGCACACCGACTACAATAACGGTTTTGTATTCCCCGGCGCTGTGAACAAGGGTATCATGGCCGAAATCAAGCCAAACGGTACAGACAAGGTTTGCGCATACTCTATCGATGAGAAGGACTATGTTGAGTTCGGTTTGAAGGAGGAGGACGCTCCACACGCTTCTTGGGCAAAGTACATCTTCGGTGTTTGCCGTGAGATGATTAAGCGTGGTGTTGATGTCAAGGGTTTCAACACTGCATTTGCAGGTGACGTGCCCCTTGGTGCAGGTATGTCTTCATCAGCTGCTCTTGAGAGCACATACGCATACGCTTTGAACGACCTGTTCGGTGACAACAAGGTTGACAAGTTCGAGCTTGCCAAGGTTGGCCAGGCTACTGAGCACAACTATGTTGGTGTAAACTGCGGTATCATGGACCAGTTCGCAAGCGTATTCGGCAAGGCAGGCAGCCTCATCCGTCTCGATTGCCGCTCTTTGGAGTACCAGTACTTCCCATTCAAGCCACAGGGTTACAAACTCGTTCTTTTGAACACTTGCGTTAAACACACACTTGTTGGTTCACCATACAACGAGCGCCGTTTGAGCTGCGAGCGCGTTGCTGAGGTTATCAAGGCTAAGCACCCAGAGGTTGAGTCTTTGCGTGATGCAAGCTTCGAGCAGCTCGAAGAGGTTAAGGCAGAGTTGAAGCCCGAGGATTACAACCGCGCCAAGTATGTTATCGGTGAGGTTGTTCGCGTACTCGACGTTTGCGCAGCTCTTGAGGCCGGTGACTACGAGACTGTAGGTAAGAAGATGTATGAGACACACTTCGGCTTGAGCAAGGATTACGAGGTAAGCTGCGAGGAGCTCGACTACTTGGTAGACGTTGCTATCGACTGCGGTGTAACAGGTTCTCGTATGATGGGCGGCGGCTTCGGCGGTTGCACTATCAACCTTGTTAAGGAGGAGTTGTATGAGGTATTCATCGAGGAGGCCAAGAAGCGTTACCAGGAGAAGTATGGTAAGCAGCCAAAGGTTTACGATGTAGTAATCGGCGACGGCTCACGCAAGATTTGCTAATCAATAGCAAGAAACATAAAATCCAAAAGGCGCAATCGGAAGGTTGCGCCTTTTGTTATTACAACACTTTTGAAATAAATATTCAATTTTTGAAATAAATGTTGTATTTTAGCAAAATATAAAGAAACTGACTTGTTATGAAGAACCTGAACGTAGGCGTGCTTGCCCTTGCAACATTGCCGGGTGCATTGGTTGCCCAAGAGAGTGCTAACGCAGAACCTTATTTGAAATCGCGTCCCAACGTGGTTATGATATATGCAGATGACTTGGGATTCGGCGACCTTGAGTGCTATGGTGCAATAGGAGTAAAGACCCCTAATGTAAACCGTTTGTCCGACAATGGCGTGCGCTTTACCAATGCCCATGCAGTGGCATCGACCAGTACTCCATCGCGCTACTCATTGCTCACAGGAGAGTACCCATGGCGCAAGAGTGGAACGGACGTTGCTGCCGGTGATGCTGCAATGATTATATCGCCCGACCAGTACACCGTTGCCGATGTATTCAAGGAGGCAGGCTATACCACAGCGGCTTTCGGCAAGTGGCATCTTGGCCTTGGCGCACAAACCGGCAAGCAGAACTGGAACGCCCCCATCACCCCGGCATTGGCAGACATCGGTTTCGACTACTCATACATTATGGCTGCAACGGCCGACCGCGTTCCATGCGTGTTCATTGAGAACGGCGCAGTGGCGAACTATGACCCGTCGGCACCAATATATGTAAGCTACAACAAGAATTTTGACGGAGAGCCAACCGGTGCAAACAACCCGGAGCTACTGTACAACCTCAAATCGAGCCACGGGCACGACAATTCAATCATCAACGGCATAGGACGCATTGGTTACATGAAAGGTGGCGGCAAGGCTCTATGGAAAGACGAAGACATTGCCGACAGCATCACAGCCCATGCGGTAGACTTCATAAAGGAGAACAGCAATGAACCGTTCTTCATGTACTTTGCCACAAACGACGTCCATGTACCGCGTTTCCCGCATCCACGTTTCCGCGAGCAGAGCGAGATGGGACTGCGCGGCGATGCCATAGTGCAGTTCGACTGGAGCGTGGGCGAGATTGTACGCACTCTCGAAGAGCAGGGATTGCTCGACAACACCCTTATCATACTCACCAGTGACAACGGTCCGGTGCTTGACGACGGTTATGTAGACCAAGCCGAGGAACTTGTTGGTGACCACTCGCCTACCGGCGGCCTGCGTGGCGGCAAGTACAGTGCCTACGAGGGCGGAACACGCGTGCCGTTCATCGTTCATTGGCCGGCCGTAATAAAGGAGCAGGGAGTAAAGAACTCACTTGTGTCACAGATAGACTTCCTTGACGTGATGGCAAGCATAGCCGGTGTCGGTGGTGGCGAGTCACTCTCAACCGACGGTTTACCGGGAGAGGCTGCCACATGGTTCGGCAACGATGAGAAAGGCCGTCCATTCGCCATTGGCATGGCACAGAACCACACTTTGACACTGTGCACTGCAGGCTGGAAGTTCATTGAGCCCAAAGGCGGTGCCACAATGATTCCATGGGGACCGAAGATTGAGACAGGCTACTCTACAAGCCCACAGATTTTCAAGCATATAAACGGCGAGTTCGACGAGAACCGGAACATGGCCTCAAGCAATGCAGCTGTCGTAGAGAACCTATCGACCCAACTGGAGAAGATACGTAACAGGCAGTATGCTGAGATTTCAATAATAGCCCTGCCGGGTGAGACCATCGACCTCACACCATATTTCGGCAAGCAGGAGGGCGCAACAGTGAGCGGAGATTTCATTGAGAGCGATGCAACCGACCTTGGCAACGTTGTAATAAGAGACGACGTAAGCAATGGAGCACACACGGGCGTGGTGACAATGCCCGACGGTACAATATACATGTTTGCCGTAATCATCAACCCGGGATACAACGGTGCATACCACATAAACTATAACGGCAAGCCGCTTTTTATTGGCTACAACACCACCCACGACAACAGCGGAAGCGAAGGATACAAGCTAATCTCACCCGACCACTATTCAACATTGGCTGCCGGCGACGAGATATTCATCATTGAGCCATCGGGCGTTGGATATACGCTCACAATGCAGGGTAAGGTACTGAAAGAACCCAAGCTAACCAAATGGGGACATATAATGTTCTCGGACAACGAAAGCGAGGCCGGTATATATCTTTTCGAGGAGACATCGACAGCCGATATATACAAGATTCGCAGCAGCAGCGACGGTATAAACTACATGAACATATACAAAGAGCATGGTGTTGCCGGCAACGACAAAGCCACCAAAGCCGGACTTGCAACATACACAATTGAAGAGGTTGATGCCTTTCCCTTGACTCTGCAGGCAGATGGTGCAGCAGCCGTGTGCCTTCCGTTCAATGTTGTTATACCAGAAGGCATATATGCCTATGACGCAACAGTAACAGACATCAAGAACAACGAAGCAATCGGATACAGCTGCACAATGAGAGCCATTGCCGGCCCCGGTGATACGTTGAAAGGCGGCACTCCAACAATAGTCAACGGGAGCGAAGGAACATATCAGTTAGCAATAACAATGTCGGACCACGGAGCAGTGACTTCCCTGCCGGAATCCCTTTTGAAAGGCAACTATGTAGAGAGCAGCCTTTCACAGAGCGGCGACACAAAGAAGTTCCTATTCACGAACAATACATTCAAAGCTTTCGAGGGTTCAAAGGATGTTGCAGCGAACCAATGCTGGATGGAGTGCAATGTTGCACAGGCAAACGAAATGATTGTATACTTCAGCGACCCGACAGGCATTGAGGAGACAACCGCTACCCCACAATGCAACAGCGGAAATATATACAACATTGCCGGCAAGAAGCTGAGCCATCCACAAAAAGGCATTAACATTGTCGACAGCAAGAAGGTGCTTGTAAAGTAACATAGAACAGCTTTACAGAAGAAGAGGTTGACAAAAATCAAATAGCTCTTTTTATTTGAACCTCAACAATAAGAGGGTGACCCATTTTACTTTTGGCTCACCCTCTTCTATATATATTTAGTTCTCAATCAAGCACTTCAATAAATTCAAAGTGATTTCATTGAAAGTGATATCCTCCGCCTCTTCAAATCCACCTCGACAACCCTTACCATAACTTGTTGACCGAGCTTGACAACGTCACCGGGCGAAGAGACAAACTTGTCGGCAAGTTGGGATATGTGTACAAGACCGTCCTGATGGACACCTATATTTACAAAGGCACCGAATGCGGTGATATTGGAAACAAGACCGGGCAAAACCATACCCACATGCAAATCCTCAATCTCGTGCACATTAGGGTCGAAAGAGAATGCCTTTGCCTGCTCGCGTGGGTCGAGACCGCGCTTGTTGAGGGCATCCATAATATCGGTAAGTGTTGGCAAACCAACCTTGTCGGTTACGTAGCGCCGGAGTTCAACCTTTTTACGCAGCTCGCCATCGGCAATGAACTGTTCAAGCGACACACCGCAATCCTTTGCCATTTTAATGACTATATTATACGACTCGGGGTGCACGGCTGTGCTGTCGAGCGGGTTATCGCCACCAACGACACGCAAGAAACCCGCTGCCTGTTCAAAGGCTTTGTTGCCAAGGCGGGGAACATTGAGCAGCTCCTTACGGGTGCGGAAATCGCCATTGGCAGCGCGGTATTTTACAATATTCTCGGCAAGCACTGGGCCGAGACCCGAAATGTGGGTAAGAATCTGTTTTGTTGCGGTATTCACATTAACACCCACCTTGTTTACGCAGCTCTCCACAACAACATCGAGGCGCTGCTTGAGCTTTCCTTGATCTACACTATGCTGGTACTGACCCACTCCAATGGAACGTGGTTCAATCTTCACAAGTTCGGACAGCGGGTCAATCAGTCGGCGGCCAATGGAGACAGCTCCGCGCACGGTGACATCCTCATCGGGGAACTCTTCGCGCGCCACAGGTGATGCCGAGTAGACAGATGCACCATCCTCGTTGACAGAGAAAATGTCGGCAGCAAGCCCAAGCGAGCGTACAAAATCCTCGGTCTCACGACCCGCCGTGCCGTTACCAATGGCAAAGGCCTCGATGGAATGCTCTTTGACTAGCGATATTATTATGCGCGCTGCATCTTCGCGGTCGTTCTGCGGCGGATGAGGATAAATTACAGTGTGGCGCACAAGGTTGCCCTGCGAGTCGAGCACAACAACCTTGCAGCCGGTGCGGAAACCCGGGTCAATGGCAAGCACGCGCTTTTGGCCGAGCGGTGACGACATTAGAAGCTGGCGCAGATTCTCGGCAAACACGGCAATGGCCTCGTCATCGGCACGCTGCTTGGCATTGCCGCGCGTCTCGTTCTCAATGGATGGTGCAAGCAAGCGCTTGTAACCGTCGGCAACGGCAGCCTCCATATATTCGCGCGAGGGTGAGAAACGTTTCACAAAGAGACGGCAAAGGCGGTCGGTGGCCTCCTCGCCATCAATGGTTATGGACATCCGCAGGAAACCCTCGTCCTCGCCACGCAATATGGCAAGCATGCGGTGCGATGATATGCGTGCTACGCTCTCCTGCCACTCGTAATAGTCGGAATACTTTATGCCATCACCCTCCTTGCCTTTCACCACCTTGGAAACGAGCACTCCGTTGCGGGCAAACAGGCGGCGCACGGTTGCACGTGCCTTCTCATCCTCGGAGACGCGCTCGGCAATTATGTCGCAGGCTCCGGCAATGGCATCATCGACGGTGGGAACATCGGTACAGATGAAACTGCGCGCCTTTCCCTTAACGTCGTTGTACTGTTGATTCCATATTATATCGGCAAGCGGTTCAAGGCCGCGCTCCTTGGCAATTGTGGCACGTGTGCGGCGCTTGGGGCGATAAGGAAGGTATATATCCTCCAACTCCACAGCATCGAAACAGTTGTCTATTCGCTGCTTTAACTCCGGCGTGAGTTTTCCCTGCTCTTCAATGGTGGCAATTATAGTCTCCTTGCGCTGCATAATGGCCTTCAGCCTTTCATACAAATCCTTTATATTACCAATGGCAACCTCGTCCATTGAGCCGGTGGCCTCCTTGCGGTAACGCGCAATGAAGGGTATTGTTGCGCCGCCATCGAGCAGTTCAAGCACATTCTTCACCTTTTGGGCAGCAAACCCAAGTTCCTTTGATATGATATTTGTGAGCATAATACATTCAATTTAGCAATGATATAGCAGTTGACCCAAGATGCTTTGTCATACTGAGCGTAGCGAAGTATCTATCACTGCGCAGTTATAAGATCCTTCACATCCGTTCAGGATGACAGTTTCACGAAATTAATTGTCTTTGGGTAAACTGCTATATTATTACCTTCAATTTTGTAGCGAAGATAATACAATGACGGCTGAAAATCATCAAAAAAAAGTTTAGAAATATAAACTTCGCAAAATAATTTGTAATGAGCAGGAAAAACATCATTGAAATATGTTCCACATTCAAACAAAATATACTATTTTTGTAACAAATTACGGTTGGGTCTATTCTCACTGACAGGAAATGGATTTACCGTAGATACAAATAAAGGAAATAGAAACCCACTAACGATAATAAAAGACATGAATAGCAAGCAATTGATGAACAAAGCTGCCGACAATATCCGCATATTGACAGCAGCAATGGTAGAGAAAGCGAAATCGGGTCACCCCGGCGGTGCCATGGGCGGTGCCGACTTTATCAATGTACTCTACTCTGAGTTTTTGGTGCATGACCCCGAGAACCCATTGTGGGAGGGACGCGACCGTTTCTTCCTTGACCCCGGTCACATGTCACCAATGCTCTACTCAGTGCTTGCACTCTCTGACAAATATACAATGGACGAGCTCAAGCAGCTTCGCCAGTGGGGAAGCCCCACACCCGGTCACCCTGAGGTGAACTTCGCCCGCGGTATCGAGAACACATCGGGTCCTCTTGGTCAGGGTCACACCTACGCTGTGGGTGCAGCCATTGCAGCCAAGTTCCTTGAGGCACGCCTGGGCAGCGAGGTTATGGGTCACACCATATACGCGTTCATCTCGGACGGCGGTGTACAGGAGGAGATTTCACAGGGTGCCGGCCGCTTGGCAGGTTACCTGAAACTCAACAACCTCATCATGTTCTACGATGCCAACCAGATTCAGCTCTCAACACGCTGCGACGAGGTTATGTTCGAGGACACAGCCAAGAAGTACGAGGCATGGGGCTGGAAGGTCATCACCATCGACGGTAACGACTGCGATGCTATCCGTGCAGCATTGACTGAGGCCAAGGCCGAGCAGGAACGTCCCACACTCATCATAGGTAACACCGTAATGGGTAAGGGCGCATGCCGCGCCGATGGCAGCAGCTACGAATTCGACTGCGGCACACACGGTGCACCACTCGGTGGCGACGCATATATCAACACAATAAAGAACCTTGGCGGCAACGTGGAGAACCCGTTCGTATTCTTCCCCGAGGTCAAGGAGATGTATGACAACCGCCTCAACGAGCTCCGCAAGATTGTTGCCGAGCGCAAGGCTGCCAAGGCAGCTTGGGTAGCAGCAAACCCCGAGAAGGCACAGAACCTTGAGGACTGGTTCAGCGGCAAGCAGCCACAAATTGACTGGGCAGCCATTGAACAGAAGGCCGACAGCCCTACACGTAACGCTTCGGCTACAGTGCTTGGCATCCTTGCCGAGAACTATGGCAACATGATATGCTCATCGGCCGACCTGAGCAACAGCGACAAGACCGATGGATTCTTGAAGAAGACACACGCATTTACCCCAGGCGACTTCAGCGGTGCATTCCTGCACGCCGGTGTATCGGAGTTGACAATGGCATGTGTATGTATAGGTATGGCTCTGCACGGTGGTGTAATTGCAGCTTGCGGTACATTCTTCGTGTTCAGCGACTACATGAAACCTGCAATCCGCATGGCAGCACTGATGGAGCTCCCTGTGAAATTCGTATGGTCACACGACGCATTCCGCGTTGGCGAGGATGGCCCGACACACGAGCCTGTTGAGCAGGAGGCACAGGTACGCCTCATGGAGAAGGTAAAGAACCACAGCGGCAAGAACTCAATGCTTGTTTTGCGCCCCGCCGATGTAAACGAGGCAACACAGGCCTGGAAGCTTGCAATGGAGAACACTAATACACCAACAGGATTGATATTCTCACGCCAGAATGTGAACAACCTCCCCGAGGGTACACCATACGAGGAGGCAGCAAAGGGTGCATACGTAATTGCAGGCAGCGACGAGGATTACGACGTTATTCTCCTCGCATCGGGTTCCGAGGTTTCAACACTTGTTGACGGTGCAAAGCTCCTGAAGGCCGACGGCATTAAGACACGCATTGTCTCTGTTCCATCAGAGGGTCTTTTCCGCACACAGCCCAAGGAGTATCAGGAGAGCATTCTCCCTGCAGGCGCAAAGATATTCGGCCTCACAGCCGGTCTTCCTGTAAACCTCGAGGGTCTTGTAGGCGCAAACGGCAAGGTATGGGGCTTGCAGTCATTCGGTTTCTCGGCACCATACAAGGTTCTTGACGAGAAGCTCGGCTTCACAGCAGAAAATGTGTACAACCAGGTAAAATCAATGTTATAATGAAAAAGATAGGTTTGGCATGCGACCATGCGGGTTATCCGCTCAAGGAGCAGGTAAAGGAGTGGCTCACAGCAATGGGTTATGAGTTCGTGGATTTTGGCACACACAGCACAGAGAGCTGCAACTACCCCGAGTTTGCACACGCACTTGCAAATGCAATTGAGAACGGCGAGTTTGAGAAAGGAATCGCTATCTGCGGTACAGGCAATGGCATAAACATGACATTGAACCACCACGCGGCAATACGCAGCGCACTCTGCTGGATGCCCGAGATTGCAGCACTTGCCCGCCAGCACAACGATGCAAACGTAATGGTTATGCCGGGACGCTTCATTGCTACAGACAGCGCAAAGGAGTGTGTAGAGACATTCCTCAGCACCCCATTCGAGGGCGGCCGTCACCAGGCACGCATCGATGCAATTCCTGTAAAATAAAAACAGAAATACCTTATTATATATATGGTGCACTCCGTTTGGGGTGCACCATTTTTTTATTGTTACATAAGAAGCATTGCAATATTTGTTCAATAAATACAAAATCAAATGTCTATTTTTTACATATAATTTTCATTTTAAACATTTTCATAGTTAAAAAAAGACTTTTATTGGTTTCCAAATGCACAAACACAATACTTTTGTGCAACAAATCTAAAACAGAGATTGAAAAGTTAAACCAATTTATTATTACTATGAAAAAGATTATTACAACTATTGCAATGTCAGCATTTGCATTGACAACATTTGCAGGCGGTCTTTCAACTAACACAAACCAGCACTCGGCATTTGTGCGCAACCCGGCACGCTATGCCTCATTGGAGACAGATGCCATCTACTTCAACCCTGCCGGAACAGCATTCTTCAATGAAGGATGGAGATTATCGGCCAACTGGCAGATGGTTTGGCAGAACCGCGACATCACAAGCCATGCCGACAACAAGAACTATGGCGCAAAAATCTACGTGCCTGTAATGCCAAGCGCCATGGCGTCATACACAACAGGCAAATGGAGTTTCAGTGGTATGTTCGGTATAACAGGCGGTGGCGGTCACGCTGAGTTCAGCAACGGCTTGCCTACATTCAACGCAATGGGCAACGCACTTGTAGGTCCTATGGGGCTCAGTTCAAAATCATCATTTGAATCCACACAATATGTATTCTCACTGCAGCTTGGTGCAGCATACAGGATAACTGAAGGCTTGTCGGCCTACGTAGGTGTGCGCGGCAACTACGCCACAGCCAACTATGCCGGCAACATAACAGCTGTACACCCGCTTGCAGGCGACTATGCAAAGATTCTCGAACTCGACCTCAACCAAAAAGGCTTTGCGCTTGCACCTATAATTGGCATTGACTATAAGGTGGGCGACTTCAATTTTGCAGCAAAGTATGAGTTCGAGGCTGTGACAAACATGAAGAATGACACCAAGAGATTCAGCAGCGAGATTCTGGCTGCGACACTGGGCGATGGAAACCTTGACGGCAAGATTGGTACATTTGCAGCAGCAATACCGTCACTTGCCCCATTGGCAACACTCGAAAGCGGCAAAACACTGCGCAACGACACCCCGGCGCAGCTCTCATTGGCGGCATCGTGGCAAGCAACTTCGTGGTTGCAGGCAATGGTAAGCGGAAACTACTATTTCGACAAGGATGCAACAGTGCAGTCACTCCTTGGCGGTGCCGACAACAACATCAACCTTGCACGTAACACATACGAACTTGCAGCAGGTCTCGAGTTCAAGGTTTGCAAGAACCTTCTCCTGTCGGCCGGTGTGCAGTATACCGATTTCGGCATCACGAACCAGTACACAAGCGACCTCAACTTCAACAACGACTCGTTCATGACAGGCCTTGGCGGCAAATACAGCATCAACGAGAACTGGGACATCAACGCCGGTTTCTGCTTTGCAGTCTACAAGGAGGACAACAACAGTTTGAGAGCCGCAACATACAAGCGAGACACATACAACGCAACAATAGGTGTTGACTTCAAGTTCTGATAACTGAAGCTAATACATAACAATAACACTCACGGTACAGAAAGTCCGTGAGTGTTATTGTTATGTTGTCATAAAGCAAGGCGCTTTTTCAGCACTGCGCCATTCCACTGCCGAGGTTCGGTAAATTCACCTGCTCGAACTTATAACCGAGACGTTTGAGTTCCATTGCAGCACCAATGCGGAACATTACCTTTACCACACGCGCATAGACGTGGAATGCCATCGGCGATTGGGGTTCTATCCTCTCGCGGCGAATCAATGTAACGGCAGTCTCGCCCAAACGGCGCATCATATCCTCAATTCCCTTTGCCTCGCGCGACTCAAGATGGAACCCGATGATGTCACGCACAATATGCTCATCCATGTCATCGAAACCCTGCGCGCCATAGTAGCTCTTGTACTCATCATTGCTATGGGCAGCCCAATCCTCGTCCCAGTGATGCGCAACAGCCATTCCAAGATAACCGGCCCAGGCAATAGCCACTGTGGGGTAATCGGCAATGTTGGGCACTGCATCGGCCATATATTCGGGAGCCAGCGCATCCCAGCGGTCGCTTATATCGTCCGTTGCAAGCAATGTGCCGTCGAGCACACCATATTGTTTACAAAGGCGCAACAGTTCATCGGTTATGCGGCTCTCAAAATTCTCAAGATATACTTTATTTACCATTGTATTATACTTTGCGACGTTGATGTTACTGCAGGCTTGCAATGCGGGCAATGTATTTGCCTATTATATCGAACTCAATGTTCACCTTTGTACCAACCTCAATCGTATGGAAGTTGGTGTGTTCAAAGGTGTAAGGTATAATTGCCACCGAGAAAGAGTCATCAGTAGGCTCACAAACGGTAAGGCTCACGCCATTCACTGTTACCGAGCCCTTGTCTACCGTCATATACCCCTTTGCAGCCATTGCAGCATCCTTGGGGTAGCGGAAAGTGAAATACCAGCTGCCATCGGCATCGCGCACCGACACACACTCGGCTGTTATATCCACGTGCCCCTGGACAATGTGACCGTCGAGACAGCCGTTCATCATCATGGAACGTTCAACGTTTACCTTGTCGCCGACCTTCAATGCGCCGATATTTGAACGCTCAAGCGTCTCGCTCATTGCTGTAACTGTATATTCATCGCCTGTTATATCAACAACAGTAAGGCACACACCGTTATGTGCCACACTCTGGTCAATCTTCAATTCGTTCACGAACGAACAGGTGAGTGTCAAATGCAGATTACCCTGCTCACGCACCAGCTTGCGAACTGTCGCAAACTCTTCTACAATACCTGAAAACATAATATCGGATATTTTTATTTTTACTTATAATATTCTTTTGCGAAGATAGCACAATTTTGGCACACCGCAAAGAGCCGCATCCAAATGCAGAGGAAAAAGAGAAGGCGCTGCAATAATGCCACGCCTTCGATATTATATTTTCAGTGAATTACTTTACAAGGACTTTCCTTCCCGATGATGTTACATATATACCGTTTCTCTCGGGAACAGCCACCTTCACACCATTCAAATCAAAGAGTTCTACATCGGCCTCAATGGAATTAACGCCATCAATTGATGTAACGGTTTTCTTGTCGGCAAGATAAACGGTCAACACATCACCAACCTCACTCTTCAACAGATAGCTTTTGTTGGCATAGACACCCGATGAAGAGGTAGAACCCTTAAAGGTCATGACAGCACCACCGGCGGTTGTTGAAGCGACAGTTCCAAGAAACTCACCCTTTGGAAGATAACCTCTAATGGTTGTACCATGCAAGAGATTATTCTCTACAAGCGGAGTGTTGTCACAAGGAAGCAAAGCAACTGTGTAATCTTTCTTTGCACCTGCATAAACAACAGGCATGTAGGCAGGAACCACACCACCCTGCACCTCTTCGATGTAAGCATAGTCGTACTCCTTTGTTTCATACGTCCATTTTCCCGCGCCTGTCACAACATAGGCAGTAACCTCCTCGGGAATTTCCATTGCAAAGGGATAGCATACCGCAAGAAGTTTTGCAGTAGGGATTGAGAGCTTGAATTTCTCGACTTTCTGCACCTTCCATAGGTTACTTTCATCGGCAGCACTACCAAATTTCACTCCGGTAATCTCGCTTGATGCTGCTGTTACATAATCGTTGCTGCCGGCAAGTCTGAAAGCGTAAAGTCCCTCCTCCTCGTCCATGCACACGGCTTCGAGGAGCGAAGCTTCATCGGCCTCTTTCAAATCGGAGATATTGTCACCCGAAGCACAAGAGAGATATAGACCGGTCTGCATGTTCTTCAAACGAAAACCGCCATTGGCAGCCTCCCAAAGCCAAACCTGGTCGGCCGAAGCGTTTACTTTTGCAGTTGCACGCTTGATATCCCATGTAATTTCACCAGTGAGCTCACGCAGAGTATTTGTGCCGCAGCTCAATGCAGCACCTTCATTCTTTGATGAAATATTGTAATATACACCGGCATCCAGTCCCTTAACCTCTTTGGCCTGACCATAAATCATCTTGCGTGTACCGTCATATCCCACAGCAACAATATATGCAGACTCACCTGTGAAAAGTACTTTGGTATCGGTGTGACTTGCCATCTGGGCACCAAGACCATACATTGTAATATGCGTGAGGTTGCCATAAGCATCGTAGGTCTCAAATGCCACAGCATTCTTCACCTTCGCATGCTCCACACGTATTGTACCTGCAGGCACATTATTGTTTGCCTTTGGAGGAGTGCATCCGTAACCATACTCGGCAGGCACCTCAAGCGCAAGCTTGTCGCGATATATGTGGAAGTTGTGGGCATTGATGTAGTTAATCTCCTCCTTTGGTGTGGGATATCCCTGCTCACGCACATGATTCTTGAGATTTGCAATCATCGCATCCGAAATGACAATCCAGCCGGGCGAGTAGTCCTCGATATAAGCATTGATAGGTTTGAGCATACCAGCCTTCTCAAAGAACGGAAGGAGGTTGAGACGTGCGCTGTCACACGCGAGCTTCATCCAGTTCACCTGCTGTTTACCTGCTGTATTATATTTTGAACCGTAGTTATTGTCGGAGCGGATGCCCTCAATTACCATTGGAATGATATCGGGCGACTTGCCCGCCAATGTTCCCCAAAGGTTCAACTGCCAGAATGGAACAAGCTTTACAAAGTGGTCATAGTTGCGGCTGGTAGTTGTCACCGAACCGATATTCCTTCCATCGGCATCATACCCTGTCACAGTCTTCTCGGCAGGCACAGTGCCATGATAGTCGGGGCCATCCTGCAACTGCCATGAGACTCCCTTGCGGATACCCTCCTCAAAGTATGTCTGCATGCGGCCTCCACGCATTCCCGAATAGCTGTCGATACCCGATTTTTCATCCTCAAGACGCAACCAGTTGCGGTCACCTGTAAAATGAAGCTGAGCCCATGCTGCATAAATATTGTTTGTGGTCTCGCCACAGCCCGGCCATTTGAAACCAGGATTCACCTGATTGTTGTGCCCCCACTCGTGACCGACACCCCAGAAATCGAAATTCTTAGAATCGGGTGTCATGACACCGCCCAAGCTACCTATGTGACAGTATGCTCCATCACCGCCGGCAGCCATGAAGCCGTAGTTTGTTGCATAGAACAACTGGCGGTTCTTCACCTGGCGACCATATTTCTCAAGACCAAGAATATCACGCTCGGCCCACTGGACCTGCTGATAAAGCGTCATCACCGAGTCCACATTGGTGGGGCAATGTTTCAGCCATGAGCACACAGGATAAGCAAGCTGTGCATGGCGTGAGCGGGTAATAAGGATTGTAGAGTCGTTGGAAGCACGACCTTTGAGCATTGCCTTCCAATCGTCGTTAGTCATTGTCTCCTGATCCCAATAGCCCTGTACCGGTGCATTCACAAAGTGAACCTTGACGTTGGGAGCATTCTCAAAATCATCGGTGTAATAGTTCACGAATACATTACCCTCGGTATTTGCCGTAATCACATTCAAGCCATTCTTCAATGAATAAGCACTTGAACTCTCACTCAACAACCAGTTCTTAATCTTCAAACCGACATTATACTCGCCAATACCGCTTGTAATAACAATACAAGACTCACCGGCCTTCAGGTAGATACCTGTAGGATTCTCATAGTTGTTGTACTGGCTGCTTATCTTCAAGTTGTTTCTCAAAGTCGATGTTGTCATGTATGCCTCGTACTCGCCAACGCGGAACTTCTTGTAGCCTGCAGCATCGGCAAGCAGGTTGTCGACAAGTTTCTTCACATCGGCATCGGCAATTCCGTTGCTGCTTGTAACACCGGGTTTGAGAACTGTATACAAATCATCCTCGAAATACTGCGCGAAAGCCTGAGTCTTTGTGTTGTCAATCTCATATGCCTCGACCTCGGCTGCCGAAGCATAACCGCTTGCACCGCTCTTGATTGTGAAGCGCACACGGCCACACTCCACTCCGCCGTCGGGTATAATGAAATCATAGACAGCACCTGAACCGCCAAGTTTATATGTACCTATCTTTGTATAAGTGGTACCATTGGTTGTTGTCGCATAAGAGAGCTCCACTTCGTTCCAGTTTCCGTTCGAGTTTCCATCCTGACGGGGGATATATCTCATGTAATCGACATGAGACACCTCGCTGAGGTTGACAGTGAAGGTTACCGGGAATTGTGTACCGGAGCCGGAATAGGCGCTGTGCCATATTGTAGAGGTACTGCCATCAACAGCCCTCGTTGCAGCCTCTCCCTCCTGGTAGCTGCTTGCATATGCACCACTGATTGCCACTTTCTTGTCCTGGGCATTAACACCAAGCACAGCGGCAACAAAAAACAATAGAAACAAAAATCTTTTCATATCATTGAATTTAAACATTGTCCCATATCATAAAACTTTGTAAAATTAGCACTTTATTTATAATTATAAGGTATAAAACAACAAAAAAAGATGGCGACTCCAACAAGTCACCATCCAAATTCGCTTCCGTTTATCTCCCGGTTACACTATGAACAACAGTTCCCTGTACTTGGGGAGTGTCCACAACTCATTATCCACCACAAGTTCAAGATTGTCGATATGCGAACGTATCTCCTCAAGCATAGGTGCCACGGTATCGTGGTAGGCTATGGCCTTCTCGCGCTCCGAAGCAATGCGGTTGGCAACCTTTCGGCGTTCAATGAGTTCAGCTACAAGACGACGGATTTCGGCCACATGCTCGGCCATGCTCTTCACAAGCTCAATATTCTCGGCCGAGAGACGGTCACCCTCCTCCTTGCCAATCACCTGCTCCATCTTAATCACATTGTCGAGCAACGAACTCTGGTACTTTGTGGCAGTTGGGATAATATGATTCAAAGCAAGGTCGCCAAGCACGCGTGCTTCAATCTGGATTTTCTTGGTGTACATCTCCCACTTTATTTCGTTGCGGGCCACCAATTCGGTCTCTGTCATCACATCCATATTGCGGAACATGGCAACACTCTCCTCATCGAGATAACGGTCGAATACCAACGGGGCACTTGCCTCGCAGTCGAGACCGCGACGCGCCGCCTCTTTGCGCCACTCGTCACTGTAGCCGTTACCGTCAAAACGTATCGGTTTGCTGTACTTTATATACTTGCGTATAATCTTTACAAGAGCATCCTCTTTAGCCATACCCTTCTCTATGAGTTCATCAACCTCGCGCTTGAAGATTGTGAGCTGCTCGGCCATTGCGGTGTTGAGTGCAATCATTGCCGATGCGCAGTTGGCCTCGGCGCCCACGGCACGGAATTCGAAGCGGTTACCTGTAAAGGCAAACGGCGAAGTACGGTTGCGGTCGGTATTGTCAATCATAAGCTCCGGGATTGACGGGATATTGAGGCGCAGTTCGCGCTTGCTCAGGATTCTCACCACATCATCGGTTGTCTCCATATGGTCGAGCACCGACGAAAGATGCGAGCCCAAGAAGCTCGAAATAATTGCCGGGGGAGCCTCGGCCGCACCAAGACGGTGCGAATTGGCCGCCGACATAATGCTTGCCTTCAACAAGCCATTGTGGCGGTAGATTGCCGCAAGGGTGTTCACAACAAAAGTGATGAAACGCAGATTATCCTTGTCGTTCTTACCCGGCGCCATAAGCAGCACCCCGGTATCGGTTCCAAGCGACCAATTGTTATGCTTGCCCGAGCCGTTGACACCCTTGAAAGGTTTCTCGTGCAAGAGCACGCGGAAACCATGACGACGCGCCACCTCTTTCATCAATGCCATGATGAGCATATTGTGGTCAACCGCCAGGTTGCACTCCTCGTATATCGGAGCAAGCTCAAACTGATTGGGAGCAGCCTCGTTGTGACAAGTCTTGGCGGGAATGCCAAGTTTCATTGCCTCAACCTCAAGTTCTTTCATGAAAGCTGCAACACGCTTGGGGATTGAACCGAAATAGTGGTCCTCCAATTGCTGGTTCTTGGCACTGTCGTGCCCCATGAGAGTACGGCCGGTGAGCAACAGGTCGGGACGTGCAAGCAGCATGCCCTCATCGACAAGGAAATACTCCTGCTCCCAGCCAAGGTATGTGGTAACCTTCTTCACGTTCTTGTCGAAGTAACGGCACACATCGGTTGCCGCCTTGTCGACTGCGCGCAACGATTTAAGCAATGGCGCCTTGTAGTCGAGCGCCTCACCTGTGTATGAGATGAAGACCGTTGGCACACACAATGTATCATCAATGAGAAATGCCGGCGAAGTGGGGTCCCAGGCACTGTAGCCACGCGCCTCGAATGTACTGCGTATACCGCCATTGGGGAATGACGACGCATCGGGCTCCTGCTGCACAAGCAGCTTGCCCGAAAACTCCTCAAGCACACCACCCTTGCCGTCGTGTTCAATAAAGGCATCGTGCTTTTCGGCGGTAGTCTCCGTCAACGGGTGAAACCAGTGCGTATAGTGTGTTGCACCATTCTCCACAGCCCAACGTTTCATACCCTCTGCAACGCTGTCGGCAATCGAGCTGTCGAGCGGTGCATCGTTGTCAATCACATCGATAAGCTTGTTGTAGACATCCTTGGGCAGGTATTTGTACATCTTCTCGCGGTTAAACACCTTCTCGCCATAATAGTCCGATGGGCGCAACTCGCAGTTGGGGACATCGACCGCCTTTTTACCAAAAGCTGCCGAAATTACTTCAAAACGTAGCTTTGACATTATAATATGTTTTATTTATCTTTTTGCTATTTCAAAATCCAAAGCAAAGATAACACCATAACCGCACAAGACAAAGAAAAACGGAGAAAAGAGAAGCTATAATGACTACAATTCACATAAAAGAACAAGAATTTTCTAAAAAGCGAAGACAAAAACATGTATTTTCCAAATTTTGGAAAGGATAATTCACAAAAAGAGTCCAAAACTACAAATTGTCATTATGCAAGCAAAATCAAACACAAGGCTTACATTTTAACACCATAAAAAAGAAGCAAAGCAGAAGCATGGAACTGCAAACAGAGAGTGCCAAATAAAAAGAATTGAGAAAATGGATTAAAAAAACTGAAAAAAACAATATTGTTTTACAATATTTAAATAACTTTGTGAGGAAAAGCCGACAGCAGGCATCCCCGCGAACCGGGCACAAGGAAAAGAACAAACACAACAATTAACCATAAAAAATTATGCTTAAGCAAATTATCAATGCAAAAATCCTCACTCCACAAGGTTGGATGCAGGATGGTTCGGTAATCATCAGAGACAACAAGATTCTCGAGGTTACAAACTGCGACCTCGCCGTTGTAGGTGCAGAAGTTGTTGACGCCAAAGGTATGCACGTTGTACCCGGCGGTGTGGAAATCCACATCCACGGCGGTGGCGGCTGCGACTTCATGGAGGGCACAGAGGAGGCTTTCCGCGGTGCAATCAAGGCACACATGAAACATGGTACAACAAGTATCTTCCCCACCCTTTCATCATCAACAGTTCCAATGATTGAGGCCGCTGCCGAGACATGTACAAAGCTGATGGCAGAGCCCAACAGCCCGGTACTCGGATTGCACCTCGAGGGCCACTACCTGAACATGGCTATGGCAGGCGGCCAGTTGCCCGAGAACATTAAGGACCCCGACCCCAACGAATATATTCCTTTGGTAGAGAAATGGGATTGTATCAAGCGTTGGGACGCAGCTCCCGAGCTCCCCGGTGCAATGCAGTTCGGTAAATACATCACATCAAAGGGCATCCTCGCGTCTGTGGCACACACACAGGCCGAGTATGACGATATCCACGCTGCACGCAAGAACGGCTACACACACGCCACACACTTCTACAACGCAATGCCCGGTTTCCACAAACGCCGCGAGTACAAGTACGAGGGTACCGTGGAGAGCATCTACTTGCACGAGGACATGACAGTTGAGGTTGTTGCCGACGGCATTCACGTTCCTCCAACAATCCTGCGCCTCATCCACCGCATCAAGGGTGTTGAGCGTGCCTGCGTAATCACCGACGCTTTGGCATGCGCTGCAAGTGACAGTACAACAGCTTTCGACCCACGCGTAATCATTGAGGACGGTGTCTGCAAGCTCGCCGACCGCACAGCCCTTGCCGGCTCAGTGGCTACAATGGACCGCCTCATCCGCACATTGGTACAGAAGGCCGAGATTCCTCTCGATGACGCAGTACGCATGGCATCGGAGACACCCGCAAAGATTATGAACGTATATGACCGCAAGGGTTCATTGCAGAGAGGCAAGGATGCCGACATCATGATTCTCGATGACGATCTGAACATACGCGCCGTTTGGGCAATGGGCCAGCTCGTTGAAGGCACATACAAGCTCTAAGAATCAAAAAAAAATATTATACTGACCGGGCGGGTGGCAGTTATTGTCACCCGCCCGATTTTGTATATAAAAAAACAAAAAGCATAGGCTAATTGTTGTTATTGGCAAGAATTATAATCAAAAACCATAAAAAATGTAAAACAGACAGTTTAGGAGCATTTTTATTAAATTAAGGACAATTTTTACCCGCTTTATTCACTATCTTTGCATAAGAGAGAAAATATATGACAGATAATAGACCTACAATTGATATGAATCCACTCCTGATGCCATATGACACCCCTCATGGTGCAATTCCATACGACCGTATAACACTGCAGCATTACATCCCTGCAGTCAAGGAGGCAATAGCACGCGAGGAGGAGGCCGTAAATGCCATATGCAACAACAGCGATGCCGCAACATTCGACAACACAATTGCAGCACTTGACTATGCAGGCCTGCTGCTTGGCGATATAATAGGCGCCTTCAATGCCGTTGCCAATGCATGCAGCAATGACGAGATACTTGCCATTGAAGAGGAGATGCAGCAGCTGTATGTTGCCCACAAGAACAACATAACACTCAATGAAAAGCTCTTTGCACGAATAAAATCCGTTCACGAGAGCGACAACACCGGCCTCACCACCGAACAGCGCCGCTTGCTCGAACAGACATATGACAGTTTTGTGCGTAGCGGAGCAAACCTTACGGGAGCAGAGCGTGACGAGTACAGGCAACTCACCGAGCGCCTTGCCACATTGGGAGTAAAATTTCAGGAGAACAGCATAAAGGACACCGACGGGTACACGCTGCACATCGAGAACGAGGCAGACATTGAAGGCCTGCCCGAGGATGTAAAGGACGCAGCCCGCAATAATGCCAAAGAGAGCGGCAAGGAGGGTTGGCTGTTCACGCTTCACCGCCCAAGCTACCTGCCGTTCATCACATTCTGCCGCAACCGCGAACTGCGCAGACAGATGTACATGGCATATGACACCATTGGTGCAAAGGGCAACGGGCACGATAACTGCGAGACTGTAAAGGAGACCGTCAACTGCCGTTTGAAACTTGCCCGCCTGCTTGGCTACAACACCTACAGCGACTATGTGCTAAGCGAGCGCATGGCACAGAACACCGACGCTGTGTTCTCGATGCTGGGCAAGCTCACATGGTCCTACCTGCCGGCTGCACGCAAGGACATAGAGGAGGTGACAGCATTTGCAAAGAGCCTTGAGAGCGAGGAGTTCGAGTTCCGGCCCTGGGATTTCGCCTTCTACAGCGAGAAATTCAAGGAGCAGAAGTTCGACCTCACCGATGAGATGGTACGCCCCTACTTCGAGCTCAACCAGGCCATATACGGCGCGTTCTACCTTGCAACCAGGCTCTACGGCATAACCTTCAAGCAGAACCACGACATTCCGCTCTTTACCCCCGATGCAAAGGTTTGGGAGGTATATGACTATGACGGTACATACCTTGCACTGCTCTACTGCGACTTCCTCGCTCGCAAGGGCAAGCAGGCAGGCGCATGGTTGGACAGCATAAAGCCACAGTACAAGGATGCCGCAGGCCCCGACCACAGGCCACACATTACCCTCTCCACCAACTACCGCAAACCAATGCCGGGCAAGCCGACATTGCTGAACCACGACGAGTTCAACACACTGATGCACGAGTTCGGCCATTGCCTGCACGGAATACTCTCGAACGTCACATACCCGTCACTCTGCAGTCCTAATGTACTTTGGGACTTTGTGGAGATGCCGTCACAGATAATGGAGAACTTCGCCACCGAGGAGGAGTTTCTGCAGCACTTTGCGTTCCACCATCGGACGGGCGACAACATTCCCGCCGAGACGTTGCGCAAGATACAGCAGGCGCGCAACTTCAATGTAGGCTACCAGTGCATACGCCAGGTAAGGCTGGGGTTGCTCGACCAGTCATGGCATAACATATCACAGCCCTTCGAAGGCGACGTGCTTGAGTATGAACACTCTGCCACCGAAGCCCTTAAGGTTTTGCCCCACATCAACGGAACCGGTATCACCACAAACTTCGGTCACATAATGTCGGGCGGATATGCTGCCGGCTACTACAGCTACAAGTGGGCCGAGATGCTCGATGCCGATGCCTTTGCGCGTTTCAAGGAAGAGGGCATAATGAACATGGACACAGCCCAGTCGTTCCGCGACGAGATACTCTCAAAGGGCGACAGCGAACACCCTATGACACTCTACCTGCGATTCCGCGGGCGCAAGCCGTTGATAGAGCCGTTGCTCGAGCGCGATGGAATAAAGACAATATGCCCACACCTGTAAACAATTATATATATGAGGAGTATTGCAAAAGCAGCAAAGAGCGCTATCTTTGTGCTGGCACTTGCCTTGGCAGGCTGCAACAACAGCGACGACATAAGCGAAATATTCATAGGACATGACTGGAGGCTCACTTACATCGAGGAGGGCGGCATAAGACGCTGGCCATCGCAAGAGAACAGCTACAGCATCATGTTCAGCGAGAACAGTTTCAGTGCAACCACGCCGGGTGGCGGCAGAATCAACGGACGCTGGAGTGCCAACGGAGAGACACGCCGGTTCAACTGCACAAACATACGCACCGAAGGAATAAGCGCAAGCGACACCATTGCAAGACAGATGGTGGATATGCTTAAAGAGGCAAACACATACAGTGGCGACATCCACTACCTGCAGATAATAAAAGAGAAAAACCATTTAATGCAGTTCTACAACAGATAACTATGGAAAACAGACAACAGAAACAACACGACCTCGACCTCAGATACCTTAGAATGGCTGCCATCTGGGCCGAGAACTCATATTGCGTGCGCCGCAAGGTAGGAGCACTCATTGTGAAGGACAAGATGATTATCTCCGACGGCTACAACGGCACACCCGCCGGCTTTGAGAATATTTGCGAAAACGAGGATGGCTTCACAAAGCCATACGTCCTGCATGCCGAGGCCAATGCCATAACAAAGATTGCATGCTCCAACAACAACAGCGCAGGTGCAACAATGTATGTGACCACATCGCCCTGCATAGAGTGTGCCAAGCTCATTGTACAAGCCGGCATCAAACGCGTTGTCTACAGCAACAAATACCGCCTTACCGACGGCATCGACCTGCTCACAAGAGCCGGCATTGAGGTTGTGTACATTGATATGACCGAAAGCGAAAACAGCAGCAGATGAAACGCCTCATTCCAATAATAGTAACAACTATGTGCCTTTTGCTGGGATACTATTTCGGCACAAGGAACGCACTGATAGAGGTTGTCGAGAAACAGACTCTTGTTCTGCGCGACAACAAAATCAACGAAGTGTTGAGCATCATGGACGGCATGTATGTCGACACTCTCGACATCGACTCCATAATAGAGAAAAGCATCCCAAAACTGCTCACCGAGCTCGACCCCCACAGCGTCTACATCCCCATTGAGGAGGTTGAAGAAACGAACTCGGAGCTCGAAAGCAGTTTCAGTGGCATTGGAATACGTTTCACCATCCAGGAGGATACCATAAACATCAACGATGTGATACGCAACGGCCCATCGGAGAAGGTGGGATTGCTTGCCGGCGACCGCATAATAAAGGTCAATGACACTCTGTTCGTGGGCAAAGGCGTGTGCACCAACGACAAGGCGATGAAGAAGCTCAAAGGCCCACAAGGCAGCTTTGTAAAGATAAGCGTGCAACGATATGGCGAGGAGGACCTTCTCGACTTCATTATCCGACGCGACCAGATACCTGTTGAGAGCATAGAGGCCTACTACCTTATCAACGACAAATGGGCATACATCAAGGTAGACCGTTTTGCCGAGAACACCTTTGCAGAATTCATACGCGCTATGGTAGAGATGGCCTACAGCAATGCACAGGGATTCATCATCGACCTTCGCGGCAACGGCGGAGGCTACATGGGCATAGCACTTGAAATGGCCAACCAGTTCCTTGACGAGGATGACATCATTGTATACACCGAGGGTGCAAACAGCCCCAAGGTCATTGAGCGTGCCAACGGACACGGTGTATTCAAGGAGGTACCTCTTGTGGTGCTTGTGGATGAGACATCGGCATCGGCCAGCGAAATCATTGCCGGAACAATACAGGACAATGACCGTGGCACAATCATCGGCCGCCGCTCATTCGGCAAAGGACTTGTGCAACAGCCAATCACCCTCAGCGACAGTTCCATGGTAAGGCTCACCATAGCACGCTACCACACCCCGTCGGGGCGCTGCATACAGAAGCCCTACAACAAGGGTAACCGCGAGGAGTATGACATGGACCTCATTGACCGCTACAACAGAGGCGAGTACTTCTCGCAGGACAGCATACACCAGAACGAGGAGCTCGTTTACAAGACCAAGAAAGGACGCACGGTGTACGGCGGTGGCGGCATAATGCCCGACATATTCGTTTCGAGCGACACTGCCGATGTGACAGCATATGCCAACGAAGTGCTCATGCGTGGACTCATAGCACAGTTCACCCTCAAGTACAGCAACAACACCCGCCACAACCTTTCGGGCTACACCACACATGAAGCACTCATAGCACACCTTGAGACACAACACCTGTTCGACAAGTTTGTGGCATTTGCAGCCGGGAAAGGTGTAAAGGCAAGCGCCGAGGAACTCGCAAAGTCAGAGAGACTGCTAAAGCGTTCGCTCTACTCCAACGTTACCTACCAGCTGCTTGGAATGTGCGAGCATGTGAAATACATAAACCTTAGCGACTCCACCGTACTGAAGGCCGTCGAGGTGCTTGAACGCGGAGAAGCATTCCCATAAGGAAAAATGTTGCTGTAAAAATATCAAAACAGCAACCCACATTAAAATAAAAGTTGTATCTTCGCAAGCGGAAACAACGCGGTAATAGCTCAGTTGGTAGAGCATTGGCTTCCCAAGCCGAGGGTCGCGGGTTCGAGTCCCGTTTACCGCTCAAAAGAAAAGCACCCTAAAGGTGCTTTTTGTTGTATAGGAGGGCGAGAACCAGCGACCCTATTAACAAGGAAAAGCGCAGCTTGGTGCGCGGGTTCTTTGCAAGCAAAGCGGCAAGCCGATTACGAGTCCCGTTTACCGCTCAACAGAAAAGCACCCCAAAGGTGCTTTTTGTTGTATAGGAGGACGAGAACCCGCGACCCTATTAACAAGGAAAGCGATGCGAAAGCATCGCATGCCATTTTTCGGGCAAGCCCTCAACAGTACGTCTGAGCGCAGCGAGGTATCTTTGTTATCACGCAGTTTGAAAACTTGTCACCTTGTGACGAGGAGTAACCCTAAAATAACATATCCCCAAAGGGAAACCTGTTTTTGTGGGCACATTACCTCTCCAACTCCTCTTTCAGATACTTCGCGGTGTGCCCTACTCCTTTGGCGGCGACTTCCTCGGGGGTTCCTGTTGCCATAACCACACCACCGTCGCGGCCGCCTTCGGGACCCATGTCGATGATATAGTCGGCCATTTTTATGACATCAAGGTTATGCTCGATAATCACCACGGTATTTCCTTTATCTACAAGGCGGTTTATTACGTTCATCAGCACACGTATATCCTCGAAGTGCAGACCTGTCGTGGGCTCGTCGAGCAGATAGAGCGTCTTTCCTGTATCGCGCTTGGCAAGTTCCGTAGCAAGCTTCACGCGCTGGCTCTCGCCACCTGAAAGGGTTGTCGACGGCTGACCGAGCTTTATGTAACCCAAACCGACATCCTGCAGCACCTTTATCTTGTTTAGAATGGTAGGCACATTCTCAAAAAACTCCACCGCCATGTTTATTGTCATGTCAAGCACATCGGCTATAGACTTGCCCTTGTAGCGCACCTCCAATGTCTCGCGGTTGTAGCGTTTGCCGTGACACACCTCGCAGGGCACCATCACATCGGGCAGGAAGTTCATCTCCAATGTCTTGTAACCGTTACCGCCACAAGCCTCACAGCGGCCACCGGTAACGTTGAACGAGAAGCGTCCGGGCTTGTAGCCGCGAATTTTCGCCTCGGGCAGGTCCACAAAAAGGTTACGTATATCGGAGAATACACCTGTGTATGTCGCAGGGTTGGAGCGCGGTGTGCGTCCAAGCGGAGACTGGTCAACATCCACAATCTTGTCGATATGCTCAATGCCCTCAATCGATGTATAAGGCAACGGCTCGCGAAGTGCACGATAGAAATGCTTTGCAAGGATTGGCTGCAGGGTATCGTTGATGAGCGATGACTTTCCACCACCCGACACACCGGTAACACATATCAGTTTGCCAAGCGGGAACTCGACATCCACGTTCTTAAGGTTATTGCCACATGCACCTGTAATCTTTATTACATTGCCATTCCCCGGGCGACGCACCGCAGGCACCTCAATTTTCTCCTTTCCGTTGAGGAAGCGTGCAGTCATTGTATCGCCCTTGAGCATATCGGCCGGCGTGCCGGCAAACACCACTTCACCACCCTTACGGCCCGCCTTTGGACCAAGGTCTATAATATAATCCGATGCAAGCATAATGTCGCGGTCGTGCTCCACCACAATAACGGTATTGCCGATGTCGCGCAACGACTTGAGCGAAGCTATGAGCCTGTCGTTGTCGCGCGGATGAAGACCAATACTGGGCTCGTCGAGAATATAAAATACATTAACAAGTTGTGAGCCCACCTGCGTGGCAAGACGTATGCGCTGCCCCTCGCCACCCGACAGAGACACCGACGAGCGGTTGAGCGAGAGATAACCGAGACCCACATCGAGCAGGAAGCCTATACGCGTCTTAACCTCCTTCACAATCTCGCCCGCAATGGCACGCTGTTTCTCAGTAAGCGACTCATCGAGTTTTTCGAGCCATTCGTTCAGCGCTGTTATATCCATTGCTGCAAGTTCCGATATATTCTTGCCTGCAAGGCGATAATGGAGCGCCTCCTTGTTCAGACGCGCGCCGCCGCACTCGGGGCATGTCTGCATTGCCGAGAACTGCTCGGCCCAACGCAACTCCTTGGCCGAGACGCTTGTCTCCTTCTGCAGCTGGATATATTTCACAAGACCGTCGTAAGTGGAGATGCTGTCATAGAACATCTCGGACGAACTGTTGAGTTTCAACGGCACGGGCGAGCCATAGAGTATCTCATCGAGTGCCTCATCGGGCAATTCCTCAATGGGAGTCTTCAAATCGGCCTCATAACGCGCAAGCACAGCCTCAATCTGCTGGAAGATTGACGAACGGCGATACTTGCCGAGCGGTGCAAGAGCACCGTCATAGACCGACAGCGAGCGGTCGGGAACCACCTTCTCGACATCGACACTGCTTATCACTCCCAATCCCTTGCACTTGGGGCAGAAGCCCTGCGGTGAGTTGAACGAGAAGTTATGTGGGTCGGGTTCCTTGTATGCAAGGCCTGTCACCGGGCACATGAGGCGCTTGCTGTAGTGGCGCACCTCGCCCGACGGCATCTCCATAATCATTACCAGTCCCTCGCCCTGAGCAAGCGCTGTTGCAAGGCTCTGCTTCAGGCGCTGTGTATCCTTGGCATCCACGGCAAGTTTGTCAATTACAACCTCAATGTCATGGTTCTTGTATCGCTCCAGCATCATGCCGCGCGACATCTCGCACAGTTCGCCATCTACGCGCACGTTGAGGTACCCCTTGCGCATCATCTGCTCAAACAGTTCCTTATAGTGTCCCTTACGGTTCTTCACGAGCGGAGCAAGGATGTATATGCGCTTGCCGTCATAGGCATCGAGCAGCAGTTCAAGGATTTTCTCCTCGGTATATTTCACCATCTTCTCGCCCGAGAGGTACGAGTAGGCATCGGCCGCACGCGAATAGAGCAGGCGCAGATAGTCATAAATCTCGGTTGTTGTACCCACCGTTGAACGAGGGTTCTTGTTGGTTGTCTTCTGTTCTATCGAGATTACGGGGCTAAGTCCGGTAATCTTGTCGACATCGGGACGCTCCAATCCGCCCAGGAAGTTGCGGGCATATGCCGAGAATGTCTCAAGATAGCGACGCTGTCCCTCGGCAAAAATTGTATCGAAGGCAAGTGATGACTTGCCGCTGCCACTGAGACCTGTTATCACAGTGAGCGAATCATGCGGAATCTCAACATCCACATTCTTGAGGTTGTGCACCCTGGCACCGAACACCTCAATCATTCCCTTTTCCTCTCTCTCCATCATCACAATTTATTTGTTATTTCGCAGCCTCGGAATATCCACGCAGAAGATTTACATCACGTTTTATATCGTACTCAATGCCATCGGCACCCTTGGCCTTTATAACCACAAAATAGACACCGGGCTTCACCGGGTTGCCCTTGTAAGTTCCATCCCAGCCTGCGCCTTCAACCCCCATCTCGTCAAGCCCCCAACGGTAGAGTTCCTGCCCCCAGCGGTTGTATATGGCGCCATGGAACTCAACGATTGATTTCACGTTGAACACATTGTAGTAGTCGTTGATACCGTCACCGTTGGGCGAAAAGGCATTAGGTGCCTCAAGAGCCGACTCGGCAAGGATTATGCTGAACGGCTGGTATGTCTCGGAATCAAAAGGCCAGAACACCTCGCTGTCATCAATGCTTGTATACGTAATGTTGGGCATTACAATTGTTGTACCGCTCTCGCGCAGTTCAATCTCCACATCGGCATCGTGACGCACCAGGTAAGGTTCCTCCTCGCCCTCCTTGAAGAACTCCCACGTACAGGTGAGCGAAAAGCCATCCTCCCGGGGAGCATTGGCATAGAACCTCACCGTCACAGGCGCTTCGCCCGAATATTCATCACCTGTCTCAAGGTCGGTGAGCACACCTTTTGAGTCAACCACAAGGGCTGTGGGTTTTGGTGCCGTAATCTCCTTCTGCGCATAGGTTACGACGCACAGCAGCAACAGCGATATAAATAGAATGGTCCTTTTCATATTGGTCTTACTTTTCATCTACCACGCAACGCCACAGAAACTATGCAGCCGAATGCGCTATGAAGAGCAAAAATAGTAAATCCCGATGAAATAACATAGACAAACGGCACTATTTAATGCAATAGATGGGCAACTTTATCCATACCCGCGGCAATGGACTCCGCGGATGTTATTTTTCGGTTTTCAATATGCATATATTGACAATAAATTCGTATCTTCGCAAGAAATTCGGTTAAATAGAAAAACAACCCGTACCACGTTACCTTTATTACGTATGAAAACCAGCAAAAGAATACTACTGTCCATAGCATTTATGATGGCAACATTGACCATGAGTGCACAGAAGGCCGAAATTGTGAGCCACACCGTAGCACAGGGACAGACACTCTACTCAATATCGAAGCTCTACAACACTACAGTCGATGAGATTATAAAGTTCAACCCCGGCAGTGCCGAGAAACTTTCGATAGGACAGAAACTCATAATCCCCAGAAACAGCAACTCAAAGGCAAAGGATGGGAAGAATGTAAAGACACACACCATACAGCAGGGCGAGACGCTCTACCGCCTTAGCAAGATGTACAACGTCACCACCGACGAGCTGTGCGCTGCAAACCCCGGCCTATCAATCAATAACTTCCGTACAGGAGAGACCATTATAATCCCCGTGAAAGGCAATGCCGCAAAGGACAGCGCAGCACCGGTTGCCCCGCGCCAATCATCATATGAGGAGAAGAAGCCTGTGATTGTGGGCACACACAAGGTGCAACGCAAGGAGAGCATTGAATCCATATGCAAAATATATGGTATCACCCAAGAGGAACTCATAAAAGCCAACCCCGTTCTGCAGGAGACAAAGCTCAAGCGCAAGATGGTACTCCACATCCCCGCGCCAAGTGCAAGACCTGCCGAAAAAGAGATTGCCGTTGAGGAGAAGAAACAGGAGATTGTAGAGACCATAAACAAAGGCATCAATGACGACAAAGTGCTCAACGTTGCCGTCGTACTCTCTTTCCTGCTCGACAGTTATGCACCCAAGGAACAGAGTCGCATGGTTGAATACTACCAGGGATTCCTGATGGCTGTGGAACAGCTCAAGCGCGAGGGCTACTCATTCGTGATAAACACATACGATGCCGGACAGAAAGACCGCAGCCTTGACAGCTTGCTCTCAAGCAGCGCCTTCAACGATGTGGAGCTCATCATTGGAGCATCGTACCCCAAACACTGCAAGGAACTTGCCAAGTTTGCAAAGGAGCGCGAGATACCGCTCCTCATACCATTCTCAAGCAAGAAGGACGAGGCCATCAACAACCCCACCGTCTATGTAGCCAACGGCATACAGTCGTTCATCCTGCCCCAGATAAGTACAAGCTTCGTAAAGACATTCCCCAATGCAAATGTCATATTCGTTGAGGACACCACCGACAACAACAAGAAGGAGTTTGTAAAGAGCCTCACCGCCGAACTGACAAAGGAGAGCATCCCGTACACCACATTGCCAATGGAGCTCATATCCAATGGCGACACCGTGCTCAACACACTCTCAAACGCATACATCGAGGATAGAGAGTTTGTCTTCATCCCCACATCATCATCGGCAACCACACTGAACACTCTGCTCCCGTCATTGTTACATGCAAGGAGCATTGACTCACTCAATGTGGCAAATTTCAAGCTCTTCGGTTACCCCGAGTGGCAGATACATGCAAAGGATACACGAGAACTGATGTACGAGGTAGACACATACTTCTATGCAACCTTCTACAGCCACTACGCACTCCCGCGCGTGGCAGAATTCCAGGAGGATTTCATCCGTTGGTATAACCGCGGCATACAGAACATATACCCCCGTTACGGAATGTTGGGCTACGATACCGGCTACTTCTTCCTGCTTGCGGCAAGCCTCTACGGTAACCGGATGCACGAAAACATAGACCGCATACCGTTCAACCCCGTACAGTCCGACTTCAAGTTCGAGCGCATCAGTGAGAAGGACGGTTTCATAAACAAGAAATTCTTCTTCATACACTTCTGCCCCGAGTACTACATCGACAAGATGGACTTTGACCAGGACCGTTTCCGCGAAGACTATCAGGAGGTGATACTTTAAGCAGAGCTGTCGCAAACAAAAGAATTGCAGATGAGAAAGAGACTGTACATCACAGCCCTGTTGCTTGCAATGACAGGCATTGCAGCCACAGCCCAGGTAGAGAGCCCAAGAAGCTGCCTGGAAGTTGGTGTTGCCGGAGGTATGAACTTTAGCAGGATGGAGTCTCAGCCATCCATAAGGCAGGGATTGCAACAAGGCTTGAATGGCGGCATCAGTGTACGTTACACAAGCGAGAAGTATTTCAGCATGATATGCGCCACACAACTGGAGGTCAATTTTGAACAGCGCGGAATGATTGAGGATTTTGACGACGGGACATCGAACTACTACAGCCGCCGGTCAAATTATATCGAAGTACCATTCTTTGCACACCTCTCATGGGGAAAGGAGGAGAACGGCATGCAGTTCTTCCTGAATCTTGGCCCTCAGTTCGGTTTCCTGCTCGGCGAGAGCGAAAAGTATAACGGCGACTGGAAAATTGAGAACCGCCCGTCAAGCATAAGACCGCTCTACGGCAAGAAAACAGAGAACAAGTTCGAATATGGCATTGCCGCAGGCCTGGGTCTCGAATACAAGAGCAAAATAGGCAATTTCTTTATCGAAGGACGTTATTACTATGGTCTTTCCGACATATTCCACAACTCAAAGACCGACGATTTCGGCCGCTCGGCCAACACCACCATAGTAACAAGGATAGGATATTCGATAGCAATATTCAAGTAAAAAAAATAATAGGCCATAAAGGATGCGTCCTTTATGGCCTGAATTTGTTCAAAACCGTTTAAGAATCACCTTCTCAGGATATAGGCTCCAACCTGACCACACTTGCGGCAACGGTATGAAATCTGATGGTCATCCTCCGACAGAATCTCAAGGTCACGTGAATTGCACTTTGCACAATACACAGGATTTCCACGTCGTGTCTTGGCACCACCGCTACCAATGATTCCCAGAAGTACCAAAACACCAATAATAATCCAAAACCACATAATCGATTGTTATATTTTTATCTTCTCCGCACCTCAAGAAGAATTATGAATGAAAGTATGGTGCAGACAGCATATATCCCGGAACATGACATATGAATAGGTAACAAGTTACTTATAAATATGCGCTAAATTACAGAAACAGCAGACACTTCCTTTACAAATACAAATTTCTTTATCTGTTCTTGTACATATCGTCGTAATACTTCTCGTACTCACCGCTTGTGATGTTGTCCATCCACTCCTGATTGTCGAGATACCAGCGCACTGTCTTTTCAATGCCCTCCTCGAACTGCAGGCTCGGCTCCCAACCCAGCTCTTTCTGCAATTTGGTAGAATCTATGGCATAGCGCATATCGTGTCCGGCACGGTCGGTAACGTAGGTAATGAGGTCGAGCGATGCGCCCTCGGGATTGCCCAAAAGGCGGTCAACGGTCTTTATAATTACCTTAATGATGTCAATGTTCTTCCACTCGTTGAAACCGCCTATATTGTATGTATCGGCAACCCTGCCGTTGTGGAAAATCACATCAATGGCACGGGCATGGTCAACAACATATAGCCAGTCGCGCACATTCTCGCCCTTGCCATATACAGGCAGCGGCTTGCGATGACGTATATTGTTGATGAACAGCGGTATCAGCTTCTCGGGGAACTGGTAAGGACCATAGTTGTTCGAGCAGTTGGTGACAATTGTAGGCATACCGTATGTATCGTGGAATGCACGCACAAAGTGGTCGCTGCTTGCCTTCGATGCCGAATAGGGGCTGTGAGGGTTGTACTTTGTTGTCTCGTAGAAAAAGTCATCGCCATAAGCCAGGTGATGCTCACCCGACGATGCAGTTGTTGTGAACGGCGGTTCAATACCCTCGGGGTGATTCATTTCAAGAGCACCATACACCTCATCGGTCGAAATGTGATAGAAACGCTTGCCCTCGTACTTCTCGGGCAATGACTCCCAATATAGCTTAGCCGCCTGCAGCAGCGAAAGCGTGCCCATAACATTTGTACGTGCGAAGGTAAAGGGGTCCTTGATTGAGCGGTCGACATGACTCTCGGCTGCAAGATGAATTATACCGTCAACCTTATGCTCTATCATCAGGCCATACATTGCATCAAAATCGCATATATCGGCCTTGAAGAAGGTGTAGTTCGGTCTATCCTCAATATCCTTGAGGTTGGCAAGGTTACCTGCATAGGTGAGTTTGTCCACGTTGATTATGTGATAGTCGGGATACTTGTTCACGAACAGACGTACAACGTGCGAACCGATAAATCCGGCGCCGCCTGTTACTATTATAGAGCGTTTCATAAAAACAATATTATTTGTTGGTAGCCTTTATCCTTTTTATGCAATACTCCATTGACTCGCGCCAGTGCGGTATGTCAATGTCGAATGTATTCTTTATTTTTGTCTTGTCGAGCACCGAGTATGGCGGACGTGTCACAGGCGATGGAAACTCGCTGCTGTGGCAAGGATTAATGCGACAGCCCGTGTGCCCTGCGGCTGCTGCAATCTCAACGGCAAAGTCATACCATGAGCACACACCCTCGTTCGAGAAGTGGTAGATACCCTCGTTACCCTCATAAACACCGGCCTCAATAATGGAGAAGATGGCAAGTGCAAGGTCACCGGCATATGTCGGGGTGCCCACCTGGTCAAACACCACATTCAGTTGCTCACGCTCGGCTGTCAGGCGCAGCATTGTCTTCAGGAAATTGTTGCCGAACTCGCTGTACAGCCAAGCTGTGCGGAAGATGAGCGCCTTGCAGCCGCTCTCAAGGATAGCCTGCTCGCCGTGCAACTTTGTGCGGCCATATACCCCAAGCGGGTCAAGCGGCATATCCTCGGTACGCGGGGTGTTGCCCTCGCTGCCAAAGACATAGTCGGTCGATATGTGGAAGAGTGTTCCGCCCACCTCTTTCATGGCACGGGCAAGATTACCCACAGCTGTGGCATTTATCAGTTCGGCAGCAGCCTCGTCACTCTCGGCCTTGTCCACATTGGTATATGCAGCGCAGTTCACTATCGCATCAATGGAATAGTGCCTTGCAACATACATCACAGCATCAGCATTGGTGATGTCGAGTTCTGCCACATCGGTAAAGATGTAGTTGTTTGGAGAGACTGCACCCAAGCGGCGCATCTCACAGCCCAACTGACCATTGGCACCTGTAACAAGTATATTCATAATCAATACAGTTTTTCGTTATAGTCGAACAGGTAATCAGCATTGGCAATACCCTTGCTCATCTTGTCCTTGTCGGAAAGCACCACCTTGTCGGCCGGTATGCGCCAGTCGATGGCAAGTTCAGGGTCATTCCATGCTATTGCACCCTCGCTCTCCTTATTATAGTAGTTGTCGCACTTATATTGGAATACCGCCTCGGGGGTGAGCACGGCAAAGCCGTGCGCAAAACCACGCGGGATGAACAGTTGCCTGTGGTTCTCCTCACTGAGTTCCACGGCCACATGCTTGCCGAAGGTTGGCGAGCCCTTGCGTATATCCACCGCCACGTCGAGCACTGCGCCCTTTATGCAGCGCACCAGCTTGCTTTGGCTATATGTCGACTTTTGGAAATGCAGTCCACGGACAACACCATAGGACGACTTTGACTGATTGTCCTGCACAAATGTTGTACGACATACCCGCTCCTCGAACTCACGCTGCGAGAAGGACTCATAAAAATAACCCCTCTCGTCCTTGAAAATGCGTGGTTCAATTATCACCACACCCTCTATTTCTGTCTTTATAACCTCCATTACATCAATCAATGTTAGCACCGGACTGCTCCACATCGGCAATCACCTTGAGCAGATACTGTCCATACTGGTTCTTTATCATGGGCTGTGCTATCGCACACATGCGGTCGGCGGTAATCCATCCTTTGCGGTATGCAATGCCTTCGAGACAGGCAATCTTCAAGCCCTGACGCTTCTCTATCACCTCCACGAAGATAGATGCCTCGGCCAGCGAGTCGTGTGTTCCGGTATCGAGCCATGCAAAGCCACGTGGCAATGTCTGCACTTTCAGTTCGCCATCGGAAAGGAAACGCTGGTTCACAGTCGTTATCTCAAGTTCACCGCGAGCCGATGGCTTTATGCTCTTTGCAACCTCCACAACCTTGTTGGGATAGAAGTACAAGCCCACCACTGCGTAGTTGGACTTTGGGACAGCAGGCTTCTCCTCAATTGACAGGCAGTTGCCCTCCTTGTCGAATTCCGCCACTCCGTAGCGCTCGGGGTCGTTCACTCTATAACCGAAGACCGTAGCCTTGCTCTCCTCCTCGGCATTACGCACAGCCTCTTTGAGCATGCGGGTAAAGTCGGAACCATGGAAAATGTTGTCACCCAAAACAAGGCAAGCCGAATCATTACCGATAAACTCCTCGCCAATGATGAATGCCTGCGCCAAGCCATCGGGCGATGGTTGCTCGGCATACTCAAAGCGCACACCATAGTCACTGCCGTCGCCAAGCAAGCGCTTGAAACCGGGCAAATCCTGCGGTGTCGATATTATGAGTATTTCCCTTATCCCGGCAAGCATAAGCACCGAGATTGGGTAATATATCATCGGTTTGTCATAGATTGGCAAAAGCTGTTTGCTCACACCTTTTGTTATGGGATAGAGACGTGTGCCCGAACCACCGGCCAAAACAATTCCTTTCATAATGGTAAATATTAAAGTCTAATATAAGAAGCTGTTTGAATTCATATCGCCATTTTGCCGTTTTTTATATTCAAAAACGCTTCTAAAACAGCGGCATGTCATAATTGACAAAGCTAAAGAGGCTAAGCCAAAAGTCTTTTGGCTCAGCCTCGTAAAGCATTACTCCTTAATAAGCTCGAACTCGGCACCCGATGCAAAGTCCTGACCGTTCTGTGAGCTTGTAGCTGTGAAGCGTACAAAGCGCGCCTTTACAGGAGCCTTGAAGAGAACAGTCTGCTTGTCGGCATTTGCAGGGAACTCGCCCTCAACAATCGGCTCGCCCCAGTTCTTTCCGTCAGCGCTTATCTGAATCCTGTAACCCTTGACGTTACCGTTGTTGCCACCATCCTGGCGAGGCATGTACTTGAAGCCCTTGATTGTAACCTCCTCGTTGGCATCGAAGTCAATCCAGTGAGGATAGTTCGCAACGGTTACAGAGTACATTGTGTGCCATATTGTCGATGGGTCACCGTCGAGCATCTTTTCGGCGCCATTACCCGGCTCAAGGCTTGAGCAGAAGGCAACCGTTACAGGGATAGATGTCACAGCCTCGTAAGAATATGTCGCAGCAAGCTTTGGAGTAGCCTTCTCCCATACTGTGATGGTGCCACCCTTGCTCATGTTTACAGGAGCGGTATAAAGAGTTTTCTTGCCGTTCTTGCCAACCTTGTAGTAGATTTCGGCACCCTCCTTTGCACAAGACATTGTAACGACACCGCGCATGTCACGCTTTAGAACAACAGGGATGACACCCGATGCAGCAACGTTTGCAAGCTCCTCATAGTTGTCGCCGGCCTTTACAGGACGCATAATGAAGCCCACGGTATTGTCGCCCGACTTCACAAGGTCGTGCTCAAGCGGACCACCCTGGCCACAGCTGTTACCGCCAAGACCGTTTACCTTTGCATCGAGGTGCAACCATGTACCCGATGAAGCAGGCAACTGATATGGGTGAGCAGCCTCTGTAAGCTCAACATCGTTCCAAGGCAGTGCTGTTGTTGAGAGAGCACCTGTAGAAACGAACATCACACCATTGCCTGCAGCGTTTGTCAATGTAGCCCAACGTACCTCCTCGCGGTTAGCCATATCCTGTGGCTTGGGGAAATGTACGAACTGGTCGGCAACAGTGCTCTTGTACTGCTGGATGAACGCACCTGTGCGGCGGTCGTTATAGTTGTTCCATGGACCACGGCCATAGTATGTGTACTGGTCAAGGCTCTTTGGCATCTGCAACAGGTAACCCACGCGTGCAAGTGCAACTGCCGCGTCACTGCCTGTCACTGAGCTGTTGAGCTCTATTGAACCATCGGGATAGATAGTCCATATTCTGTTTGAAACAAAGTGGAACTCGTTCTCGCCGAACTCGCGTGCATCGCTCTGCAGTGTAAAGCTGTTGTCCTCGTTCTTCACGCGACGACCCGGATGCTTGGCCTGTGAACGTACGATGTACTGGAGTACAATTGTGCCGTCGGCATTCTTCTGCGATACGAATGATGTAACCTCGTCCTCAAGGTTGTACAAACCGAGAGCGAACCAGCGGTTCCAAGCCCAGATATCATTGTCGACAGGAGCGCGGTATCCGCTGAGAGTCATTGAGCTACCCTTCTCGAACACTGTCTCTGCGCCATACACAACACTCTCGAACACACCGATCTTGTTGTCGAATACAACAGTGAAACCGTCACCGGCGATTGTTGTTGTAGCGTTTGCCTTGTCCTCGGTCATCTTCACCTTAACGTCGCTCTTTGCAACATCGGCAAGAAGCGCGGTCTTCACAGCATCCTGCAGCTTCAACTGCTCCTCCATCTGTGCATAACCCTTCTTTGCCCAAGGCATATCCTTCTTGAGCAGGAACTGTACCTTTACGAAATACTCCTTGTCGGCAGCAAAGTCCGCATTGTTGAACTTGAGCTTGAATGTCTTTGCAGTGCGTGGAGCAATCTTCATGTCGGGCATGTAGTAAGAGTCAATCTGCTTACCGTTCTCCCAAAGAGAAACCTTCACGTCGAGGTCGCACAAGCAGTTGAAGTAACGCTTGTTGAAGATTTCAACCTCACCGTTCTCAAGCAGTTTAACACCAACGTTCTGGTAAACTTTCTTCACCTCATAGTAAAGTGGTTTTGGAGAGTGGTCGGGGAATACGACACCGTTCATACAGAATGTGTGGTCGTTAGGACGGTCACCGAAGTCACCACCATAGCCCATATACTTGTCACCGGTCTTGGGGTCAACATTCCAGAATGCCTGGTCGGCCCAGTCCCAGATAGCACCACCAATAAAGAAGTTTGTGCTCTCGATAGCCTCCCAATAGTCGATGAGGTTACCGCCTGCATTACCCATTGAGTGAGCATACTCCGATATGTGGAAAGGATAAACAATGTTCATCTTACCCTTCACGGCCTCGCGTGTCCAACCGATTGAAGGATACTGGTTAGAACCCATGTCAACGATATTGTTATTGCGCTCATACTGTACAGGACGTGAAGCGTCGAAAGCCTTCAATGCCTTGTAAGCCTTAACGAAGTTCTCACCGGGGCCGGCCTCATTACCCAGCGACCAGATGCAGACAGCCGGGCTGTTTATTGTAGCGTGAGCCATCTCCATCACACGTGCCACGTGAGCATTTGTAAACTCGGGAACGTGAGAAAGCGACTCCTTGCCATAGTAGTACTCGTGGCTCTCGATGTTGGCCTCGTCCTCAAGGTAGATACCGTACTTGTCACAAAGATAGTACCAGTATGGAGCATCGGGATAGTGAGCGTTACGCACGTGGTTGATGTTGCCCTGCAGCATGAGCATAACCTCCTTAGTCATCTGTTCGCGTGTAACGGCATGACCTCTCTCAAGGTTGCTCTCGTGACGGTTCACACCCTTCATCTTTATGGGCTTGCCGTTAAGGTAGTAGTAACGACCGGCCAAACCGAACTCATCGTCCTCGGCCTTTGTCTCGCGTATTTCAACCTCGCGGAAACCGAAGTATGCCGATGCAATCTCCACAGCATTGCCCTTCTTGTCGAGCAAAGAGACAACCAAGGTGTAGCGGTTAGGTTCCTCGGCGCTCCACTTTGCAGGGTCGGCAACAGGGATGTCAAGTTTCAAGGTCTTTGTATCGCCCGCAAGCAGCTGCTCAAGGGCTACAGTTGCTGTAGCACCCTCAACAATCTCGTTCTCGTCGCTGTAGAGCGCATTCTTGTAGAGCTGTGCCTTTACCTGATACTTCTTCGCCTTTTTGTCGGTGAGGTTACGCACGTCAACCTCAATGTTTGCAACAGCATCCTTGTACTGCGCATCGAGGTCGGTACGCACGCGTACATCGCGCAACTCAACAGGATTTGTCGCTGTCAACGATACTGTGCGGAAGATACCTGGGAGGCGGAACATATCCTGAGCCTCAAGGAACGAAGCGTCACTGTTGCGGTAAACCTCAACAGCCACAACGTTCTCACCCTCAACCAAATACTTTGTAATATTGAAAGCCGCCAAATTGCGTGAGTTCTTTGAGAAGCCCACATACTTGCCGTTAATCCAAAGATAGAAGAAAGAATCAACACCATCGAAGTTGATATAGACCTCACGGCCTGCCCAATCAGCAGGAACAGTGAATGTACGGCGGTACGAGCCCACCTCGTTACGGAACTTGTATGTCGTGTGGTGCTGGGCAGGCTCACGCATCACACCACCCTTCCAGTCACCGACAGCAACCTGATGTTTGAAAATCACAGGCTGGTTCACATAGATTGGAGCACCGTACTTCTGCGAGCCGTCGGCCTGCAGGCCATACACGTTCCAGTTCATTGGAACCTGAACCTTGTCCCAACCCGATACATCGTAATCGGTCTTGAAGAAATCCACCGGACGCTCCCATGGGTTAGCCACCCAGTTGAAGCTCCATGTGCCGTCGAGCGACATGTAATACTCACTGTTCTCGGGCAACACCTTACGTGCCGACTCCTCATTGCCGAAAGTAAAGAACCAGGCCTTTGGCTGCTCTTTGTTGAGCGCAAGTTCCTCGGGCGATTCCCACTCGACAAGGCCTGCAGCCTGTCCCTTCTCATAGCTGTAACCACGAGGGGCCTCTACGTCGCCGTAGGCAAAGCCCTTCAGGTTCTGTGCTGTAGCAGTCATTGATAGCGAAAAGGCCGCCAACACTGCCATAACGAATTGTTTTTTCATAAAATAGTTATTTATAATTAAAATTAAAATTTGCACGCAACGCGCACACACGCGTAAACTTTTGTAAAGTTAACACTTATTCCGCAAAAACAAAAGCATTTCACAGTACAAGTTGAAAATAAAATTCCCGGCAACAACACTACGGAAAAGAAAAAACAGCATAGCTGCAGACCATAATAGTAATTTATTTTTACAACCATCGCAATAATACAAAAAAAGGGCTCACCTGCAAAAGTTGGGGGACGAGAAAACTCGCTTTCGCTCGTCGTTAAATTCTCCGGCATTCCTCAACCTTAATTGTTCACTTGTATTTTTCTTCAAGTCTTTCTCTCTGTACTTTTTTGAAAAAAGTACCAAAAA
>JAZOOF010000046.1:0-3154 GCA_045654885.1 Bacteroidaceae bacterium
GCCAAAGACAAGGAGTGGACCGACACTAAAATCTACGACCCGGGAAGCGGCAAAATCTACAGTGTAGACATCGAGTTCAAGGATGCAAAGACACTCAAGGTATATGGCAACATCCTTGGTATTGGCAAGACTGTATATTGGACAAGAATAGAAGAGTAAGAAACAACGTATCAAACAAACGAAGCAGGAGTGTCACTCCTGCTTCGTTTGTTTAATTACCCTGCATGGAACACCCACCGCGACAGAGTCCGACGGTATATCGCGGTTCACAAGGCTGCCTGCACCTATCGTTACATTGTCGCCGATGGTGACACCGGGAAGAACCGTAACACCGGCACCAATCCACACATTGTTCCCCACAGTTATTGGGTGGGCATACTCAAGGCCTTTATTGCGCTGTTCAACATCAATAGGATGCCCAGCTGTGGTAAAACAGCAGTTGGGTGCAACGAAAACATTATCGCCAAAGACTACAGGGGCTGCATCCAGTATAACAAGGTTGTGGTTCGCATAGAAGTTCTCCCCTAGAGATATATTGCATCCATAGTCGCACCAAAATGAGGGTTCAATAATGAAATCCCCTTTTGCAGAGCCAATTATATCACGCAATATTGCTTTACGCTCCTCCACAGCCTCATAGGGCATTGTATTATACTTTTGGCACAATACCTTGCATGCGTTTCTCTCTGCAATAAGCGCTACATCATTGTTTGCATCGTACAGTTCGCCATGCAGCATTTTTTGCCATTCCAATGACATAATGTATCAGTTCACAAAGACACAGTCGAAATACTCTTCGAAGATGGCTCTTGCCTCGTCGAGTTGCTGCGGGGTGTTTTCCTTGACACCCTTGAGCTTGTACTCCATGCCGAGAGGCTCATATTTGTGTGCGCCCAGGGTGTGATAGGGCAACACCTCGATGCGCTTTATCATGTCGTAACCCTTGAAGTGCTCGCCAAGTGTGCGTATATCCTCCTCGAAAGCGCTATATCCCTGCACAAGGACATAACGCAACCAGAAGGGGCGGCCATTATCCTGCAGCCACTTCGCGGTCTTCAAAGTCTGCTCGTTGCTGCGCTCGGTGAGTGTTTTGTGACGCTCGGGGTTAACCTGCTTTACATCGAGCATAACAAGGTCAACGATAGAGAGGAGTTCCTCGACATCGGTGTTCCATATGCTGCCATTGGTGTCAAGGCAAACATGTATACCCTGCTCGTGCAAACGCTTCACAAGCGGAACAAGCGCCTTTGCCTGGAATGTGGGCTCGCCACCGCTGAAGGTGACACCGCCACGCTTGCCAAAGAAGGGTTTCTCGTTCATTGCCATGCGCACAATATCCTCAATGTCGGTCACCTTGCTCTCGCCCTTGGGGTCAATAGTATCGGGGTTGGCACAATAGAGGCAACGGAAATTGCATCCCTGCAGAAAGACTACAAGGCGCAGACCGGGACCATCGAATGTACCCAATGACTCATAAGAATGTACTCTGATATCCATAACTTGTTATTTGAAAAAATAGGCCGGCCAAAAAAGCCAGCCTATTTTTATTGAACATTATATGTGTTAATTACATGCGCTCGTGGAAAGAACGTGAGATAACCTCAAGCTGGTGCTCACGGCTCAAGCGGATGAAGTTCACAGCGTAACCAGATACACGGATTGTGAGCTGTGGGTACTTCTCGGGGTGCTCCATAGCATCCATCAACATCTCACGGTTCAGCACGTTCACGTTCAGGTGGTGAGCACCCTTGGTGAAGTAACCGTCCATCAAAGTAACGAGGTTCTCAACGCGTGTCTCATCGTCAACACCAAGTGACTTTGGAATGATTGAGAATGTGTTACTGATACCGTCCTGTGAGTCGCGGTAGCGCAACTTTGCAACAGAGCTGAGTGATGCAACAGCACCGTTCTTGTCGCGTCCGTGCATTGGGTTGGCACCAGGAGCGAAAGCAACACCCTTGGCACGACCGTCAGGTGTAGCACCTGTCTTCTTACCGTACATCACGTTAGATGTAATGGTGAGCAATGACAATGTAGGCTTAGCGTTCTTGTAAACAGGGTGCTTCTTGAGCTCCTCGCTGAAGAAGTATACCAAGTCAACACCAAGGTGGTCAACACGGTCGTCATCGTTACCGAAGCATGGGAACTCGTTCTCAATGTCGAATGACTCTGTCAAACCAAGCTCGTTGCGGTGAACAGTCACCTTACCATACTTGATGGCTGAGAGTGAGTCGATTGCAATAGAAAGACCGGCAACACCGTATGCAAGGTTGATAGAAGGATCGGTGTCGATGAACGCCATCTGTGCCTTCTCGTAGTAGTACTTGTCGTGCATGTAGTGGATGATGTTCATTGAGTCGTTGTAAACGCGTGCAATCTCAACAAGCACCTTCTTGTAGTTTGCAAGAACCTCCTCATAGTTGAGAACGTCGCCCTCAAGTACAGGGATATCCTTGACAACAACAGTACCTGTGTTCTCGCAACGGCCACCGTTGATAGCAAGCAACAGGGCCTTTGCAAGGTTACAACGTGCACCGAAGAACTGAATCTGACGGCCGATAGCCTGGTAAGATACGCAGCATGCGATACCGTAGTCGTCGCAGTTGCGTACCTCACGCATGAGGTTGTCGTTCTCGTACTGGATAGAAGAGGTGTCAACAGAAACCTTGGCGCAGAACTCCTTGAAGCCCTCGGGGAGCTGCGGGCTCCAGAGGATGGTCAAGTTGGGTTCGGGGCTGGGGCCGAGGTTGTACAAGGTCTGGAGGAAACGGAATGAGGTCTTGGTCACCTTGGTGCGACCGTCGTTGAAGCGACCACCGATAGCCTCTGTTACCCATGTGGGGTCACCAGCAAAGATGTCGTTGTATGACTGCATGCGGAGGTGACGAACCATGCGGAGCTTGATTACGAACTGGTCGATGAGCTCCTGTGCGAATACCTCATTGATCTTGCCGTGAGCCAAATCGTACTCGATGAAGATATCGAGGAATGAAGATACATTACCGAGTGACATAGCAGCACCGTCCTGCTCCTTAACGGCAGCGAGGTAGGCCATGTATACCCACTGTACAGCCTCCTGAGCTGAGGTAGCGGGGCGGCTGAGGTCGAGACCGTAGTACTCACCCATCACCTTGATCTCCTTGAGGGCCTTGAT
>JAZOOF010000047.1:0-27201 GCA_045654885.1 Bacteroidaceae bacterium
CTGCTGACGTGCAATCTTACCTGTTACCGAACGGTCCACCTTATTTGTCAACCAGTCCTTACATGCTACAGCCTCGAGACGCAACACATTTGTGAGATATTCCTCAATATTATCGGCACTGTACTCTGCATCCTTATAGTGACGCTCAACAGTCTTGTCAACCATATATGTCTTGGGTGAAGAACCGAACATCTGGCTCACCGAGAGGTCGAACGGACGTACACCGTCGGCCTGCTCAAATGCAAAGCGCGCATCACCGGTTGTCTCACCTACAACGTACATTGGAGCACGCTCGCGCTCGGCAACCTTGCGCACGTACTCAATGGCATCTTCCTTGATGAGCAAGCCCATGCGCTCCTGTGATTCGTTGGCAATGATTTCCTTTGCCGAGAGTGTGCTGTCACCTACAGGCAGGTTGGCCATGTTGATTACACCACCGCACTCCTCAACAAGTTCGGACAAGCAGTTCACGTGACCTGCCGAACCGTGGTCATGGATTGAAACGACGGGGTTTGTCTCGTCCTCGCAGAGTGCACGTACAACGTTGTATGCACGCTTCTGCATCTCGGCATTGGCACGCTGTACGGCGTTCAACTCGATACCCGAAGAGTAACGGCCTGTATCAACCGATGACACCGAACCGCCACCGAGGCCGATGCGGTAGTTGTCGCCACCCATCACAATAACCTTGTTGCCCGGCTCGGGAGCACCCTTCAGGCAGTCGCGACGTGTACCGTAGCCCACACCGCCGGCAAGCATGATAACCTTGTCGTAGCCGTAGACCTCGTTGTTCTCGGCATGCTCGAATGTAAGCACCGAACCGCAGATAAGCGGCTGGCCGAACTTGTTACCGAAGTCCGAAGCACCGTTTGATGCCTTTGTCAAAATCTGCTCGGGTGTCTGGTACAACCAGTTGCGTACGGGGAGAAGTTCCTCCCATTTGCGGTCGTTGTATGTACGTGGATATGATGTCATGTAGACTGCAGTACCGGCAATTGGCCATGAGCCCTTACCACCACCCATACGGTCGCGGATTTCACCGCCTGTACCTGTTGATGCACCGTTGAATGGCTCAACGGTTGTGGGAAAGTTGTGAGTCTCGGCCTTGAGCGAGATTACAGTCTCGATATCCTTGATTACGAAATAGTCGGGGATTGAGTGGTCGGCAGGCGCGAACTGCTCTACAACAGGACCCTGCGCAAAGGCAACGTTGTCCTTATAAGCAGAGATGATACTGTTGCGGTTCTCGTTTGTAGTGCGCTTTATCATTGCAAAGAGCGACGACGGCATCTCCTCGCCATCGATGATGAATGTACCGCCGAAAATCTTGTGACGGCAGTGCTCCGAGTTAATCTGCGCGAAACCGAACACCTCGCTGTCGGTGAGCTTGCGACCAAGTTCGCCCTCCACGCGGTGAAGGTAGTCAATCTCCTCCTTTGAAAGGGCAAGACCCTCCTGCTCGTTGTAGCTCTCCAAATCCTCGATGAACTCTATTGGTTTGGGTTCAATGTCAACAGTGAAAATTTCCTGATCGAGTCCCTTGTACATGCGCTGCAGCATGGGGTCATACTCGGCATCCTCGTTCTCCACCTCGAAATACTCCTCAATGCGCTGAATACCGCAAAGACCCATGTTCTGGGTAATCTCCACAGCATTGGTACTCCAAGGAGTAATCATTTCACGACGTGGACCGACGAAACAGCCTTTGACAGTCTCGCCATCGACCAAAGTAGCCTCACCATACAGCCAGCAGAGTTTCTCAACATCCTCGGCTGTCAAAACGTTCTTTGTCTGGGTAGCAATTACCGAACCACCCTGTGTACTGAAAAAGTAAATCATATATATGATATTTTGTTTTATGCAGTTACCTGTATCCACCAAACACAATATGGGTACAATATGAGACAAAAATAAACAAAAAAAACAATATTATAGATATTTTGGCAACATTTGTTTTTGTTAATGCAAGAATATTGCCACAAGTGGTGAATTATACGCTGTTTTTTATAACTTAGCAGCATAAATCATACCCACCGCCAAAAGTCCCCACTCTCACTGAGGAGGAGATTGCGAATGAGCAATATTTGCGACTAAGGGGGGTACCTCCACAGATGAGTATGCTTAAGCACTGAGCTTTAGTTTCCTAAAGTAGCGCCGACAGGCCTACACAAGGTAACGGAGGGAAGCAATACTGTAAAATGGAAATACAATGGAAACAATCATAGGACTCACAATACCCTTCCTTGGAACAGCGCTTGGCGCATCAATAGTATTCATGCTACGCAAAGGGATAACTGAGCGCACAAACAGCGCAATGCTCGGTTTTGCATCGGGTGTGATGGTAGCCGCCAGTTTCTGGTCATTGCTGCAGCCTGCGCTTGAACAGGTGGGCGAAGGTATTGGCAATACATGGCCTGTACTTGCAGGATTTGCTGCCGGCATGTGCTTTCTGCTAATACTGGACACCGTCATCCCCCACCAGCATGTTGACGACAAGCGCCCCGAAGGCCCGCGTTCACGTCTGCCACGCTCGATAAAGATGATTCTTGCAGTAGCCCTGCACAACATCCCCGAGGGCATGGCCGTAGGCGTTGTCTTTGGCGGAGTCTTAAGCGGGAACGGCGACCTCACCATTGCAAGCGCATTGGCACTCTCAATAGGTATGGCAATACAGAACATCCCCGAAGGAGCCATAATATCCCTTCCACTGCGCAACGAAGGCAAAAGTTCCGGCAAGGCATTCGTGTGGGGAGCCGCTTCGGGGCTTGTGGAACCCATTGCGGCGCTTGCCACAATGTTCATCCTTAAAGGCAGCAGCGCAGCCATGCCTATCCTCCTTGCCTTTGCAGCCGGAGCAATGCTCTATGTGGTTGTTGAAGAACTTATACCATCGTCACAAAAAGGCAAGCACAGCAACATAGGAACAATAGGCTTTGCCCTTGGCTTCATGCTCATGATGCTGCTCGACAGTTGCTTGGGATAAGGAGGAAACTGAAAACCGAGGGTTAACCAAACCGAGCATTCGAGAATGCTGCAAATAAGCGAGCAAAAGCAAAGCCTGCCTGAACTTTCACAGCGAACGAAAGCGGTTTCAGCTAAGCAAACATCTGCAACAATAAAAACCACCCATAAAAAAGCCCATCCCTCCCTAAAAGGATGGATGGGCAAAGTATGCAGGGACAACCACTGTTGCCGTTAATTATAGCTATTTCCAAATATTACCCCAGCTGCCACGTGAAGCACCTGCAGCCTCGCCATCAAAAGAGCCATCATTGTACTGCTTATCCGTTTCAACTTGCAAGGGAGAGGTTGCAACCATAGCAGCAGGCACACACTCAACAACATCAATGATTGGGCTCATATATACTTTTTTCATCATCATAATTTTTCTTTATTAACGTTACTACTAAAATTTCCTTGTTTCACACAGAATGACCAACCGTCATTTACTTCACATAGACCTTCTTGCCATTCACCATGTAGAAGCCCGGGTGGGCAATTTCGGTCAACTTGCGACCCTGGAGGTCATAGATGACATCCTCGCGCTGTTCGCCGGTGAAATCAAGAATATCGGTTGACTCGCCGCCAACAAAGCGCATGCCATAGGATGCTGCACCTTGCGCAGTTGGCAATGCCATGTAAATCTTGTTCGCGCTACACTTTATGTGGCCACCGTTATTCTCGCCCAGGCTCTCGCCCGCAGCGTTGAACTCCTTGTACATCCAGTACATCTTGGCAACACCGTCCTTTATCATCAGTTTGTAGTATTCCTTCTCGTCGTCGCACTTAACAAACTTCTGGTAGAGGCTACCACCAAGAACGGTTTCTGTTGGTACGCTGGTTGCAGGGTTGGTTGTATATGTGAATACCTTGCTTGGCGCGTCATCGGTGCGGTAAAGGATTACCGGTGTATTCGCAGGGATTACGCCATTCTCCTCGGCAACTTTCACAAGTGTCACACAACCGTCCTCAACACCGCGGGCATTATAAGCCTCCACACCTGCAGGCACTGTAGCATTGTAGCCAAGCATCACAGACGAGAATGTAGCGTTCATTGTAACGGTGTGTGTAACTTGTGACAAATCTGTAACCTCATCAAGCAACCATGCCGAAGGACCTGTTGCTTCATTGTTATTCCAAGCTACAACTTTATTTGCATTACCGCTTGCATCGGCATGCAACATTGCACCACCGACAGGAGTTATTGAAACAGCTCGACTGCTACGTGACATATTTGCTATTGTTACCACAATTGCAGCATCTCTATCGGCTGCTATATTCTCAGCACCACCACCGTGGCCCAAATTTGTCGAGATATATGTTCCGCGCTCAAGAGACTTCATGTAGTATTTGCCTTTCTCACCTGCAGGTTCAAAGGTGAAGATATACTTTGCATTAACAGCATTATTATCCCAATGCAGGATAGGTTCTGTCTCGCTACCGGCAAACATCTTGCCACCCTCGCGGGCAACGTTTGTAACAGTGCAGAGCACCGTGCCGTCCTCGGGCAAAACAATCTCAAGGCCGCTAGTTGCATTGTAGAGGGTTGTGAATGCAGCCACGTACTCATCATCGCCTGCCGACGCCGATGCCACAAGTTCTGCAGCTGCAGTTAATGCCTCATTGTAAACATCACCAGTTTCTTGAGCAAAACAGCCGAACTCTGTTCCTGTAATAATAGTCTCAACATGTGCTTTACTCAGCTCTGCCAAACGGGCAAATGCGTAATTCTCAAGCTCTACAGCTGTAAACGACACAAACGAACCACCATCGGCCGCACCGTAGAAGCCAAGCGCGTTACCACCGCCACCAAAATGGCTCAAGTAGGTATTCCTGTCATAAGGCTTGAAATTCCAATTGCTGCCAACATTAGCGAACGACCAGTCAACACTATTTTCAGCCACAGCAGACACCTTGCCTGCACCATTGCCAAAATCGGTAGCTGTGAGGGAATGTCCCGGTGTCATCACAGGAACGATCTTCACTGTCTGCTCCTCGTCACCCTCTACAAAATACCACAAGTGGTAAAGATTTGCAGCATCCTTGTTTACAATGGTAATATTGTTGTTCTGTGCATTATACTGCCAAGCCTTGCTGTTGCTTTCATCGCTGCGGCCGGGAGCATTTATGGTATAAAGCACCGGATTTGTTTCATCGGTTGTAAGAACAACAGGAGTCCAATAGTATTCAATAGCCTGGGTAAGTTTGTCTTTTACAGGCTGCAGGGTTGCTATTGCATTGTCGCAATCAGCGGCTGTGGCAGCAGCGTAATCATACACCGCTGTTGCTGCAGAAATTGCATCTTCAACCTCGGCTACAAGAGCGTTTGTTTCGTATATATATATATTAGGTGTATATTCACTCTTCAATGTAGTATTGAGTTCTACATTGGTACACTTGTATACATTGAAATCACTCAACGCAAAGTATGGGTGGCCGTTACATTCGCGACCATCGTTTGTAGCGGTAACCATAAAACGCCAATAACGATAAGCACTGCCGTTTCCAAGACAACCCGAAGCAACCTTATCCGTTGTAGATTCAAGCCCGGTTAAGATTTCAATCTCTATCCACTCACCTTTCTCCAAATCATTGCAAGCCTCAACAACAATTGTTGAAGGGGTCAAAGCCGGATAATTTGTGCGGCCCACATAATCAAACTTGACATAGGCAGCACCACCCTCGCCAAGGTCTACACGCAAATAGTGATCAAGGCCATCGGCGTTGTCATCGAGGTCTGTATTATACGGTGTATGCATATATGTACCGGTGTTATCACTACCATCATCATTTTTGTCTAAAAGTGCGGCAACACCTTGACCATCACCCCATTTATTATTGACGCCCGGTGCATTGCAATAGAGATAACCGGCTTCACCTTCAGTGGCACTCAAGGCAACCTCTGTTGCGTTATATGAAACCACAGCAACCTCGTAAAGGCTGTTCTTCAGCAACACAGTTTCATCAATGAGTTCCTTCAATGGCTTCTTGACTGCTGACAAGAGAGCGTTATAAGCCTTTTGCAGTTCAGCAAGAGCAGCATCATAATCATCTTTTGAAACATAACGGCCTGCATCAACAGCAACCTCAGCCTCGCTCTTTGCATTATTTGCCGATGCAATAACTTCCTCACTTAAATACTCATAGCCCTCAACAGATGCAATGAGCTCGCCGGTCGTTGCTATCAAAGACGAAAGCGTTTCGCGGTCGGTGTAATCAGCCTCAACAATACCTTTTGCATTAGTGTAGATGGTGTTCAGATTGCCAGATACTGTATTATACAGTTCCTCTGTCATATAACAAGCCGCAGCGTCCTGAGCCTCATCGAGTGCAAGACACAAGGTGATGAAGTCAAGCCCCTCGGCTGTTGTGTAGTACTCCTTGAGAGTGTGCGACAACTTTGTGTAGAGGTTGAAATCGGACATATGGAAGAAACCACGCTGAGAACCAACCGCAATACGGATATAACGGTAGCGACCGCCCAAATCAAGAAGCTCGCCCATGCTCCACTTTTCGTTGGCATTTGCCGCAAGGCCGGAAGTTATTTCCGTAATCTCGGTATAATTAGTCTTGTCGTTACTGCCAAGAATCTTTATTGCAGTGGGGCGCTGGTCGGCGTGGGTGCTGTTGCGTGTAGTATAATCCATTGTCAACTGGTCAATGGTTCCTGCCACACCAAGGTCAATCTCAATGTAATGTGTATATGCAGGAACATCTGCACCCCAGTTTGTACCCAGGAACGTACCGGTGTTTGCCGTTCCGTCGGCGTTCTTGTCAATGAGACCTGCAACGCCTTGGCTGTCGCCGGCAGGGTCGTAACACCAGATGTAGAATGCCTCATTTTCGTTTGTTGCCTGCAAAGGCAGAGCTGTTGTTGTTTCACCCGCAACTGCAATAGTAGAAAGCAGAGTGTTAACGTTGCCAATGAGTGTTGAAAGGTTATTGCGGTTCTCGCTGTTGCAGTCAAGAGCAACAATGCCGTTTGTTGTTGTATAGCAATTGTTCAACTGAGTGAGTGTTTCTGTATACTGCTCCTCTGTGAGATAGAAACGGTCAATAACAGCCTCTGCACTCTGCAAAGCAGATGACAATTCGGCAAGTCCTAAACCTGTAACTGATTCATAATAACCATCACCCTTAGCCTCAATTGCAGCAATCAAAGCATTGGCATTGGCAATTGCTGTACGCAGACCGCTCTTGTCTATTGTGTTTGCCACATTGGCATTCTCTATGACAAGCAGAGCATCGTATGCACGCTGCAAATTACCAATGGCTGCATCGATTTCGTCCTGCGAATTGCTGTTATCGAGTTTATCGTTTGCTGCATCAAGAGCCGCTTTTGCTGTTGCAAGCACTTCGGGAGTCAACGCCGATGGCTCATATTCAGCCCTTATGGCACCATTTGCATCGGCCATTCTGTTATAAAGCGGCAATGCAAGGTCATAAAGCTCCTGCAATGCACTCTTGTCGATTGTCAAACTTGCTATTGCATCCTCAAGGTTCTTCTTTGCTGCAGTCTGCTCGGCAATCTGTGTATCGAGCATCTCCATGGTAAGTCCCACAGTCGATTTGCACATTGTATTTGAAGCTTCGTTCACGGAATATATTGAAAGCAACAAATCCTCGCTTACAACTGCGGCATATCTGTCTTTTACAGAGATGTTGTTTTCTCCCATAATAGAGAAGCCAAATTCTGCCATAACAAAGAATGTCGCTCCACCACCCTCTACACCGGTAACCTTGATACGGATATAACGGTATGCAACAGACGATGTTATCACGCCGGAGTCAAAAGACAATGAGCTTCCATTGGGCAAACCATCTGTAAAGGTTCTGATTTCGGTGTATGTTCCATCAGCCTCGTTACAACCCTCGACTACTATGGTTGTTGGGCAGTTGTTACCATTGTTTCGGGTTACATAATTGAAGCTGAAGTTTTTCACCGTAGAGTTCTCGCCCAAATATACACGCAGATAATGAGGAGAATTGACAGCCACGGCATTATCATAATTCGTATGAAGGAATGTGTCATTGTTTCCATCGGTAAGGTTTTTTACATAGCCTGTAGGGCTATTGTCCGCAGTTGCTCCATTTGAAGCACAGTCATCGGCACGCACCTCATTACAATATAGATTCTCTGCTGTAAGCTTCAAAGGAGTTAAAGTTGCAAACGCTAATGTTCCCACTTCGCCAATGAGCGGAGTTGTAGCCTCAACAAGGGCTGCGAGTGTCTCTTTGCGAGCAGCGAGTATTTCATTATATTCGGCAAGCAAATTATCATAAGCTGTCTGCAATGAAGAGAGTGCAGTTGCGTAACCACTACCGTTCGTCATGGTGCTTCGGGCATCCTCGTAATTTTCAATTGCCGCCATCACAACACTCTCGTCAACACCGTCATAACCATTGTTAATACTGTTGAACTTGAAATTCGTTCTTCTAATGGCAAGTTCCGAAATACCGAAATAGTAATATCCGCCAAGTGTACCACCTGTAGCTTTGGTTACAGTAAAGCGGAGATAGCGATATTTTGTACCAACTGCGCCCAACACGTCCGAGGTATACGATGTAAGGTGTGCTGTGGGCAATGAACCACTGAGTATTGCAATTGTCTGGAAACCGCTATCGGGGCTATTGCTACCCTTAACCTCTATAGTCTCAGGGGCATCTACATTTGTCTGGCCAATAGTTGAATAACTGAACACAAACTGGTCAATTTCATTCTCCTCGCCCATATCAACTTGCAGATAGTGCGCCTCGCCCGGAGAGCCACCGGCCCACACTGTGTGGAAGAATGTTCCGGTAGTGTTATCCAACAAGTATTTCGGTTCGTGTCCGTTCTCTGTCGCGTTTGAGGTTATGTAATAGTCCTCCGATGAGTAATCGGTCTGCAAAGGATAGGCATCGCCAATATAATCAACATAGGCAATCTTGTCGAGCAATTTACGGGTCTGGCTTGCCAGGAGCTCCAGTTTGGCCATGTTCTGAACATCTTCAGTAACCGCATCGGCAAGCGTAATTGTCCACTGTGAGTTTGCATCCGTAGAATTCCAAGTAGCAATATTGTCGGCAGCATGACGGTTCATATAACGTGTGGAATGTTCTGCTGTCGAGAGTGCATAGTAGCCGCTCTCTATTCTTGTCATTTTATAATCCACTGCAGTGCTGCCAACTGTATAACGAACACTATTGTTATCGGAGACACCCTGCAGATATTTTCCGGAACCGGCATGCTTTATGTGATAGTTCTCACCTGATGTCTCAATTATCCAAAGATTGTCATCTGTTGTAGGGAGAGTAGAATTTCCGGTAGTAACCACGTTGGTTCCGCTCACACTCACAGTCATATAGTCGTTACCACTCCTGCTCTTGATTGCATATCTCTTGCCCGAAATAACTCCAATCAAAGAAGTTGGATTATTTACGACATTCTTATATTCGGAATGCAGAATTTCAAATATACCCTCAAAGGCTGTGCCACCGGCATAAACCTCTTTTGCGCTATTGAGAAGTGCGGCGAGGTCTACTACTGCTGTCGGTTTATAGCAACCTACTTTTTTATAGGTATCATCAACATTATCTATGACTGTTTCTACCTCGGCAATCAAATCGCCAAGCAACGTTCTCTTGACAACGCTCAAATCAACCTCGGCCTCAACGGGTGCAACATTATTGTCTGAGCTGACAGAGACAATTGTTGCTTTACCTGAAATGAGAGCTAGTTTGGCCTTTTCGCCCAATTCAAATGTTGTCTTGTTGCTGAACGAAACAATCTCGCCCTTATCATTGAGAATGAGGAAACCTACACCACCTTCGCCATCGCTCATTGTAATTGTTCCATCGCTGTTGAGTGTTGCTGTGTATGGTGTTGTTGCCACATTGCCGGCAATAAAATCGCTCACTGAACCGAAATCGGAGTTCGAGGTTGTTTCGTTATATATCACACGCTTGGTCTTTCCGTCGTGCTGCAGATAGTTGGCTTTTTCATCGTCATCGTTGATGAATATAATCGAGAGGTTCTCGGGATAGCCCATTTCCTTCACCTCGGCTATAGCCTTGTCTATCATCTGCTGTGAGAGATTGTAGACCGAGTTGCTATAGTCACCCACAAGACGATTTTCCATCACCGTGAAATAGCCGTGCGCACGGAAGAACTCGGTCAAGTCCTCGCCGGCAGCCTGGCATACAAGTTTATAGAAATGCAACATAGAAACATCGCCATCCTGCATATATGTCCTGACCATGGGGTCATGACGCAGAAGCTCGAAAAGACGAGGGTAGAACTGCGTGTTGTTACCGGCCAGGTGATAGTAGAGCCACAGACGGTAGTACATGTGGGTAAGCGCCCAGATGTTATTTGTATAAGTATCGCCACCATCGGTATTAAAAGCCTTCAACACCTGTTCCAAAGAGCCCTCGCTGCCATTATAGCGCGATGTAGACATACCCTTGTACCACAAGGCAATGTTTGAGAAGAGGTTGTTGGTAACCTCCATCAAGCCGTTCAAAGTGAGCAATGCCTGATGCTGGTGACCAATCTCGTGACCGGGTCCCCAGGTTGAACCGGCATTTGAAGCAAATGTCTTAATTATACCATCAAATGTATTGATGTTATAACCACAGTGGTCGCCACCACCATACATGTAACCACTTGTTGTACCAAGCGCAACACCGTGATGGTTGAAAACGTCGCTGTAATCGACACCGCAGAACTTCTCGAGAGTCTTTCCGTCGATGTCCGAAGTTTCTGAATAATCATAAATTTCGGCAGCGATAGTGCCATCGGCATTCCAACGTGGATAGAGTTCGTTCATTCGCTTCATATCGTCTTTGCTCAAAAGACCCATTGTTGCAAGCTCGGAGTACATAACGCGGTCCCATGCCTCCAACAGAATATTTATTTTGCCTGTTTTTGGGTCGCATCCCATACCATAGTCACTCCAAAAACCTGTACGGTTGTATGGTTCGGTGGGAACTTCAACACTCTGGGGGAGCAGGCTTTTCATACCCTGACACAATTTGCCGTTAGAATCGTTGGTATCATTCAACTGGAACAGCAGAATCTGGCGGTGGCCAAGAATTGGCAGCACGTTCAAATTGGCACGTGTCTCCATATATTCCCAATCGGCATCGCAGTCGACGCTTGCACCGGTTATGGTCTTCCAAAGGTCATCGGAACCATCGTCTGCTTTAGCACGGAAGTCGCCTTGTGCATTATAAAAACCGTTGATGGCACCGCCCTCGATGTGGATTTTCAATGGTGCATATTCGGACAATTTATGAGGGAACTTTGTTTCATCGTCTGTTCCGTCGGGATTATATGTATCCACATTGTAGCAGATATAAAGCATTCCGCCCGCCTGTGTAAATTCAATAACATTCAAGCCCTGCTGCAAGGCATAACCACCGGTCGCTGCATTCGTAATACGGTCATTGGAACCGGCATCTACAAGGCGCAGTGTTGCACCGGTTTTTATCTCGCCCTCTACCATCACATATACTTTACCCGCCTGGTGTACATAGATACCTGTAGGGTTGTCGTTGTTGGCATGGGAATTTATTCCAAGCCATGATGTGATATCGCCGGCGATACTGTAGGGCTCGTACATCTGCACACGGAATTTCTTGGCATACGTAGCACCCCAAGCATCCTTTGTGGCATCGGCATTAGCCTCGCCCCAACCACTGCCGTAGGTTTTGTCATACATCTTGTCGACAAGCTGCTGCATTTCGTCTGTCAATGCCCGGTAAGCAGCTGTCGCCTGCGCTTCAGCAAGCGAAGAGTACTTTGGTGTGTAACAAGCGGTCTCTTTGAAGAGTGAAATGAAATTTTCACTCACTTTTGCTACAGCCTCGGCAGCTGTTGGGCGCTCGTCGAGTATTGCTTGAAGTTCATCGGCTGTATACTCCACCTCGTAGGTTGTCCAGTGAGAACTCTTAGAGGTATTTTCGTTATCCCAGCTTACAACTCTAGTACCACCATTATACGAAATTCCATCATCATGCATAAAGCCATAGTAGGTCCATCCTTTGGTTTCCAATGAGTTATATTCGGTATCTGACTTTACATAAGTAAATTTGTTTGCATCAGAAGAATAGTCATCGGTCAAAGACCAAACCACTTTATTCACATGTGCACCTTTCAAGTACTTCGCATAGTAGAGATTACGCAACACAAAGTGGTCGCCCTCCTTGGTTACATACCACTGCTGCTGCAAACTTGTGGCATCAGGTGTTACCGCATTTACAACAGATTCACTATAAGCGTTCAACGAACGTTTTGTATTTCTATTGACAAAACGATAGACCTTACCCTCCTCAAGTTCAGTCTTCGCTATGGTTATTTGCAAATTGGTAACAACAACGTGTTTATTATCACCTGCTAACAGAAAAGTCGCAGTTTCGCTATCTACATTCTCCACAGTCAATGTCTGTTCTGTGCCAGTAACAGGGTGAACACTTCCGCCATCAGGAGTAATAGTTATGCTTCCACTACCATCTTTCAATTTATAATTAAAACTATAAGAAGTAATTACATATCCCGATACCGTAAGGCTCCAAGTCGAAGATTTGCTTTGTCCGGAAGCAATCTCAAAACAACCGTCAGCAGCGTTTCTGTACATATTATTGGCACCGACGCTGATTGTCGTTGTCGGATAATCCGTGGTTGTAGAAGTCCAAGCACTGGCATAATTAGCGCTACTGCTACTGCCGTACTCACCATTAGAAGAACTCACCGTGAAAGTCTTCGTTTCACTCTGCGCCCACGATGTTGCACTAAGCATCAGCAGCACAGCAACAAAAAGATGTGTAAAAATTCTTTTCATTTTTTTATTTTAGTTAGTTATTTATATTCAATATTTTACGAACAATCAACTTTTTAATAATTATTTACAAAGTCAAAAATGACTCGAAAAATTGCTTTTGCCGGTATTGTATTTTCATGCATAAAATATTACTACACAATAGCATACAAGCATACAAAGTTACAAATTTTCACGCATTTTCACAATCAAAAACAAAAAAACTTCGCGCGCACACGTATTTAATATGCGAAAGGCACTTTTTTTCAACGAACACCGTCGGTTGCATAGTGCGGTTACCCGGGGGCATGAAACGCATACAAACGACAAGAGGGAAAGAAAAACAGTGTCAAATACACTTGTTTACAGAGATTATTCGTATCTTCGCATCAAACAATTTAAGAAAAACTAAAAAAATATATCATGACAAAGAAACTTAATACAGGCACGCTGTGCGTGCAGGGCGGTTGGCAGCCCAAAAAGGGTGAGGCACGTGTGTTGCCTATTTTCCAGAGCACAACATTCAAGTACGACACAAGCGAGCAGATGGCACGTCTGTTCGACCTCGAGGACAGCGGTTATTTCTACAGCCGCCTGCAGAACCCCACGGTTGACGCAGTGGGTGCAAAAATCAATGCACTCGAAGGTGGTGTAGGTGCTGTAATGACCTCATCGGGCCAGGCTGCGAACTTCTATGCTATACTGAACATTTGCCAGGCGGGCGACCACTTTGTTTCGGCAACAACCATCTACGGCGGTACATACAACCTTTTTGCCGTGACATTGAAGAAGATGGGCATTGAGGTTACATTTGTGGATGCCGATGCCCCTGCCGAGGAGATTGAGAAGGCTTTCCGCCCCAACACCAAGGCGCTGTTCGGCGAGACAATCTCCAACCCCAGCGTGAACGTGCTTGACATTGAGAAATTTGCCGGCATTGCACACCGCAACGGCGTGCCCCTTATCATTGACAACACATTTGCCACACCTGTTAACTGCCGCCCAATCGAGTGGGGTGCCGACATTGTGACACACTCTACAACAAAATATATGGACGGTCACGCGGTTGCCGTAGGCGGTTGCGTCATTGACAGTGGCAACTTCGACTGGGAGGCACAGCATGACAAGTTCACCTGCCTCACCGAGCCCGACGAGAGCTACCACGGCCTCATATACACAAAGAACTTTGGCCGTGCGGCCTACATAACAAAGATGGTTTCACAGGTGATGCGCGACCTGGGTGCGATGATGGCTCCCGAGAATGCGTTCCTGCTGAACCTTGGACTGGAGACACTGCACCTGCGCATGCCACGCCACTGCGAGAATGCACAGAAGGTTGCCGAGTATTTGGAGCAGCACCCCAAAGTAAAGTGGGTGAACTACTGCGGCCTGCCAAGCAGCAAATACTACAGCCTTGCACAGAAGTACCTGCCAAACGGCGGTTGCGGCGTAATGGCATTTGCAGTCGAGGGCGACAAGGAGGATGCGATACGCTTCATGGACAGCCTGAAGTTCATAGCCATTGTGACACACGTTGCCGATGCGCGTTCATGCGTGCTTAACCCGGCAAGCCACACCCACCGTCAGCTCAGCAACGAGCAGCTCATTGAGGCAGGCATTGACCCCGACTTGATTCGTCTGTCTGTGGGTATTGAGGATGCCGAGGATATCATTACCGACATTGAGCAGGCATTGGAGACTATTTAAGCATAACCCCAACGATGAAGAAGTTGCTTATAGTTGCAGGCGCACTGCTGTGGTGCATCACCGCCACTGCAGGAATCTCCACGGCCACAGCGCCACAGGACAGCACCCGCATGAGGATGGAAATTAAGAGAGCCGACTTGAACAAAGCCGGCAGCGTGGATGTGTCCCCTTTAAAGGTACAGGATAAGAGAGCGGATGTCAAACTTGACAAAACTGAAATAAAGGCCGCGACAACGGTTGAAAAGCCTATGGTCGCAGTGGGCAAAAACAGTGCCGAGGAGATGAAGAACATGGCAAAGAGGGAGAGCAAGAAGTCTGCCGGACAGTCCGAAACCCCGACTGTGAGCTACCCATACTATCCCGGTGGGAATATTGCCATAAGGGAGTTTGTAAGACAGACCCGCCGCTACCCCGAAGAGTGCAAGCGTGAGCGCCTGACAGGAAGGGTTGAGGTGCTGATAGCCATTGCACCCGACGGCACACCGCACAGCGCCACAATCTCAAAGAGCAGCGGCAACGTGCACATGGATGCCGAGGCTTTGCGAGTTGCAGAACTGATGCCAAAATGGCAACCGGCTGTGGAAAGCGACGACCCGCAAGGCATCGATTACGTAATATACGTAAACTTCCGCCCCGGAAGATAACAATTGACAAAAAAAGAGAATTGCGCTTGCAATTCTCTTTTTTTGTCAATTGTTCTTTGCTTTGAAGGCGAGAGCATAGAGCCTCATCTGCTTTATCATTGCCAAAAGTCCGTTACTCCTGGTTGGCGACAGATGCTCCTTCAGACCGATAGCCTCCACAAAATAGGGTTCACTTGCGAGTATCTCATCGGGGGTGTGTCCCGAGTAGACCTTTATCAACAATGATACTATACCCTTCACTATCATAGCATCGCTCTCGGCACGGAAAATCACTTTGCCGTCGGCATAGTCCGCCTGAAGCCACACGCGGCTCTGACAACCCTCAATCAGGTTATTGTCGGTCTTGTACTCCGCAGGCAGCGGTTCCTGTTCGCCACCAAGGTCTATGAGCAACTGATAGCGGTCGAGCCAATCATCAAAATCGTTGAACTCGGCAATTACCTCATCCTGTATCTCTTTTATTGTAGCCATTATTTCTCGTTATAAATTACTGTCAACACTGTCTGACCCACCGCCTTGAGTGTGGCGGCATCTATCCACTCCATATCATCTTTCATTGTATGGTGGTGGGCACCAAATCCATTGGGGCTATCAGGGTCATAGTTTATGATATCTATGCAGGGTATTCCTGCTGTGGTGTTCACATAAAGATGGTCATCGGTGATGGCACCGCCCTCTTCATTGATGAAGAATGCCGAGTATCCTGCCCTGTGAGCCCAGTCCCACACCTTGCGCACCACCCCGGCAGCATAGTAGTTGGAATAATACTCATGATGGAAGCGTGAAGCAGGAGCACCCACAATGTCAAGCAATATACCATAACGTGGGCTGTAGCCTGCCTCGTGGGGGAAGTATGACCAGTACTGTGAGCCCAAGGCCCAAGAGTGGTGGTTGGTGTAATACCTCTCGATATCATTCTCGTGAAGGCCATAGTCTTCGGCATCGAAAAGTATGATATCAACACCCACCGTAGGTGGCAGCATAGACAATTGACGCGCAACCTCCATCAGCACTCCCACTCCGCTACCGCCATCATTGGCGCCGGGAAGAGGCTTGTAGTGGTTGGCCTTGTCAGGGTCGAAATCGGCCCAAGGACGCGTATCCCAGTGCGCACATAGCATCACACGTTCCTTTTTCTCGGGCGAAAAGCGGGCTATGATGTTACGTGCCTTGAGCAGGTCACCGTTATATGCTTTGAGGTCGACATCCTGTGTAAGCACCTCGGCACCATAGGAGCGCAGCTTGGCAACAAGATAGTCGCCGCACTTGCGGTGGGTTGCGGTACCGGGCACACGAGGACCGAATGCCACTTGACGTGCCACAAAGCTATAGGCACTGTCGGCATCGAAAATGGGCACAATAGCGGCCGGTTCAATAACCACTGCAGGCTCCTGTGACAGAGGTTCAACAGCAGGTGCTCTATCTACGGTGCTGTTTTTGGGAGCACCGCTGCAATTTACAAGCAGCAGTGCCACCAACAGCATGTATATCTTTTGAATCATCACTCTTGTATTACTTGTTCAATCTCCAAGTTGCACCCTCCTTGCCGTCCTTGATTTCGAAACCGAGTGCTGCAAGTTCATTGCGTATCTTGTCACTGGTAGCCCAGTCCTTGTTTGCCTTGGCAATCTGGCGCTGCTGCAGAAGCATGTCGACCACCTTGCCGAAAGCCTCCTCGCGGGCACTGTTCGAGCCCTGTTCCTGGCGCAAGCCGAGGATATCGAAAGTAAACAGGTGGAATACCTCCTTGAGCTCTGCAAGGTCGGCCTCGCTGATGGTTGCCTTCTTGTCGGCAAGCTGATTGATGGCACGCGATGCATCGAAAAGGTGAGAGATTACCTGAGCGGTGTTCATGTCATCGTTCATTGCATCGTAGCACTTGGCACGCAAGTCCTTGACATCGACGGTTGTCTCACCCGATGCGGTAAGACCACAGAGAGTCTTGTATGCCTCGAGCAGGCGCTGCATACCCTTCTCGGCAGCCTGCAGTGCCTCGTTGCTGAAGTCGACGGTACTGCGGTAGTGAGCCTGAAGGATGAAGAAACGGATGGTCATAGGTGAATATGCCTGTGCCAACAGTTTGTGCGAACCCGTGAAGAACTCGTCGAGCGTAATGAAGTTACCCAATGACTTGCCCATCTTGGTACCGTTGATGGTTATCATATTGTTATGCATCCAATACTTCACTACATGGTGTCCCATGGCTGCCATGCCCTGTGCAATCTCGCACTCATGGTGAGGGAAGACAAGGTCCATACCGCCGCCGTGGATGTCGAACTGCTCGCCAAGGTACTTGCGTCCCATGGCAGTACATTCACAGTGCCATCCCGGGAAACCGTTGCTCCAGGGCGATGGCCAACGCATGATATGCTCGGGCTGTGCACACTTCCACAGGGCGAAATCGGCAGGGTTGCGCTTCTCGTCCTGGCCGTCGAGCTCACGTGTGGTATTGAGCACATCATCAAGATTGCGGCCGGAGAGAATGCCATATTTATGAGCCTTGTCATACTTGGCAACATCGAAATAGACAGAGCCCTGGCTCTCATAGGCAAAGCCGTTGTCGAGAATCTCCTTGACAAGCTCAATCTGCTCTATGATGTGGCCCGATGCATGTGGTTCAATACTTGGCGGCAACACATTGAGGGCATCCATCACCTTGTGATAGTGAAGCGTATACTGCTGCACAACCTCCATGGGCTCAATCTGCTCAAGACGTGCCTTCTTTGCAATCTTGTCCTCGCCCTCGTCGGCATCGTGCTCAAGGTGGCCGACATCAGTGATGTTACGCACGTAACGCACCTTGTAGCCGAGGTTCTGCAAGTAGCGGAACAGTACATCGAAGGTGATGGCTGGGCGTGCATGGCCAAGATGAGCCGGGCCATAGACAGTGGGGCCGCACACATAAAGACCCACATTGGGGGCATTGAGCGGTTCGAACAGCTCCTTCTTGCGAGAGAGCGTGTTGTATATCATAAATCTGTTTTCCATAATTTTATATTATATTTTGTTATCTCATTTAAAATTACGCGTTGCATTGCGGTTCTGCTTGCGGCGCTCCTTATCGGGTTTCTGCTTGGTTATCTCAAGCGGTTTCTGCTCATTGAGCGGAGCGTTGATGTCCCAATCGTCCTGCGTATACTCGAAAAGCGCACGCAATTCAAGGGAGTGGTGATAATAGGAGACCCGCTCGGGTTCTATCCCTTCAGCATAGTCACCGGTATCCCATTTTCCATTGCCGTTGGCATCGAAGATAAGGCGCATATAGTAGACTCCCGGCTTCACGAAATAGAAGGTACATCCACCATTTGATGTACGGCTCTCCATAACCGCTTCGCCACCGGAATTGAGCAGCTGCACTATACCTTCGTCGCCCACCCCTGCTATATTGACATAGAGCAAGGCATACTCGTCGAGCGACTTGAATTTTATCTCGCGCTCGAACTTTGTCGATACACCGCCATAGAGCCCTTTGAATGCCGCAGAATCGGCCTTTATCATATATACCTGTTCGGGGCGCCACTCGGCAAACAGTCCATACTTGCGTATATTGACACTATCCGGGCGCAGCACGCTCTCAACGGGTGTCCATAGCGTGTCGACCTTGAGTTCTACCCTTATAGCCGACGTATCGACCGAGAGCAGAGGCTCGTCAAAGGTAAAAGTGCATATACCTGTCAAATCCATAGAGGATGAACCGCTGAAACGCAAAGGCAGCTCCTTGGTAGGAGGTGTGTATACCGGCGGGTTCTCCTCGTCATAGTCGGGCAAGGATTTGGCGCGGCGCATAAAGGCCTTCTCATCGTCCTCGAACTTCTTGCGCTGCTGTTTCACAACATTCTCCCAACGCTTGCGCGAGGAGATATAGAGCGTATCGATGCGGTCTATGACATCTCCCGTAGTTTCTATGGCCTTGTATGACAGCTTCAGTGCAAGGGTGTCATTGCGGTAGAGCAAGGAGTCCTTCAGCCAATATACAAGCGTGTCTCTTTTGGCGCTTGTCTCAAGCACATAGGCATCGCTAAGGTCAAAGTCGAGACCCTCCAGCAGCGGTAACTCGTCATTGGGGGCTGCGAAGAAAAAGGATAGCTTGTTATGCGGGTCGCGTGTATGCTTGACAAGGTACTGTGTCACGAAATCCTCATTGAAAGCGCGCAGCACAATGTCATCGGGCATGAAGCGGGTATAATTGACTATGCGTATGGTGTCGATGGTAGTACTGTCGCGCCAAACGGTATCGGGACGCACTGCCGGAACTGCATACGGTTCCACCACCGCTGATGCCCAGGCAACCTTTTCGCTTTTCTGGTCGAAGAGGAAATTCTGGTTGGCATCGGACAAGGCATAGACACGATATTTGCCGGGGGCAATGCCCTTTATTGTAAAACGGCCACGTGAATCGGTGCGCGACAGGCGTTCGAAAGGCAGAGTATTGAACGCACTGTCATCGAGGCAGGAGTGCAGACCCACCATCATGCCCTTTATGGGTTCAAGGTCGGCGGCATTGAGAACAGTACCGCTGACAGCAAGGGTATCTACGGCTTCGCCTGTGGAGAATACATAGGCGAAATTCTCATAGGGGTTGCTCTCGTTATTGTCTACTATTGCGCTGCCGAAGTCAATGGAGTAGGTCGTATTTGGCTTTAGTGTGTCAAAAAGCTCAACGGTAACCTTCTTGCCGCTGTACTTGATTTCCGGCATCTCGAACTGTGGAGGCGAGACAACGACGTTCTCAAATGCATTCTGCAATGTCACATTCTCATCGAACTCCAACGTTATATCGGCAACGGAGACACCCGTTGAATTGAGCGCAGGAGTTGCCTTGAGAAGAACCGGCGGCTCTTCGTCATAAGGACCTCCGTCGGGAGAGCCTATACTGGCACAGGCAGCAACCACAAGCACCGGCAACAGTGACATTATTATTTCCTTTACCCGTTTCATCCGTTCATCTCCAAAAGCTCATCAATATATCCACGGCTGTTGCTCAGGCGCGGGACCTTATGCTGGCCACCCAGCTTGCCTTTGCTCTTTAGCCAGTCACTGAAAAGGTTTTCACGTGCAACGACAAGTTCAAGCCGTTGCATGGTCCTGTCCTTATATCGTTTTGCCTCGTAATCGGAGTTAAGACGCTGCAGAGTGGTATCAAGAATTGTGGCAAACTCTTCGACCGATGCCGGGGGTGTTGCAAACTCCACAACCCACTGGTGGCGGCATTTGGCCTCGGCATCCATGAACACCGGGGCTGCCGTGTACTCAAGCACACGCGCTCCGGTTTCAATGCAAGCCTGTTCAAGGCCCTTCTCGGCATTCTCTACAATCAGTTCCTCGCCAAAGGCATTGATAAAGTGTTTTGTTCTGCCGGTAATGACAATCTTATAAGGGTCCTTGCTTGTAAAGCGTACCGTATCACCAATCATATAACGCCACAATCCGCACGAGGTTGATATGAGCATTGCATAATTCTTGCCAAGCTCTACCTCCCACAATGGCAACACACGCGGCGAGGGCGAACCGATATCCTCAAGCGGCATGAACTCGTAGAAGATGTCATAATCAATCATCAACAGCATTGCCGGGTCGAGCGGGTCATTCTGCAGAGCGAAGAAACCTTCGCTGGCATTGTAGGTCTCGACATACTTCATATTGCTGTTGCGTATGAGACGATGATACTGCTCACGGTAAGGAGTGAATGCCACACCTCCATGGAAAAAGACCTCGAGATTGGGCCACAGTTCATCGACACTCTGCTTACCGGTAATGTCGAGCATGTGCTTGAGCACAGCCATCATCCATGACGGCACACCCGATATATTTGTAACATTCCTGTCAAAGGCAAAACGGGCAATACGCTCCATCTTCTCCTCGAAATCGCCCAACAGGGCTATCTCCTTTGGAGGAACGCGGAAAAAGTTCACAAACGGGCTGCAGTTTTCAATGAGTATGGCACTCAAATCGCCTACAAGACTGCTTGGCAAGTTGTAATTGGGTGAGTGACTACCACCAAGGATAAGTGCCTTACCCGAAAAGAGACGGCTCGCAGGGTTAGCTGCAAGATATGTTGCCACAACATCATAACCACCCCTGTAGTGCATGTTACGCAGACCGTCAGGAGTAATAGGTATGAACTTACTCTTGTCATTGGTTGTACCCGATGACTTCGCAAACCACTTGCATGCTCCTTTCCAGAGCACATCTCCCTCGCCACGGCGCATACGGTCGATATCGGTTTTGAGAGTCTCGTAGTCCTGTACACCTACAGCGGCCGCAAACTGCTCGTAGTTGCGAATGGCAGGATAGTTGTGCCTTATACCCCACTCGGTAGCCGAGGCTTCAGCTATAAGATGTTCAAGCACACCACGTTGCATTACCTCGGCCGCTGTTGCATACCTTTCAATCTGCCTTACACGGATGTCGGTAACGGGCTTTATGAGTGGGGTCAGGTTAATCATCTATCACAATATATTACTGCAACACCAATAATTTATTCATTGTACTTTGCAAGACCACCCTTGAGGAACTCTACGAATTTGCCGACATTCTTGTCAAAGGCAAAAGAGCCGTTCAGGCGGTTACCCTCGGCATCCACCAGCACATAGAATGGCTGTGAGAGCGCACCGAACTCATGCTGCTGGAAATAGGTCCATTTCTCGCCTACCTCGGTATACTCCAAACCATCCTCACCGATGAAAGGTTCGGGGAGCTCCCTGCGGTCATCGACATACAGCGATGCTACGATATAGTTGTCGTGCAGTATCTGGAGTACCTCCTTGTCGCTGAGGACAACAGACTCCATTTCGCGGCAGTTTACACATCCATGACCGGTAAAGTCGAGAAAAATGGGCTTGTTCTGCTCGCGGCTCAACTTCACGGCCTCGTCATAATCGTGTGTATCGGCCTTGAAGATAGCAGGTTTCTCACTCGCACCTGCCGAGTGGATAGTGAAATCCTGTGTAAACATTGGAGGCGCAAAGGCGCTGATTGCCTTACAAGGTGCACCCCACAGACCGGGAATCATATATACTGCAAATGCAAATGAGAGCAATGCGCCAAAGAAACCGGTCACGCTGGTTGTCTTGTCGCTTGGGTCATCGTGTGGCAAACGGATAATCTTGAGCAGATACATGCCAAGGAGAATAGCCAATGCAATCCACAATACGAGGAATGTCTCGCGGTCGAGGATACCCCAACCCTTTGTAAGGTCGGCAACAGAGAGGAACTTCAAAGCGAATGCAATCTCAACAAAGCCAAGAACAACCTTGATGGTGTTCATCCAGCCACCTGAACGTGGGGTCTGCTTGAGCAGTGACGGGAAGATTGCAAAGACTGTGAACGGCAAGGCGAGAGCCAAGGCAAAACCGAACATGCCGACAGCCGGTCCCAGATAGTTTCCTGATGTTGCAGTCTCAACGAGCAGGAAGCCAATGATTGGACCTGTACATGAGAATGACACCAAGGCAAGAGTAAATGCCATAAGGAAGATGCTCAGGATACCGGTTGTGCTACCGGCCTTTTCATCGACCTTGTTTGTCCATGATGAAGGCAACTTGATTTCGAAACCGCCAAGGAATGACGCACCAAAGACAAGCAACATAAGGAAGAAGAATACATTGAACAATGCATTTGTTGCAAGTTTGTTGAGTGCTGCAGGACCGAAGAGCAGTGTCACGGCCAAGCCAAGCAACAGATATATTACAACTATTGATGCACCATATATCAAAGCCTCACGGATAGCCTGTTTTCTCTCTTTTGAGCGCTTGAGGAAGAAGCTCACTGTCATTGGGATGATTGGCCACACGCAAGGAGTGAGCAACGCGAGCAGACCACCGCCGAAACCAAGGATGAATGTTACCCAGATTGAGCTGTTATCCTCCTTTGCGTCCTCCTCCGCTGCAACAGCAACAGTTTCAGCAACAGGCTGTGCCTCTACTACAGGTTCTGCAGTTGCAGCCTCAACAGTCTCGGCCTTTGCCTCCTCAACAGGCTCTACAGCCTCAACCACGGGTGCTGCAGGTGCAGGCTTCTCCACAACAGGCTCCTCCTTTTTTGCAGGAGCAGGGGCAGGGGCAGCCTTCTCTTTCACGACAGGCTTTGCCTCAGCGGGTTTTGCAGGTGCGGGTGTCTCCTTTACCGGAGCCGCAGCAGGAGCAACCGAGATATTTTCGTTGGTTATGACAAAGTCGTAACGGCCGGGAACGCAGCCCATATCACCACAAGACTGGTAGTGCAAAGTGCCCTTGAGCTTGAAGTTCTCATTCAGTACCTTGAACTTTTGTGTGAACGATGCAAACTCCTCGAAATAGGTCACCTGCATATCGAAAACAGGCTCGTACTTCGACTTGGCCTCGTCCACCGGAGCAAGTTCGCCAACGAGTTCTGCACCCTCAAGTTCCGCAAACTTCACGTATGTAGGCTTGGGGCCACCTTTGGGGATATCGGTCGAGTACATATAGTATCCATCCGCAATCTCAGCGATAAACTCTACTGTAACTTCTGCGCCCTTTGCAGTCAATTCATGAGAAACTGTAACGGGCTTTTGTGCGCTTGCCTGCAAAGCTGTCACAAGCAGCAGCAATGAGAAAATAAACTTTTTCATTCTATTTATATTTTTAGTTTGTTTTTCATAGTTCAACAGGGTTCTTCCTTATTCGCCATTCGGCGGGATAGAGATTGTTTGCCCTGTTTCCGATATTCTTTGCAAAGCCTATCGGCCTATCCTTGTATGTGAGCAGCAGATAGCCCACAGGTGCCTGTTCAAAGGCCAGTGCCTCGCGATGCAGATAGGCAAGTGCCTTTTCGCGTTCAAGTTCAACGTTGCAGAAAGCCTCGCGGCGAAGCGCATTGCTCATTGCAAGCTGATGAAGCGGCAGCAGCTTGTTGTTCTTGACATCGGCAAGCGGCAATGCACAGTGCAGCACCTTCATCTTCTGCTGCAGGGCAAGCATTGCTGCCGTGTGCTCACGTGGCATAGCCACCACTCTGTCGCCCTGTTGCACAAAATTGAAAGCTGACGGGTTATCCACCCACTCCTCAAACTGCGCCTTTAGCTTTGAGGCGGCAGGCTGAAAGCGCTGCTGTCTTGGCTGCGCCAACGGAGCATCTCCATCCTTGCGGAGCGCTGCTATGAAGAAACCTTCACCGGCAGTGTACCCCGGCAGAAAGCGGTATGCAGGCAAATCACCAACAAGGGCACCGGTAACGCCCCATGCATCGTCGGCCTCAACAGCCAACGGTGTTGCACCAAGCTCATCGGCAATCCATGCCACACAATCCTCATTCTCTTCGCAATTGAATGTACATGTGCTGTATATGAGCACACCACCGGGGCGAAGCGTAGGCCATATATCGGACAATATGCGCTTTTGGCGCTTCACACACTGCTCCACATTCGACACGCTCCACTGCTCCACCGCCACGCTGTCCTTGCGGAACATTCCCTCGCCCGAGCATGGGGCATCGACCACAACAAGGTCGAAGAAGTTGCCGAAACTGCCGAAATCGGCAGGCTCGTTACGTGTGACCACAGAAGAGGGGTTGCCCCACTTTATCACGTTCTCGGCAAGGACCTGGGCACGCTGCGCCACAGGTTCGTTCGAGACAAGCAGGCTACCCTTTGGCAAAAGCGAGAGCAGATGCGTTGTCTTGCCACCGGGAGCGGCACACAAATCGAGCGCACGCACCGGAACATCTATATATCGCTCAATAAAACGTTCAATGAACATCGATGATGCCTCCTGCACATAGTAGCACCCTGCATGGAAAAGCGGGTCGGCTGTAAACACGGGACGGGTGGAAAGGTAACGGCCGTTCACAGCCCAGGGGACAGGCACATTCTCACTATCGGGCATCTGCTTGCAGGTATTGTAGCGTATGCTGACCACCGGCTCGGCACCGAGCGCCTCCATGAAACGGGCAAACCTCTCCTTGCCGAAAAGGAGCTCCGTTCTGTCAATAAAGGCTTGGTTCAGTGTCATAACAATCTCTTTTACAAACGCCCGCACTGTAGGTGCACAAAAAGGCATATTCGAAGCAAAGATACAAAAAATATGTCAGCATATACTTTAAATGGTAAAAAAATACAGCATCAGCCGCAAGTTTATACAATAATTAACAACCATTGGAGAAAGGAAGAAAAATAACTATCATTGATAGGAAAATTTAAGGCGAAAGATTATCTTTGCCAATAGAAAACATGCCAAAGCATCGGCATGACAAGATACAAGGAAATACAATAAAAACATATGAAACAATATCTTGATTTGCTCAACCGAATCCTCACCGAGGGTACAAAGAAGGACGACCGCACAGGAACGGGCACTATAAGCGTGTTCGGCCACCAGATGCGCTTCAACCTTGAGGAGGGATTCCCCTGCCTGACAACAAAAAAACTACACCTGAAGTCCATAATACACGAACTGTTGTGGTTCCTCAACGGAGACACCAACGTAAAATACCTGCAGGAGAACGGTGTGCGCATATGGAACGAGTGGGCCGACGAGAACGGCGACCTTGGACACATCTATGGTTACCAATGGCGTTCATGGCCGGGATATGACGGCGAGCATATAGACCAGATAAAGGAGGTTGTGGAGACAATAAAGAACAACCCCGACTCGCGCCGCATAATTGTGAACGCATGGAATGTGGGCGACATAAAGAACATGAACCTGCCGCCATGCCATGCCATGTTCCAGTTCTACGTTGCCGACGGCAAACTGAGTCTGCAACTGTACCAGAGAAGTGCCGACTGTTTCCTGGGTGTACCGTTCAACATTGCATCGTATGCGCTGCTGTTGCAGATGATGGCACAGGTAACAGGACTTAAAGCCGGTGAGTTCATACACACGCTCGGCGATGCACATCTTTACCTTAACCACATTGAACAGGCAAAACTGCAGCTCACCCGCGAACCAAAGAAACTGCCACGGATGGTTATAAACCCCGACGTAAAGGACATTTTCTCTTTCAAATTCGAAGATTTTTCACTTGAGGACTACGATGCCCACCCGCACATAAAAGGCGTTGTAGCCGTTTAAACCTAAGCAAATATGTACAAATTAGCTCTCATTGCCGCTATCGCAAAGAACAATGCCATTGGGTTTGAAAACAGACTCATATATTGGCTACCCAATGACCTCAAGCGTTTCAAGGAGCTCACGACAGGGCACACAATTATAATGGGCAGCAACACGTTCCGCTCGTTGCCGAAGGGCGCATTGCCCAACCGCCGCAACATTGTGCTCTCACGCAAGGAGAGCGAGTTCCCGGGCTGTGAGACATTCAGTTCACTTGAAGAGGCACTTGCCAACTGCAGCGACACAGAGCTGGTTTACATTATTGGCGGCGAGATGCTCTACAAGACAGCGCTGCCGCATGCCGACATCCTGTGCCTGACGGAGATTGATGACACGCCGGAGAATGCCGATGCATTCTTCCCCGAATTCGCAAAGAACGAATGGGAGGTCATTGAACAGGAGGAGCACACTGTCGATGAGAAACATGCATACAATTATCGCTTTGTAACATATCTGAGAAGGCAGTAGAGAAGCTATTTGATAAACAACAGCTTGAAGAAAATGCAGTGAACCATTAAGGTTGAAAATTGCGAGTAAGCGAGTGTATGGAAACATTGTTTAAATACAAAACGAACGAAAGCAATTTCAACGAAGTTAAAACTGCTATAGAATTTTACGGCAAGCGAAAGCGGATTTTTGGATGGCTTTTGTCGAACTCCCTCCGCAACTACGTTGCTCGCCCCTCTTTGGCGAAAGAGGGGCAGTTTTTTTGCGTGATTCACCTTTAACTTTTCACATTTTTCGCCCCTGTAGTTTGCATATAAAGGCTCAGTAGAAATTTAGTGTGGATAAGCATATAAATTAAAAATTATGAAAGTAAGATATTGAGGTATGGTCGCAAAAAACAGTGTCGGTATCGCTTTCGCTCACCATTACATTTCACGGCAGTCTCCAACCTTAATTGTTCACTTTAATTTTTCTTCAAGTCTTTCTTTCATCTACTTTCGTCGCGCGAAAGTAGCAAAGCGCCCGGCACCGGCA
>JAZOOF010000048.1:0-47453 GCA_045654885.1 Bacteroidaceae bacterium
AATCTTGAAGTTTTCAATGAAACCTGATGGCAATATCAAACGGGCTAATTCCAGTAGTATTTTTTCGTCCTGCATAGTACTTATTTTAACTATGCGAAGATAATATTTTTATATCAGCCCCCCAACTTTTGCAGGTGAACCAAAAAAACAACGTTTCTGCTTTTCGCACTACTGCTTTTCTGTTCTTGCAATAACAAAGAAAAACAGCTCGACAAAGCCATTGATAAGGCTGTCGCATGTGCCGAATTGGGTACAGTAGAGTACACTGTAACCAAACTTATCATTGCAAATGATAATGATTTTTATAAGTTAGGTGACAGGAAAATTATTTTCTCTTGTCGCACAACAATGAAGGCCGGTATAGATCTTAAAGATTTTACAAAAGAAGATGTCGAGGTTTCAGATAAAGGTCGGACCGTGACAATCAATCTTCCACAGCCGAAAGTCCTGTCGTTCAACATGTCGGCCGAGGACATAAAACTCGTGTATTCAAAGGTGTCGGGACTGCGTACCGGTTTCAACACCGATGAACGTAACAGCCTGTTGAAACAGGGCGAAAAGGCGATTATGGATGACGCACCGAATTTGGGTATATATGAAGATGCAAAGGAGAATGCAACGGATTTCTTCAAGGCATTGCTGGCACATAGCGGGTTTGAGAATATAAATGTATGCTTCAAGGAAGAGGAGAAGGTGGCTGAAAACAAATGATACTCTCCTGTGGATGGAAACAAATAGTCGAAGAATTTTAGGAAATTTTGATATGGAAACAAAAGATAAGAAAAATAGTCCGGTAGTGGACGAATATGTAAATGTTGAGAGCGAGGCGGTTGTGAATGAGAGGAATCCAGGTGCCGGCAAGGTCGAGGGAGAAAAGGAGGAGAGCAAATTTTTTGAAAAAGCCGTTGAGACAGCAAAAGTTGTAGAAAAAGTAACATCCGGTGCCGCAAAAACTGCAGGAAAAGTTGTCGGTGGTGTAGCAAAATCGGCCGGTTTTTTTACGAATATAGCATCATTTTTTGTGGCTAATCTCCAGACAATTTTGATTGCTATGGCCATAACGGCTGCAGCCGGTCTAGTCGGATATATTGTCAAGGATATGCTTGAAGGCCCCAAAATAGAGGATACTGCAAACATTGTTCAAGAGGTGAAGAAAATCTCGGAATTTACAACAGCTTGTTTCTACGAAGAGAGTGTGATACAGGGCTCTAAGACTACAACAAAAAAGCATTGGTATGGTGAAAAGATAGATACAATAAAGCACGAGATTGTGCTGACTGCCAAGTGCAAGGTACGTGCCGGTTTCGACCTTTCAATGCTTGGCGAGAACGATTTGGTTGTTAAAGGTGATACCGTAAGTATTAAGTTGCCTGTTCCCAAGATTTTTGATGTAATAAGCAATCCGTCCGATTACAAGACATTTGAAGAGACTGGCGATTGGGAACATGAAGAGATTGTTGCAATGCAGTCGGAGAGGAAAGAGAAGGTTTTGGAGAACGCTCTCGAGCACAATATACTCGAGAAAGCCAATCACATTGGTAAGGGACGCATTGTCACCCTTTTTCAAGGTTTGGGCTTCAACGTAATTAATGTTACATTCTCCGATATCCCTGCACGTGAGCAGGCACCGGCAGAACCAATTGTTGCAGCTCCTGCAGAGAACGCACCTGCAGCGGAGCCGGTTCCAACTGTTGAGGTTGTTCCTGCTGTAGAAGAACAGATGCCTATTGATACACTCTCACAAGTATTATAATGCGACAAATGATATAATTATGGTACTTTTTGATATAGGAGCTTTATTGTTCTTGACAGGACTTTTTTTGGTCATATATACCCTCTTCAAGAAAGCACCTGGAGCTGCCATACTCTTCGTTATAATGTCTTTGATTGGAGGTGTGTTAATGCTTATTGCGTATTATGGGGTTATGGGCAACAAATCGATATTTGATTTTTGATTTTGCAATACAAGCTAAAACATTAATAATATAAAACAAAAAGACTATGGCGGATTTTACATTTGATGGTCGTGTAAAGGTAAAGACCTTAAAAGACGAATTTAAGAAGAACTTTGGCGCCACACTCCGTGTCTACACAAACATTGCTTGCGAGGGAGAGCAGGCTGCCGATGACGCAACACTTGCATCAATCCGTGCAGAGGGTTACTCTGGCGGCGAGTTCTCTGTTAAGGGAAACATGAAGGTAAGTTCTTTTGAAAAAAAGGTTGCCGAGCTTTACGGTATCGGTGTTCAGGTGGCAAATGCCGATGATACAGAGTTTGCCGATGACGCAGCAACACTTATGGGTGCCGCAGCAACAGCATCGGCCGAGAGTGGTCACGGACATGCTGTTGAAAAACCGGCTGCTGCTGACGACGCACCAAAAGTAGAGGCTAGCGCTGCAGAACTTGCAAGTGCACGTGTAAGAGTTTACGGCAAGGCGCAGAACCGTACAGCATTGGGTATTGTGCATGCCTATATGGTAATGTATCCACAGGCTACATTGGAGGATTTGCGCAAGGCATTCCCTAATGCAATCAACCCTGATAAAGGCAGTGATGAAATTTTCATCTATGCCGAGGAGAAGGGTGCTACAGGTAATTGGAACAACTATTTCAAGGGTGAGGACGAGCTGCTCGCTACAGGCGACGGCCACAAAGTCGCGTTTGTGATGATGTGGACAAAGCCCAACTTCGAGCGCATTGTAGCTCACGCAAAACAGTATGGCATTCTTGTTGCCGATTTTGAGAAGGCTGATGGTGGAGCCAAGAAGGGTGGTTTCCGTCTCGAATATCTCAACGGTTATGTTCCACCTGTACCCGGAAAGAAAAAATCACTCCTTTGGTTGTGGATTCTACTTGTACTTTTGCTTGCTGTTGTTGCAGCAATCTTCGCATTGCGCAAACCCCAGGTAGTTGAGGTAGAGAAGGTTGTCGAGGTAGAGAAACTGGTTTATGTCGACAGGATTGAGGAGATTGAGAAGAACTTCAATGCCGCAAAGTTCGAGAAAGGTAAGGCCGAACTCTCCGAGGATGCAAAGTTCGTGCTTCATGACTTGGCAAAGGAGATGCAGAAGCATCCCGAGGTGAAGTTGCGTATCGTTGGTCACACATCGGCCGAGGGCGACCCTGCATTCAACCAGAAGCTTTCACAGGCACGTGCTCAGGCAGCTGTCGATTTCATCGTTAGCCGTGGTGTCGATGCTTCACGTCTTGAGGCCGAGGGTAAGGGTTCAAGCGAACTCATTGACGAGAATAATCCTGACGTTAACCGTCGTACCGAGTTTATCATTCTTGAATAATAACCTTATAAAAATTAAAGTATATGGCAGTAAAGAAGACTACGGTCAAGAAGACCAAGGACGGTACTGTTGACAAACGTACCAAGGAGGGCAAGGCTATTGCCGAGCGTATGGCAAAGGCTCGTGCCGAGAAGAACAGCCTCAAGAATAGAATTAAAAGATTGTTTAAGTAAGTTAGATTAATGAGTATGAATACAGAAATCAAACATATAGCAGCGTTGGTGGCAACTGCCATCTGGGCCGATGGCGAGTACGATGCAGCCGAGAAGATTGTTGTTGCTGAAATTGCCGATGCATTTGAACTCAATGCCGACGAGTTTGCAGCAGCTGTTGAGGCTGAGCTTGCAGTTGTTGAGCCAATGAATGAGGAAGAGGTGAATGCTTACATCCTTGAGCACTCGGCCGAGGTGGATGACGAAGAGGCCGAGATGTTGTTGCAGGCTGTTCTGCAGGTGGTAATTGTTGACGGTGTGCTTGGCGAGGAGGAGGTTGACAACGTGTTGTCAATTGCTTCGGCTCTTGGTGTCGATGATGCACGTGCAGTGCTCATGCTTGCCGACCTTGTTAAGGAGGAACCCGAATTGCAGGTTGAACTTTAATTGAAGTTCATATAGCCCCGGCAAGGATGATACATTCCCGGGGTACCAATAATTTAACATATAAAAAATACGACTATGGGAATTTTGAACAATTTGATGGACCGTTTCAAGAACGCGGAGTTCACTGTGGCTCCACAGAAAAAACTCAAGACAATATCGGCCGATTTCAAGAAGGCTTTTGAACTTACATTGGTATTCTACAAGGGTGTGCAGATTGCCGATGGCGATTTGACACTTGCTGCTCTCAACAAGAAGACTACAAAGGATGTGAACGCAAAGGCAGACGGCCTCAAAATCAAGGCCAGCATGAAGGTGGGCGATGCCGAGAAACTCTTCGACACAAACTTTGGTGTTACCGTGCAGATTAAGGATAAAACTGGAGCAAAGCTCGTTCCAAACGGAATTACTATTGGCCAGGCTGCACGTGGCGAGTATTAAGATATGAGTGTTTTGAGTGGTTTAGTTAAACGGGATGTTTTCGCCTTTTTGGAGAGCAATGATGAGTTGCTTTTCAATGAACGCGATTTCCAGATGCATCTGGCTGACTGGCTACGAAATTCCTCAAACCGTTATGACGATATCGATGTGGAGTACTATGTCCCCAAGAGCGAACTTGAGGACTATGTTTGGGATAGCGAACTGCGCCTTGATATTGTAGTTAAAAAGGATGGGGAATTTTGTCCTGTTGAATTGAAATACAAGACCAAAAAAGTGGAACGCAAAATAAGCCGTTTCGACGAGCTGTTACACGACAAGGTTGTTGTGATGAAAAATCAAGGAGCGCAGGATTTGGGTATGTACGACTTCTGGAAGGATGTACGTCGTGTGGAACTTGTACGTAATCGTTTTGACAGAGTAAAAGGCGGTTTGGCGGTATTTGTCACAAATGATGTTACCTACACAAAAGAGAGCAAGCCTACATCGAACAACTATCTGCTGAATATGAATGATGGAGTACATTCCCGCATTAAGCATTGGCAGAATCCCGAAAGTACCTGTGCAAAGACGCACCCCGGTTTTGAGGTGGAAAGAGAGTATTGCATTGAATGGCATACAAAAGAGATTGATAATGAATTATTTTACTATTGTATAATAACAATTTAATATTAACCATTTAAAATTTTACGACTATGGCAGAATTTAAGTTGGATGGTCGCATGAAGGTAAAGACCTTGAAGGCTAATTTCAAGAAGGAGTTTGGTTCAACACTCCGTGTTTACAAGAGCGAGAGCTGCAAGGGCGCTTTTGCCGATGATGACGCTACATTGGCTTCTCTCCGTGCCGAGGGCAAGAAGGGAGGCGAACTCACCGTTGGTGGCAACCTGCGCGTTGGTAACTTCGAGAAGAAGATTGCCGAGCTCTACGGTATCGGTGTTCAGGTAGCTAATGCTGACGACAGCAAGCTCGCCGACAATGACATCACTCTTGTTGCTGCAGGCAAGTAATCCTGTACAACAGAATTCAGGTATGTGGGACTTGGGTGTCCCACATATCACATAAAGCATATATCTTGCATAACTTTTGTATTGCATGTGAACTATAATATTGACTTAATTACGGTAACAAAACTGTAAATCGAATAAAGTTTTTTAAAAGAACTTATAACTATGAGTAAAGAATATTACAAAAAGAAAATTGTTGACCTGCGTGCGTCAATAGCAAAGGAGAAGGAGGCAAAGAAACGTGATAACGAGAACTATGCACGTTGGATTAAGAATGCTTCTTCGCCATCTACAAAGGCAAGTTACCGAAAGAGCAAGATTGACGCGGCTGCACGCCACGACCGACAGATTGAGTACCTGAAACGCCAGATTGAGAGCGCAAAGGATAGCCTCAAGCGTTGCAGGTGATTGGGGATATGGTAGTATTGGCCTATATAATAAACCTGTTGGCGCCGGTAGTCAACTTCCTTGGGATGCTTGGGCTGTGTGCATGTATAATATATGAGGAACTTCCTGTTCTTCTATTTTCCGGCATTATGGCGGTGGTGGGATTGGTGTTCGGTATATTTGCCTACAGACTGGATATACCGCCACGCTGGTTTTGGTCGAAGTCGAAAAACGATTTGTTCCGTTTTTCGGTGACAGCGGTCTTGGGATATGCCGGTAGTTTGGCTATGTGGCCTGGCGCAATATATTTGATTAGGGTGTTGGCCGAGAAGGTGGCCAATGTTGCATGAGTGTGGTAGTATTTGATGCAAATAAATTAAATTGGAAAACTATGAAAATTCCAGGATTGTCTTTCTCGCTCAAGAGGGCTTTGGGCGTTACTGCTATCAAACAAAAGATTGCAAGAAAAACAGGCATTCCACTCACAAAACAGGGCGTGGAGCGCAAGATTGGTGGTGCAATAGTGAAGGCGTTGAAGGGTAAAAAGAGATAATGTTATGAGGTTCTTTTTATTTATTTGTCCGCTAATGTTTCTTCTCTCTTGTCAGTCACCGGCCGACAGGATGGAGTGTGCCTTGAACAATGGTGAATTGAGCAGGGCCGAGGCTTTGTTGGCTGATATGTCGGGGCGCGAGATGTACAGTTACGCATCGCGCCTGATTGATGAGTATCTGGCGATTGGGAATGTGGAGAAGGCTATATATGTGTTCAACTACTTGACACCGCATTGCTCAATGTATGAGATGAAGTTCTCCGGTCTGCACTCTTCGGCATCGTACACTAAGGATAATGCAAAGAAAATTTACAATGCCTTGCTTGACGAGGAGCGTTACGATGAGTGCTGGAGTTTTCATCCGTTGAGCTATGAAACAGAGACATATCCGGGTAATGCTCCCGACTATTTCTCGTACATGACCGATGTTATCGCTCATATGTGTGCTCGCGGACAGTATGACGAAGCACGCAGGTTCATGATGCAGAAACGTGTGTGGTTCCTCAACAATGTGGACAACAATGAGTGGGGGCATGAATACAAGGAGTGCTCATATTCCGTTGTGTGTGATAAACTTGAGAATGTGTATAACAGTTTGATAGAATGAGGTATACTGTGAGGAATATTTTTATGCTGCTTTTGGCTGTGGCAACAGTGGCATGTGCTCCCAAAGTGGAAAGGGAAGGCGTGCTGTTGTCGGAGCGCGAGGCTTATCGCTATGACAGGGCGGTAGCCGCTGTTGAGCGGGTTGAGGCTTTGATGGAGAAGATGGATGCAGCTCCAACACAAGAGGGGATGCTGGAGCTGCTGACCGAGGCAAATGAGTTGGAGTATAATTATGACGACACCGGGATGAGTGTAGAGGCAATGATGCGTTGCGACTCACTGAAAATGCGTATAGATGACTGCAAGCAGATGGCCGTGTCGTTTGCAGAGAATAGAGTTGTTGCTGTTGGGAAAATTGTTGCAGTGGATGTGACAGAGCAACTGCTGGAGGAAAAGGAGTATTATCCGCTCTATTTGAAGAAAGGCGAGAAGGTTTTCTGTAATGTCGAGGCATCGGAACCGGTGACTGTGAAACTGTATAATGCCGATACCGAGAAATTGATGAAGTCATACAAAGGACGTAGGGTGTCCGATTCACTTGCCATCTCAAATTCTGCTATCTACCTGTTGGAGATTGTGCCCCAGGGAAAGACGTATGTGAGTGCTACGTTGAGCTATAGATGTGCCGACGCTGCATCGCTCTACAGCCGTCCTTCCATAAGGACCGAACAGGTGGAGTGTGGCAAAGGTAGTGTGGGGGCAGTTGCTGTTCCCGGTATTGCAATGCGTAAATGCTTTGAGGAACCTCGCAAGTTTACTTTGCGAGGCCAGATAAAAGCAGCTTTCTCGGGTAATGCGCAAGCGCTGGTGGCTGTGACCGTACCGGCAGGCGCAACAGATATCCTTTACTCTATGCGCATTGCAACAAGTGAGCAGGACCGTTCGGATGATGGCCAGTTCCATGATAACCTCACACGCTCTTACAAACGTATAAAATTCCTGGGATTGCCGCTTTATGAAAGGAGTTCGAGCAACGGTTTGTTGAATACCTTGCTCGATGATAACCGCCCGATACGTGAGGAGGATGCATATTGCAACATGTATGTATTCCGCAACAAAACGCAGGCGAAGAAGTTTCAGGATGGTACAAAGACGGCTGCTGGCTTGGATTATGATGTGGATTATTCAAGACTTGGTACTCAGTCGTGCAACGGACGCATACCGGTGAATGGAGCAAAGACTATTTATCTTGGCTTTGAAAATGAGCGCATGCGCTATACTAACTATCTGTGGGTAGAGGTTGAGGCTGTTGTGCCCGAAACTGTATACTATACCACAAAATACTCCATAAAATAATGCCGCGTGTTCTATTGACCGGCTTTGAACCGTTCGGAAAATACAGTGAGAACTCATCGTGGGCAGTTGCCGAAAAGGTTGCCGCCTGTGGTGTTGGTGGTGCCGAGGTCATAGCAAGGCGTTTGCCTGTGAGTTTTGCAGGTGTTGGCATAGCTTTGCACAAGGCGGTGAAGGAGTGCCACCCCGATGTTATAATTATGCTTGGGCAATGTGCCGGTGTCGATTATATCAAATTGGAACGCATAGCCATTAATATGATGGATGCAACCACCCCCGACAATGACGGATACCTCCCCAATGAGGAGCCGATATGTGCTACAGGTGCTGCTGCGCTTTTTACAAATACTGATATAAAGGATTTGCGCAGGGTGGTTGAGGAACTGGGGATTCCGGCCAAGGTGTCTAACAGCGCGGGGCTTTATGTGTGTAACCGCACATATTATGAGGCTTTGCGGCTTTGCAATGAAAGGCCCGGGATGAAGGCGCTGTTTGTTCACTTGCCGCTGTATGAGGGACAACCGTCGGCAGCAGAGGGCCAACTCTCAATGCCGCTTGATGATATGGCAAGTGCTATAGAAACAATAATACACAAAATAATTTACACAGATGCAAAAGCTCAAGAAAAGTCTTGCGCGCATATTCGATAACGACTTGCGCACCAAGCAGTGGGAGAACTACCCCGACTATGCAATCATAGGTCTCATAGTATTGAGTACCATTTCTGTTTTCATATCTACGTTCAATGTGGGCCCGTTGTGCGAGAAGGTGCTTTCGGTGATTGACATTGTAACCGTTATTACCTTTACCATTGAGGTTACATTGCGCATTTGGGCGGCCGATGAACTGGACGAGAAGTACAAGGGCTTTTGGGGCAGGGTGAGGTATTGCTTTACCTTTTATGGCCTGATAGATATCCTGTCGACCTATACTTTTTATGTGCAGATGTTCATTCCGCTGCCATACTCTATGCTCAAGGCATTGCGCGTACTGCGCCTTCTCAGAGTGTTCCGTTACATGCACTCTTTCCGTCTGTTGCAGACTGCCGTTTCTTCAAAGGCCAAGGAAATGTGGGTGTCGTTCCAGTTCCTGGCTATCGTAACGTTGATGCTGTCGTTCGTGCTCTTCTTCTATGAGCACAATGCACAGCCCGAGGTGTATGACAACGGTTTCAAATCTGTTATCTGGGCTTTTGCACAGTATGTGGGCGACCCCGGCAACTTTGCCGACACTCCGCCAATAACCTTTGTGGGCAGGCTCATTGCCTGCATCATCGGTCTGCTTGGTATTGCACTGTTTGCGGTGCCTGCCGGTCTCATTGGTTCGGGATTCTCCGAGGCTATGGAGAACGAGAAAAACGATGCAATAATAAAGAAGAATATTGATAGTATTATTCATTCGTTTAAATTCGAGAAGGACCAGCACTTTACACAACTATTTGTGGTGCCACGTTATAAGGAGTTAAATACAATTCTTACACGCCGATTCCTTACTGTAGAGGATATCGTCAGGGCTGTTGAGGCATCGGACTGTCTGCATCTTTATAATATGGCAAACGCTTCTAATGCCGAAGACAATCCCGAAGACAGGATTGTGGTGATGAACTACAAACGTAACACCCCGTATGGCTGTTGCATTGACCGTGGTTCAAAAGTGACAATAGTCTTTACTTCGGGCTACACCGAGGCATGTACGGGATGGTTTGCCTATCATATAGCTAAATTAGGCGGTTTCAACTATATTGCCAAAGATGTTGAGATTGACCCGGACAATCCAACGTCATACTATAATGTTACGGCCGATTGCAAGTGTCCGAATTTCTCTCTTTTCCTTGAAGACCTAAACCGTTTGACTTCACGTCCCGGAAGTTGGGCAATTCCTGTTTTGGCTGCGTCGGGGCCTCGCTCACGTCCTCATCAGTTCCATTTCTGCTATAATCCTAATAAGAAAGATGAATCTTTTGGTAACCCGGAAAGTCGTGTGACTGATTTCGCTTTGTTCGGGAAACTATTTGACCATGTTTCTACTGAGCTGAAACAGAAATATGACTATAATTGTGACAGGAATATCTACTATGCTGTTACAAAAAACAATATTGCGCATTTGATCAAGGCAGACAATGTCTTTACATTGCGTGTCGAGTGTTTCGTGTGGATGTCCGACTTTCGCCGTGTAGCTGTTGTCAAATCTTTGGCCGATTGTATAAATGCCGTGTTGGAACCCGAGATTGAGAAACAACTGCCACCTGAAATGGTATCACGCGTAGAAGGTAAGGATTTCGGTATGCAGGATTATGTTGACTGATGCTCTATGGAACTGTTGAAAAGCTTTTATGGGATAAACAGCAAGTCGGGGCACGAGGCACAGATAAAGGAGTTCTTTATGGCACAACTTGCCGATGTGGAACTTGCCGTTGAGGAGGATGCTTTTGGTAATGTATTTATAACAAAAGGTGTTGCCGACAGTTATCCCGGTGTTACTGCACATTTGGATGAGGTGCATGTACCCACGGAAAGGAATCTTGTTGTCGAGGGTGATATGATATATGCCGTTGATGGCTGTGGAGAGCGCGTCGGCATTGGTGCCGATGACAAGAACGGACTGTGGATAATAAGTCACCTGTTGCACACGAAACCTGTGCTTAAGGTTGTGCTTTTTGTTCAGGAGGAACGAGACGGCGAAATGGCGGGTTGTCGTGGCTCAAGGGCCTGTTCTCTCGATTTCTTCAATGATGTGCGTTATCTGCTTGCCGTTGACCGCAAGGGCGACAATGAGGTGGTTACTGTGGGTAAAGGAGACATTCGCCTGTGTGATGACGCAATGTTTCCTGTTGCGGTATTGCAGAAGTATGGCTACGGGTGCGTGCCCGGTGGACGCACCGATGTGGTTGCTCTGAAGGAGCGCGGCTTGCAGACACCTTGTTGCAACATCAGCTGTGGCTATTACAATGCCCATAAGTCCGATGAGTATACAATGTTTTCGCATGTCGAAAAGGCTCTTGCATTCGTGAGTGAACTGATTGACTCCATTTGAACAACAACTGTATCGGAAATGAAAGCCAATCCTGTCAATGTTTTTTTGATGGGATTGGTTTTTGTTGTGAAAATAGAACCGGCAAGCCTGCGATTTGCGCTTTTGCAAGTAGATTTTGGCAACAAGTCCGCTTATTGCATAATTTTTTACCCATATAAGTGTGATAAATCAAAGATTTTGTTAATTTTGCAAAGGATTACGCCCATTAGGGTGGTGAAGATTGATTATTCAACTACTTTAAAGTATTAAATAACTATGGTAAATTACAAAGAATTAGGTCTTGTAAACACAAGAGATATGTTTGCAAGAGCAATTGAGGGTGGTTATGCTATCCCAGCGTTCAACTTCAACAACATGGAGCAGATGCAGGCTATCATCAAGGCTGCTGTTGAGACAAAGTCTCCTGTTATCCTTCAGGTTTCAAAGGGTGCACGTCAGTATGCTAACGCTACTTTGCTCCGTTACATGGCGCAGGGTGCTGTAGAGTATGCTAAGGAACTCGGTTGCGAGAATCCTGAGATTGTTCTTCACCTTGACCACGGTGATACATTCGAGACTTGCAAGAGCTGTATCGACTCTGGTTTCTCTTCAGTGATGATTGACGGTTCACACCTCCCATACGAGGAGAACGTTGCTCTCACTAAGAAGGTTGTTGAGTATGCTCACCAGTTCGACGTGACTGTAGAGGGCGAGCTCGGCGTGTTGGCAGGTGTTGAGGACGAGGTTTCTTCGGACCACCACACATACACAGACCCTGAGGAGGTTATCGATTTCGCTACACGCACAGGTTGCGACTCTTTGGCTATCTCAATCGGTACTTCACACGGTGCTTACAAGTTTACTCCCGAGCAGTGTACTATTGACCCTGTTACAGGTTTGATGGTTCCTCCTCCACTCGCATTCGACGTATTGAAGGCTGTTGAGGCTAAGCTCCCGGGCTTCCCAATCGTTCTCCACGGTTCTTCTTCAGTTCCACAGGACGAGGTTGCTACCATCAACAAGTTCGGTGGTGCATTGAAGGCTGCTATCGGTATCCCCGAGGAGTGGTTGCGTGAGTCTGCAAAGTCTGCAGTATGTAAGATTAACATCGACTCTGACTCTCGTCTTGCTATGACTGCTGCTATCCGCCAGACATTTGCTGAGAAGCCAGCTGAGTTCGACCCACGTAAGTACCTTGGTCCTGCTCGCGACAACATGGAGAAGATGTACAAGCACAAGATTATCAACGTGCTTGGTTCTGACGGCAAGTTGGCTAAGTAATCTGTTTCTGTAATTTAAGAACTGATTATAATATTAACCGCTGATGAACAATGTTCATCAGCGGTTGCTTTTTTATGGTGCCTGTTACTGTCACGTTACCCCAAATGCTTTGGACTAATAATTATTGTCGTCATAGTCATCACCATCCCATATGCAGCCGCATTTGGTACATTTAGGTACGATTACACCATATGAGTTTTCCTCTGTGCCCATCATTTTAGTTCCGCATCTTACACATTTTGGAATATATCCTCCTCTGTCTGTGTAGACCTTTTTACATGATTTGCACCACAATAGCCTCAGTTCACCATGGCGGGGTACATTGAATGTTTTATATTCCTCTACTGTTCTTTTACCACATATCCAGCATGGTTCGCCGAGAAATAAGTCTGACCAAAATCCCATAATACGGTTGTTTTAAAGTTGATGTTTATGTGTTAATTTGACTAATAATGTTCTATATGTATAATATCGTGGTACGCAATACAGTATCACATGTGTGCCAGCGAACTTGGCAGATTTTTTCTTTTGGTACAAATCTCAGTTAAAAATAATCACATTTATACCTGCTGTGTGGAATTTTATGCGTCCCTCGCCTTGCCCAAGTTTTAATCGCATCACGTGTGATAGAACCTTATTATATCTTAAGGTATGGCCACAGGTTTTCTTTCCAAAGATTCTTGTCGAGTTCATGCATCTCGTGGCCGCCAAGTTCCAGCATCTTGTCATGGAAATTCTTGTCGTGTCCGTTGACGAAACTGTGGGTGAGTTCGTGGATGCACAGCGACTCGAGGCTCTCGCGGGGCAGCTGTATGCAACTTGCGCAGAACGTGACATCGCGGGTGGCGGGGTAGTACATTGCCGAGTAGTTCCTCAGTGTCTTTACAACAGTGCACTTACGGTATGGCACGTTTATGCGTTCCGATACTTTTTGCAGTACCTGTGGTATGACCTCTTGTGCACGCTTGTAAATGATTTCCTTTACTTTCCTGAGTATAGTTTCCTGTACGTAGATGTAGTTGAGGTTGGCGCTCTTGGGGAACATGACGTGGCAACAGTGGCCATTGAGACGGGTGTGGTAGCTGTCACTCTCTCCTCTTGTGACAAGAAGGCTGAAGTGGTGGGTGTTGAGGGTATAGCCGTCGAAGAACCTGTTCAGGCCGTCGCATGTCCACTCCCGGTTTAGTCCGGGGATGGTTTCCTGTGCATAATGGAACATCTCGGCAAAAGTCTCTTTGTTGTCGCAGGTGACGACTGTCTCGTTGATGTTGTATCTTAGCTGCGGCGCCTGTGGCCCATTGAGGGTTTTTATTGCCTTTACGTTGCCAATGCCGTCGATGAACAAGCTCATGATGCCGATGTGGGGGATGTGCCCGAGCTGCTCCAGACGCTCCTGCAACCATGCCCCGATGGTGCTGTTTCTTTGCGAGTGAGCAAGGTTGTAATAGGCGACCTGATATAGGTCCTTTGCCATTAGAAGATTCTTCTCCACCCCAAGGCCCGTCTCGTAGCACCTCCCAAGCCAAACCTTTGAGCCGGCTGAGTGCAACTTGACAATGCCGAGCAGAAAGTGCTCGGCTGCCTCCTTGTATCTTTTGCTTTTGTAGAGCTCCACGCCTCTCTCAAAATAGTCTGTCTTGTACATTTTCCCCCCTTCTGCGCATTTTGCTTTTACAGGGCATAAAGTTAATGAATAAATTGTATTCCGGGTGGCTATTAATGAAAAGAAGGGTGGATTTTGCACATTACGGACTTTTTTTGTGTAGAAAAAAAATAAATATAGAGTTTTGTGAAAAATATAAAAACATTGTCTATATTCGCAAACAGATGTTCTTGTTGACTGCATCTTTGGAAGAAATGTGCAGCATTGCCATGCCGGGAGGTGTTGACAGGTGCATTGTGTGTAATCATTATATTATTAATAACTAAAAGCGTTTATATTATGCGTACAGACGAATTGGTAAAGCAGTTTTTGTCAAACGAGGGTTATAAGTTTGACGTAGACAGTGACGGTGATATTCACTTCAAGTATGAGGGTATAAATCTCTACTTTACTGTTGACAACAACGACCAGAAGTATTTCAGACTTATCATGCCTAACATCTACCAGCTCGAGGGTAACAGAACCAAGGTGCTTGAGGCTATCAACACAGTGGCACGTGACCTCAAGGTTATCAAGGCATACTTGATTGAGGACCGTCTATGGCTGGCAGTAGAGCTCTTCATTGACTCTACACCTGAACTTGAGGACTTCTTCCCACGTTGCATGGGGCTTCTCAAGGCCGGACGCGAGAAGATTGCAGAGGAGATTTTTGGTTAAACGAAATCATTTATAGTAGGGAGGCAACTCCCTACTATAGTTTTAGAATATGGCAATACTACAGAACAACGAGAAAATTGGACGATACACTGTTGTGTCATTGATTAAGTCCAATCTCTACACCGAGACCTATAAAGTAACAGGTGAGGATGAGAATCCTTATTTCCTGAAACTGTTTATAATGAAGGATGTTCCTTCGCAACTGATAAATAATGAAACATCGCAGGTAAAGGAGATTGAGTTCTGCGCAAAGCTGAACCATAAGAATATTGTAAGTTTCATTGAGTCGGGGAACGTATGCAAGTACCAGGGCGATTGTCAGTACTACGTGACCAACTATTTCCATGGTCCTTTGCTTGTAGATTACATAAAAGAGAAAGGCAAACTCGACGAGCAGGAGGCCTTGACAATTTTCCGCGGAATACTCGATGGGTTGAAGTTCTTGCATGGTCAGACTCCTTGCCTATGCCACAATGACCTTGACCCAAGCAACATAATACTTTCTGCAACAAACAACAACGAACCCGAAGTTATTGATATCGGTCACCTGTCGGAGCGTTGTTGCGGTGCGGTGTGGTTCGACACTGCCGACATTGATTTGCTTTACCATGCTAACGAGACCATGGTGGGGATATTTGACGAGCAGTCCGACATCTTCTCGGCAACCATGATTCTCTACGCCATGCTCACCGGTGAGGTGGCATGGAATTGCCCCATAAAGGAAGAGGGTACATACAAGGAGCGTTTCATGGAATTGTCGAGATACCGTAAGTCGCATGCCCTGGAACTCTCTGTACTTTCTGTGTCTCCTAAGGTTAAGATGGTGTTGCGCACCGGCCTTGAATTGAAGAGTGAGGAGCGTTTCTCATGCGTCGACGAAGTTTTGGCTGTTCTTGATGCCGAAAGTGCACCGACGGAATCCAGACAGAGCAGACAAGAGCAGGAAGTGGATAAGCCATCCAAGCAGGGGCATGAGCAGGCACGCCAGAGCCCCAACTATGTGGAGTTCCCCATCAAGCGAGGCGAAGGAAAAGGTTTTGAGGACATTGCCGGCATGTATGAACTCAAGGAGTCTTTGAACAAGCAGATTGTCTTTGTCATAAAGAACAAGGAACTTGCCGAGGAGTACCGCATAACACCGCCTAGCGGAATGTTGCTCTATGGCCCTCCGGGATGCGGAAAGACTTTCTTTGCCGAGAAATTTGCCGAGGAGACGGGCTTCAACTATATGCTCATAAAATCGTCGGACCTTGCAAGTTCATATGTCCATGGAAGCCAGGAGAAGATACGCCAACTCTTTGACCAGGCCGAGCAGAATGCCCCCATAGTGGTGTGTTTCGATGAGTTTGATGCTCTTGTGCCGGACAGGTCGTGGAACAATGTGTCGTCCGAGGAGGTGAACGAGTTCCTTTCGCAGATGAATAACTGTTCAAAGCGCGGAATCTTTATTGTTGCTACAAGCAACCGCCCCGACAAGATTGACCCTGCCGTGCTGCGTACCGGCCGCATTGACAAGATGGTGTATGTGCCATTGCCCGACTTTGAGGCCCGCAAGGAGATGTTTGCCTTGTACCTGAAGAACAGACCTGCAGAGGATAACATTGACGTGGAGGAATTGGCAAACATGACCGAGGGATATATTGCCAGTGACATTGCGTATATTGTGAACGATGCTGCAATGGTTGCCGCCTATACCCGTGCAAAGATATCAAAGGAACTGCTGCTCTCATCGATAACAGCCACACGTCCTTCGGTACGTTCCGAGAGCATAAAGCAATACGATGAAATAAGAAGGAAGATGGAGGACAAGAACAGACGCAATGTAACCGACCGCTCTGTCGTGCGCCCCTGGTAAACAATTGCAAGTATTTGAAATAGTCTACAGTTGAATTATGGAAAACAAGATAAAAGATATATTTTGCCCCAATATTGTTGAGGAAAGACACCTTAACATGACTGTCGTGGACGTGTATTCACGTCTGATGATGGACCGTATAATATTCCTTAGCGGCGAGGTTAATGGCGACAAGATGGATACCATTGTGGCCCAGATGCTGTTCCTGGATTCGCTGAACCATGACCCGATACACCTGTATATAAACTCGGGTGGTGGCGAATGTTACTCGGGCCTGGAGCTCGTGTCGGTGATGCGATACATAGAGTCACCCGTATACACTACAGTGTTGGGACTTGCGGCATCCATGGGTGCGGTGATTGCAAGCAGTGGCGAGAAAGGGCACCGCAAGGCGCTCCCTTACTCCCGATTCATGATACACCAGCCAAGTTCGGGTGTGGGATACTCTACGTTCCGCGACCAGCAGATTCATCTCAAGGAGATGGAGAACCTGAAGTATGACCTTTACGAGGTGCTTGCACAGAACAGCAATCTCTCGGTTGAGGAGATTGAGAGACTGTGCGACAGGGATAATTGGATGAAAGCTCCCGAGGCAATAAAGCTGGGCTTCCTTGACGAGGTTGTTGAGCGCATGGAGTAGCATGCTGTACATTGACATGAATAACAGTCGCAAGAATCCGTGGATTCTTGCGACTGTTATTCATATTTGGGCGGTTGTCCTTATTGGCATCTGTTTATATCTCGTTTATTCCCCAAAGGTGCAGTTTGTTTATCATACCTCTTGTGCCTGATGACGATGACTGCCCAAGTGAGGTCTTGGGGCGGTCAATGATTCCCTTGAAATCGTCAATGTATTCGCTTGGGATGATGTCGTATGCAAGAATCTCGCCCGCAAGGTCTTCGTTGTAGGGTATCTCGCCTTTGTCGGTGAGTCTTCCTGTCTCAAAATTGTGCAGTGTGTCGGCACGCATGAATGTCTTCGGTTTCGACTTGCTCTCCTTTGCTATGGTGAGCACGGCGTCGTCCTCGCCTGCCAGTGAAGCAAATATGAGCCTGCTCTCCTGGTTTCTTGTGTACGTGCTGCTGTTGAAGTCGAGCAGTTCCTCCACCTGTATCTTAACAATTGCTCCGTTCTCATAGCCCAGCACAAGATAGCCCTTCTCCTCGCTCTCCTTGACAACAAGGGTGAGGAGTGAACTCTCGTCATAGTCATATTCGTCCAGTTTGCAGAACTTGTAATCCTCAAGGAACTTGAACAGTGCTATGGGCTCTACATAGTTGTCCTCGTCATCCCAAGAGTTGAGCACATTCTTCCTTATGCGGCTTGTCCTTATCTTGTCGTCATCGGCTATAGTCCTGCTGCCGCTGGCCGGTTCGGGGCTTGCCTTCTGCACCTCGGCCGGTGCCTCTTTCGTGCTCTCCTCCTTTGTCTCAGCAGCATTCAGGTCACGGCCAATTCTCTGGTACTCGCCGAACTCCTCCTCGTTGAGTCTTCGCTTGCTTCCGCCCTTCCGCACGTGCCATTCTCCCTTGTAGGGCAGGCCGGCCTGTATTGGACGCACCTCCACAATGAGCACGTCTTTCTCTTCGTTCTCCTTGTCAAAGCCTATGTCCATGTATGTGGCGGCAATCATGTTGCCCCATGTGGCACTCACGGCATCCACAATGCTGCGTATGTACTTGTCCTTGTCGCCATAGAAGAGTGGTGTCTTTAGGTCCTCTTCAACTCCCTCGCCGTAACCGAAATTGTTGACTCCGATGTACAAGGTTCCTCCTCTTGTGTTGAAGAAGGAGTTGATGACCTTGAGAATCTCGTCCATCTGCTTTTCCTGGTTGGGGAGATTGCTGCTGTCTCCTGCGTAGAACACGCAGCTTGTCTTGAACTCGCGTTCCTCGTCCTCCTCGTCGCCATACTTTTTCAGTCCACTCTCGTATCCCTTGAGGTTGAGCAGATGTATTATCTTGTTGTGGATATCTGTTGCATTGCTCTCCATGCCGTTTGTCTTTATTATGTTGTGGGCCAGTACAAGCGAGGCCAGGGCTTTCAATGCCGGTGCTGTTTCTGTGAGGGCAAACAGCTCGGCATTATGCTGTGGCTTGTCTATGTAGCTCACAATCTGCAGCTGCATGAATTTCTCCTTGAGCAGCAGGTTGTTGCTGAAGAGCTCGGCATTGGCATTCTCAAGCTGTGCAAGTTTCTCCTCGTTGACTCTTGAGGTGATTGCAAAGTCATGCAGCATGGATACTATATCCATTCGGCCTTTGTAGTATGCGGCCTGTGACTCCCAACCTATGAGCAGGCACAGCATCCTGGCAAAACCCAGGTAGTTGTAGGACTTTACATACTCTGTGTCAATGATGGCCATGCGTGCAATCATGTATATAATCTCTTTTACATAGGCCTCGTCTATGAGTTTGTCATTGTTGAGCATCTGCTCCTCCTCGTGTTCTATGTTGTTTTCGAGGATTTTGTCTACACTGTACTCCTCCATGAGGTTCTTGAATGCAGTACTGAGGTCAAAGTCGTACATGTCCATGTCAATGATATTGCATGAAATGTGGAAAGTGCCTGTTCCTTTTCCATGGAGACGGCAGCGTACAATGCTGTTCTTCTTTATCCCCTCAAACTCCTTCGCGTTCAGGATTGTGGCACTCACACCCTCCTTTGTGACAGCGGGTGACATGCCATAGCTGTTGGGGATGTTTCCCACTGAGCATATTATGTCCTCGTCAAAAGAGTAGAAGTCGGTGGAGAAGTAGTTCTTGATGTCGTTGGCCATTGAGAACCTGAATTGGTCGTCCTCCTTGTCAATAATCTGCGCCATGAATACAAGGCGGCTGCCATCGGATGAGTAGAAGTGACGCAGCGAGGTCTGTATTGAATAGCCTACGATGTCGCTGACGTAGATGAAACCTTCGCCGCCAATCCCGTCCTCAATCTGGCAGTAATATTTGTTCTTGTCATAATGGTCCTGTGCCGTGAATGTTATGCGTACGTAATCGTCCACGCGGTGCTGCTTCCTGGTCTTCTTTGTGGTTGTGGGAAGCTGTGTCTTCTTTGTGTTCAATAGCTCCGACTCTATCTCGCCCCACACGGCATGGTAGGGGGCAATGTCATTGGGTTTCACAGCTGCGAGGCTTGTCTCGGTCTTGCCCGGCAAAAAGACCTGCAGTCCCTTCCACAGTCCAAGCGATTGTGGGAACACGGGCTTCAGCTGTTCCTTGTCGCCTGCCGACTGCATGTGTATGCCGTCATTGGAAACCGTGAGTCTTACGTTTCCCTGTGAGAAGATGTTTACGGTGTCGATGTTACCGACACTCTCCTTGTTACTTGAGATGAAATATGGCAGCAGCGTTGTCTTGTCAATGCTGTATGGCGGCAGTTTTGCCTCGGAATTGAAGAGGTAGTGGTAGCCGGTATCTATTATCTTCTGGGCATTCTGGGGTAGAGTGTGCGATGTCAGCGTGCAGTATCGTGCAGCTCCCAATCGGTACTCGGGAGTGTCGGCACCATGCTCTTCGTCCATCAGCAGCAGCTGTATGGCCAATGCCTGCATGTTGTCCTCGATGAGTGCCCTGTTGTCCTTGGTCTTGTTTATGCTCTCTTCGCTCTCACTGACAAAGAGGCTGAGCAGCTTTACAAGAGCGCTTGCAAACGGGTCTCTCTTCCATATGCGTATATCCTTGCCAATTATTATGTCCAGCAGCTCCTTCATGCGGCTGTTCATCAGCTCGGGTCTGCGCAGGAAGATGCATGAGAGAATGTTGAAGTTCTTGGTTGGATGGTACACGAAGCCCGACAGCCTTAGCTTTTTCAAAAGGTTGTCAATGAACTTTGTTGATGTCTCCTCCGATATGTTCTCCAACTCGTTTTCAATGAGTTCGGCAGCCTTTATGTAATATCCAATCTGCTCAATGAGCAGCGTGAGCCTTTCCTGATAAAAGTCGCGCACGGTGTAACTGCATATGTTCAGCAGGTCCGACAGTTCCAAAAGCTCCGAGCAGTCGCGGCGCACGGTCTGCAAATCGACCTTCTTGTTCAGGAGGCCCTGTATCCAGCGGTGGCACTTTGTTTCAAAGGATTTCTCCTTGTCCTCGGTGAGCAGCAACTTTACAAAATCTTTCGTGCTCCAGGATAAATCTTTTGTTTCTATCAGTTGCGTGAGTTTCTCTTCGCTAAGGCTCACTTCGCCTTGTTCAAAAGCCTTTATGTTTACGAGTTCTATCTTTGGATGTTTTTCGTTTACGGCAATTATGCGGCATTCTACTTTTTGACCCTTGAACAGCATAAGTTTTGCGGTACTTTGCAAGTAGGATGTTATTCCGGTCTTTTCATCTATAACTTCGCAGTAGTTGGTGAATACAGCTTTAATCTTGAAATCAACCACTTCGTCAATTTGATAAGTCTCTTTTTGTGCTAATTGTGTCTTTTCCATACTTTTTTGTTTTGGGGTTAATGAATTTGTTGTTTTTTATTGGTGGCTTGTTGCTTTTGCCTCCTGTTGTAAATATACAGATAAATGGGCGAAATGTTACACAAATTGAATAATAAAATTTATTTTGTTTTCAGCCAATGCCTGTTTGGGATATTATTCCTATATTTGTTTGTCCGTTCAATGAATGGGTGTGGCTGCTACCCTATGGGTGAGGTGCCGGTTATATAAGAATGTTTGCCCAGAGCAGCGTGAACCGATTATAAATTAACAATATAAATATTATGGCAAAAGTTAAGATTTCAACAACTATGGGCGACATCACAGTGCGCCTTTATGACGAGACTCCTCAGCATCGCGACAATTTCCTGAAGCTGGCAGCCGAGGGATTCTTTAACGGAACACTGTTTCACCGTGTGATAAAGGGTTTTATGATTCAGGGTGGTGACCCTGAGAGTAAGGGTGCTCCGGCCGGCAAGAATTTGGGAAGCGGCGGTCCCGGATATAACATCCCGGCCGAGATTCAGCCTGCGCTTTTCCACAAGCGTGGTGCCTTGAGTGCTGCGCGCTTGGGCGATGAGGTGAACCCGGCGAAGGAGAGCAGCGGCAGCCAGTTCTATATCGTTTGGGGAAAGGTGTACAAAACAGCCGAGTTGAAACAGCTGGAGCACCAGATGAAGATGCAGCAGGACCAGAATATCTTCAACGCGCTTGCAATGGAGCGACGCGAGGAGATTATGAACCTGCGCCGTAACCGCGACCGCGAGGGCTTGATGGAGCTGCAGGACAAGCTGGCTAAAATGGCAATGGAAAAGAGCAAGGAACTTGGAGCACCGGCCTTCACCCCCGAGCAGGTTGAGGCCTATACCACACTGGGTGGTACTCCATTCCTCGATGGTGCATATACTGTATTTGGTGAAGTAGAGGCGGGCTTGGATGTTGTTGAGGCAATACAGAACGTGGAAACATCAAACGGTGACCGCCCTAAGACCGATGTGGCGATGACAGTGACGGTGGTGGAGTAATGTAGTCCTACGCGTCATCTTTATGAATAACAGCAGACCAACCGAGTGCTTGACTTGACCCAAAGAAGTCAGACGGATTAATAAAAAATATTGGTAAAGAGTTCGGTATGTGCCGGACTCTTTACTTTTTTGCTCTGTGATATAATGAAACAGAAAATAATATGGCAAAACTTGCATTAATTTTGTTTTTTACATATATTCGCATTGTAGTTAAAAGAACTTAATGGGGTTGGATGATAGAAATCGATACCGCGATTAATCAATCTTTGTAAAAGAAAAATGAGTTTTGAATTTTCATATATAATAGCGCCCTTATTAGGTGGAATTATTGGCTATATCACAAATGATATAGCTATTAGAATGTTGTTTCGCCCTCATAAGGCAAAATATATTTTTGGAGTCAGAATTCCATTTACTCCCGGCATAATCCCCAAAGAGAAAGGTCGTATAGCTAGTGCTATCGGAGGCGCTATCAGTGAGAAACTGATGAACAAAGAGGTTCTGGAAAAGAATCTGCTGTCTGATGAAATGATAGCGAAGATTATTCGTTCGATAGACTCTTTCTTTGCAACGCAGAAAAACAACCGGGAGAGTGTTCGTGATTTTTTGGCTCACTATCTGGCTGATGAAGATATTGAAAAGCTTATTGGCGGGCTAAAAAATGGCCTTACAGACCAGGTGTCAACAAAATTGGGCGAGGTTAACCTTGGAGAGCAGATTTCAGATGTTGTGATGGAGCATGTCTCATCAAAACTTAGGATTGATGGCCTAGATATTGATATTCCAAAGATACTAAAGAACTTTATAGGGGCATCAATCTGGGGGCAAATTGCAGGCTTGATTGAAAAGCCGGCAAAGCAATATCTGGCCAAGAATATTAATCAGATGTTGTCTGCCAACGGTCCCGAGATTGTTGGTAATCTGGTAGATAGTGGAGTCGATGACATATCGCGCCTTTCAATGCAACAACTCTTGCAAGGTAAGGATTTGCAGATAGCGCAAATAACAAACTCTTGTATTGGATTGTACAAGACTGTCATCTCAGAACATCTGCCTCGCATTCTCGAAGCAATAAATATTCCAGTTATCATTGAATCTCGAATTAATGAGATGGATATGGATGAAACCGAGAAACTGATATTCCAGGTAATGGATAAGGAATTAAAAGCCATTGTGTGGCTTGGCGCATTGTTAGGTGCTGTTATGGGAAGTATAAACATTCTGCTATAGTTGATACAGAAGGTGCTGAAATGTAAAATGTAAGGATTTAAGGCTTTACAATGAATGGAATACTGATTTAGGAAATATAAATTCAAAAAAGCATTTTGAAGTAAATAAAAACTACTGATATGGCTATACAACAAGCAATTGAATCTATTAAACTTAAAAGAGAGCAAGAATTCCTGCCTAAAATCGCAAAGAGGATTCTGCATCTTGAGAAGCTTGAGAAACAAGTGGAAAGTTTAGACAGTCTTATGACTGTCATCAAATCGCAGTGTGAAGCAAAGCAGGGGCCTTACTATGCCATGCTTGTGAATGATGCCGGAATGGAGATGCGTTTGCATCAGGTATCGACAGAGGAGGTGAAGCGTCTGCTAAAAGAAACAAGACGTGAATTGGAACGCCTGAAAAAGCGCTTTTCGCGTAAAAGCATTTCGCTTCAGGTCTTTGGAATGGCCGGCAGTGGCAAAAGTACATTTATTCAAAGCGTGACAGGATTATCAAATGATGTCGTTCTGGCAAGTGAGGGGGGGCATTGTACCGGTGTGTCATCATTCATATATAATTCTGATCATTTTGAAACACGAGTATATCTTTATACTAGAGCTGAATTACTGGAAATCTTCAATAAAAGCCTTCAAAAATTAGAGGACAACTTCAAGGCTCCAACTAAATTATTGTCCGATTTCAGTGCAATAAAAACATTTAAACTATCTGAAGTAGGCTTGCCAGAAACCATGGAGGGGCGTATGGCGGTACTCAAATATGTTGTTAACTATGAATTAATCAACAATCTACTATCTGGTTGTGATGCAGAAGGACAACAATTGAATGGCTTGCATCAAGATATAGATGGACGTTACTACCTTACCATTACAAATCCTGCAGATGTGCAAAAATGGGTTGCTCAACATAATGGCCATCACAAAAGTGATACTGATTATGTCGCATATCTGAACTATCTGGCAGTTGACCATGTAGATATTTATCAGAAGTTCAATTATGCTGATGCTGGGGATATTGTCTTGATGGATAATGTTGGATTAGGTGATGCTGCAAGTGATGTGTCTACAGAAGAGCATATGTATCAAGCTATTGCAGATAATAGCGATGCAGTGATTTTGCTTTATCAGCCAAAACCAAATTCTGGTTGGCGCGGTGAGGAGGATAGTATTAATTCACGTTTGAATAACATTCGTTTTAAGGATGTTTATCATGGAGAAGAACGTATGGATGTAAACGAATTATATTTTCTCCTTAATGAAAGAACTACTGCTGGATTTGACAATTCAAAAGATTGTCCAGAGGTTATAAAGACATATCAGGCACAGCCATATGAAAGAAAAGAGACCATACTTGTGGCCAATGCTTCAAGTACGGCCAGTGTAAGGGATTGCGCGGTAGAGCCAATTCTCGTTCAGCTGACAAATAACCTTGAAACGATAGATGCACGAAAGGTTGAAAATGCCAATGCATTGGGCCTGCAGTTATATTTGGCATTCCAAGAGTTGTCAAAGTCGGTATCGATGGTCATCTCAGGCAGTATGAAGCAAGGCTCGAATGAGTTGAAACGTTTCCGTCACTTATATCAGACCGGTCTTACTTATAGCAATGAACTCAAGATTCTAGACAATCTTTATGCCGAAAGTAAGGAAAAAGAGTGTCCCGAAGTTAAGAAGAGTATTGAGGATGTCATTGTGAGACTGACTGAGCTGGTGAGCAGGCCCGAAGAGATTCTTATAGATGTGGAAAAGGGAAAGGAGGCTACCAATGCTATATTCGAGAAGTATGTCAAAGCATTCAGGAATCGTATATATTCTGCTTTTGCAGGAGTAAATACGGGCATCCTAATCCCGTTGCAAGATAAAGTAAAGGACTCTCTAATTCAAATTCTTTTTGTAAACGCAAGGTTCGGAATGATTCCGCTCCAAGGATATGCGATTGAAGATGGACCTTCGCAAGCCTGGCTCGAGGTGTTTATCAATGAAAAAGTTGATAAGGAGGAGTATCCAAGAATGTACGAAATGTTGCATTTCATATTGGATTACAAGTTGAACATTCAGGGCCTTATAGAATACAATGTCGCCAAATGTTTGACTACTATTGATAAACATCACTCTGATTTCAGGGTAATGCAGCCAATAAATGGTGTGTCTGATATTCAGCATGCCAAAAAAATTTGGAGCGAGATGATTAGCAGGGCTACTGCCATTCAAAACAAGATGAGGGTTTGGCGCGATGACTTTTCTTTGATTCCCAGTCATTCGTTCTATGCCCGCATCAGCATGTTCCGTGATATGATGGTGGATGATATTGATGTCGAGGATGAACTTTATAACTTCTATTCCGAGAATAGAATGTCTATATGGAGAGATGAATTTGCTAGAATGTTGCAAGAGGAAGAGGCTTTTGGAAATTGGAATGAGGAAAGCGCTGCTCTCACAAACCTGTGTGTAAAGAATGAGTTCTTAACTAAATTTTGATGAAGTATGTTTGGTAAAATTGGTGAAAAAATAGGGGATTTCATTTCCAGGAAAAGTGGGGCAGCAAGTGTCCCTACATTGAGCATATGCATGATGGGACCACGTTCTGTTGGTAAAACAACTGTGCTGACGTCTATTTTCCACGAATCGCAGTGTCAACTTTGCGATGGGTCTTCAATCTATCTTAAGGCTATGGACAGCAATACAAGCATGTTGAATGATTATCATACGATGCTGGTTGATGCAGTAGCAAAGAAAGATGCTTCAAACCTTCCTGCATCCAATACCATATCTGAGTTTATGTTTGGATTGGGTCTGGCCGGAAGGAATGAATCTGTAAAGTTGCAGATAAGGGATTTCCCAGGTGAGTATCTGACATCGACGATAAAGGAGGATCGTGATGACATATACAGTTTCATGGCAAGTGCTACGGTTATACTTATTGCTGTTGATACACCGTACTTGATGGAAGAGGACGGAAAGTATAACGAGGAAAAGAATAAGGTTGCTGTTGTTACCCATTATCTCAAGGATAATGTCGCTGCAATAAAGAATAAGCTTGTTCTTTTTGTTCCGCTGAAGTGTGAACGGTATATGCATGACGGCAAGCTGCAGTTGGTATCGGAAAAAACCGTCGAGGCATATAAGGAACTTAAAGAGTTCTTCTCAAAAAATAATATAGCTAGTTTTGTAACTCCAATCATAACTCTCGGCGGTATTGAGTTCGACTACATGAAAGATAATACAATGGCTGGCGATGTCGCAAAGATATCTGTATTCCGTTCCTGGGACGTGAAACCCGAATATAAGCCTTTGTTCTGCCCTCAGCCTCTGTATTATCTGTTGACATATGTTGCCAACTATTATGAATGGGAGAAAAAACAACCGAAAGGTTTTATTGATAGTTTTATGAGTTCATTCTTCTCATTTATTAAAAACGATGATAAGTTCTATGAAGAGATGAAGAAGCTTACACGTTTTGTAATTTACAATAAAAACGGATTCTTGCCTGTGACAACCAACTCAATATTGAAAATCAATTAAACATATTAAATATGGCAAAGCCTTTGAAAGTTATAATGATGGGAGGCAGACGATGTGGAAAGACATCTGCCTTGGCCAGCCTGTTCGAGCAGATGAAAAACGGACCTGTAAGGGAGTTCTTTACTGTTTCCGATGTTACGGTGCTTGAAACAAAAGGTCTTGAAATTCAGGACTCGTTGAATGACAAGACTCTCGAACTTATGAATATGCTTGAAACGCAGAAGGATAGTAGCAATATCTTTCTTGTTGACAAGGATCCTACATCATATTTCTGGCTCTATAAACTGCATCTCAAGATACCCGGTACTAAAAAGGAGATGGATATTGAATTCCGTGATTCGGCCGGAGAGTATTTTGAGTCATCCAACTCACACTCCCAAGAGACGATTGAGTACATAAAGGATTGTGATGTCTTTGTTATTATTGTTGATACTCCATACCTGATGGGATGTGTTGAAGAGGACTCAAAGGATTTGTGCACCGAGTCGGTCAATCTTGGTACGAACCGTGTGACGGATATTCAGAACTTTCTTGCAAATATTGAGAACAATGATGGCAAGAATGCCAAAATGGTGGTCTTTGTTCCATTGAAGTGTGAGAAATGGGCAAAAGAGCCTAATGGTCTGGAGAGGGTTACCCAACGTGTCAAGGAGGTATATGCAACTCACATAAAGAATTTGTCTGCATTTGAGAAAATAAATATTTCAATTATTCCAATGCTGACATCTGGCAACATCATGTTTCATGAGTTCCGTAAGGCATATATCTATAACAGTATAGAGGGGCCTGTACGCTGCTGCAAGATTAGTGGCGACATCATTCGAAAAGAGTTTGGCGAGAATGACATTCCTGTTCCCGGGGAGACAATCGTTGAAGATCCGGAATCTGTTATCAATGGCACAAATATAATGCGTCCTTATGCATGGTATCAGATAAATCCAAAAGATGGCAGCTATGCTCCGCTAAACTGCGACCAGCTTCCTTTGCATATATTGCGTTTTATGCTGATGAAATTGATGGATGCAGAGGAGGTCATCAAGCATAAGAGTTATTTGGGACGCATATATGATTTCTTCCGTGATATAATAAAATCCATCAAAATATTATTTGGAGGCATTGACCCGGAGGAAATGAAAAAAATTATTGCCAGAATGCAGCGTGAAGGTGTCATTAAGGACAAAGGATACGGTATTGAAATAATCAAAAGATTCTAGTTATGTTGTCATACTATTCGTACTATTCTGTTGGAGGATACAAGGATTTATATCTTGGCAGTAATGCAGGCAAAGAGAAAGCAACATATTACTTGCCTCTTCTTCCAGTTTTAGAAGAGCGGGCCAAGAATGATGCCGAGGCTGCCCGGCAAGCAGCAGAACTGAAACAGCTTCCGGCAATAAGCCAGTTGTCTGTTGAGAATGCTTACGGATTGCCAAACGCTGCAAAAGTGCTTTTTTCGCATGCCGGGTACAAACTTATTTATAAGCATCTGGAGGGAGATAAGTATGCTTTGGCGCTGCGTGACATTCCAAACCGTTCAAAAGATGAAACAGGACGTTCTATCCCATTTTTGTTTGTTATAATGGGCGATTCTGCAGCTGATGTCAAGAAACTCGATATCCTGGCCGCTTATATGGCAAGTAACATCCGCTCTGTTGAGGCGCAGATAGCACAGTGCTTGTATATGGATTTCGAATGCAATGGATTACGTTTTGACCTTGCCGGCTTCAATGCATGGATTTCGGGAATTATAAGCAAGAATCCATCTGCAACTCTAGTCGGCATAAATGATGTCATTAAAGTGCATGCTAGCCATAATAGGGTAGCGTTGCTGCTGTTGCCAGGTGGAATAACTTTGCAAAAAGCTGTTACAGAACAAAGAATAAATACAGAGAATATCGTATCCATGAAAGTGTCTGACGTTATTTCAAAGGATGAACCGGAGAAACTGGTTGAACAACTGATGATGGTCGTGGACGAACTGAAAGCAGAGCGAAAGAAAAATGACTTGATGAAGAAATGCGCTGTAGCGTCGGGAGTTGGAGGAGTGATTCTGGGAGCGATTATTGCAGGCATGGCAAGTAAATAAAAGAAGATTATGGCAGATGTGTTAAAGGTCCTAATGATGGGTGGGCAAAGAGCCGGTAAGACCTCGGTACTTGCAGGCCTGCTTGCAACAATGACCAATGGGCCTGTCAAGGATGTTGTAGAGGTGAACAATACAACTACATCCAGCGAGGCCAGTCAAAAATTGACAAAAAGCATCGAGACGCTTAAATGGCATCTTTTGACGTCAATGGGCAAGACATTTCTTATTGACGATGGAAAGACTTTCGCATTCGATGACTATACATTGCAGTTCAGCATTCCTAATACAGACAGCAGAATGGATATTGTCTTTACGGATGCGAATGGCGAGTTTTTTGATATGGGCAGGCTGCATGATACTGATATTCGTGAGAAAGTCCGTGAGTATGATGTATTTGTTGTTGCAATTGATACTCCATTCCTCATGGAAGCTGTAAACCCAGGGAATAAATTTTGCACCGAGGCCATAAACAACTCATACAACCACATAAATGATATATACACATTCCTTACCGAACTGGACGATAAGGATGGGGCTGATGCAAAATTGGTTATTTTTGCACCATTGAAGTGTGAGAAATGGGTCAAGGAAGGCCGGGTAGATGAGGTTGTATCGCGTGTCAAGCAGGTATATTCAACAACCATACACGCCCTTTCCAAGTACCGGAACATTGAGATTGACATAATGCCGATACAAACGGTAGGTAACATTGTCTTCAGTGAACAGACTAAAGCACTGACCTGCATGGTTGACGAAACAGTAAGGCCTTGTGCTGTCATAAATAACAAGAAGCAAGTGAGGTTTGGAAATGGTGATGTTGAAGACCTGGATTTGTCGCGCCACAGAATACAAGAAGATGGAAGTGCAGTGATACGCGAGGGCTCTTCGCTTATGAAACCGAATTCCTGGTTCACAACGGTTGGGAAAGAATACCAGCCCCATAATTGCGATCAGCTGGCATACTACATTCTACAATTCTACCTGGCAAAGGTTATGTTTGCCAAAAAGGTAGAAGAACTGGAACAAAATAAAAAACGGTGGAAATGGCGTAAGTGGCTGGCTGTTGTCTTGTCCTATGGCATGGGTGGCCTTTTAGGCTTTAATTGGCTAATTGCTGCTGTGATTGCTTACTTTTCTTCAAAATACCTTGAAAAGAAGTTTGGAACCATTACCTTGGAAGAGATGCTGGCTTTAACCAAGAAACTGCAAATGGGTGGATATATAAAGAAAAACACAGACGGCATAGAGACAATTAAAGAGTCTAAACTGTATGTTTTTAAATAGTTTATTGACATGATAAAATTTTACGCATATTATAATCATGGTGGATACAAGGATTTCTATTTAGGCTCACAGGCAGAAGAGACTGTGTTTAAATATTACCTTCCACTGTTGAACGTGCATGAGAGTGTATTGGAGAATAATTATGATGAGGAATTGATGAGATGCGTAGAGCGTCAGAAGCAGCTTCCCAAACTGATACAGCTGTCCGAACAGACTATTGAATACAATTACCCGTCTTGGGCTAGAAAAATGATGTCTCATTCAGGGTATAAGCTGCTATATAAGTGTTTGGGCCATCATGCGATATTGGCCGTAAGGGATATACCTGGCAAGAAAGATGCATACGGCCGTCAGACACCATTCAATGTCATGATGTGTGGTGACAGTGTGGAGGATATTGAAAATTTGGATTCTATTGCCGAATATATCAGATGCAATATGTCTGTCTTTGAAGAAAAAATTTGTTCTTTCTTCGAGAATGATTTTGTAGAAAACGGTTTGAAGTTCAGCCATGCGGCTTTTATTGCATATGTAAGTGAAATAATATCTGAAAAATTGTCATTGGATATAGATGATGCATTGAAGTTGCCAATACGTATGTTGATAATTCCTTTATATGCAACTATTGATAATGCATTGCGTGAGCAGGGGATTGCAAAAAAGGAGCTTATGCTATGTTATAATATTGACGGGGTAATGCTGTGCAAGGCGAAATCAGTACATGAACCCCCAAGTGCTGATGGCGGGAAAACAGATAGCTGGGAGTGGAAGGAAGATTCTTCTGCGTCCCAAAGAAATGATTGTACTGATATTCCTTCCCTGCATGCAATGCTTAGGATCCCCAAGATTGATGAACTAAAGAAATTGCATGAGGAGATAACAAAGTTATGGAATTATGTTCATGAATTGGAAAATAGAATCGAGGAACTTGAAAAACATTAATAGTTATGAACCAGAAGAAAATCTTATTTGGTCTAGAATCAAAATCATACGAGCATGATTTTGATAAAGCGGCATTAAAGGCAATGAAGGTAATGCCAGGGTTTGATACCGTAGTGAACTTTTTTTTGAACTGGACTTTTATAAAGTGGCATGTCATTGAACTGCAAGGAAGTAACTTTCTGGTAACAAGAGAGTCTTGCCCTGAACTGTACGACATCATACATGATGTTGCTGATACTCTTGATGTAAGGCCACTGCCGCGTTTATATACACAGTGGGGATATAATGTCAATGGCTACACAACCGGTTACAAAGAGGATACTCTTTTGGTGCTGAATAGTGGAACGGTAGACCTTTTGGATGAGGATGAACTGCGTTTTGTTGCCGGTCATGAAATGGGGCATATAAAGAGCAATCATGTCATATACCACACTATGGGAGAACTGTTCAATAATGCTATTGGACAAATACCGGTAGTAAGTTCCTTGACAACACCCATATACTATGCGTTAATGTATTGGATTCGAATGTCCGAGTTCACCGCCGACAGGGCAGGGTTACTTGCGTGCCAGAATATTGATGCCGCAATCAGTGCAATAATCAAGATGTCGGGCCTGCCTATCAAGTATTTTGATAAAATGGATAAGGATGCCTTCATAAAGCAGGCAAAGGAGTTTAAAGAGTCGTTCAGTGGCTTGACGGACAAGGCAATAAAGACTTTTACAATAGCAGGCAGTTCACATCCCTGGACTGTGCTTCGCGCTGCAGAATTGATTACTTGGTATAATTCAGAAGACTACAGGAACATTGTCAATGCCGAAACGTCTAGAGTATGCAGTTCCTGTGGCATGCAAATTCCTGTAAATGCCACAAAATGTCCATATTGTGGTGACAAGTAAATATGAAAATAAGATATTCTAAGCCGATATGTGTTTCGATAATATTGAGTATCCTGAAGATAGGGCACTGAGAAATAAACTCGATGCCATCCCTAAATTCAAAAGCTTTATGATGAATACCATCTGTGCTTTGCGTGAGAAGTATATAGCAATAGAATTTGTGGGAAATGGAGTCCATGTGACAGACTCGTCTCTTCCGGAATTGCATCAATTGTTACTCTCTGTATGCAACAGGCTTGGCATCAAGGATATCCCCGATTTTTCATTGATGTGGGGATATTACATAACCGCAGCAACCGAAGGTGCAAGCAAACCTCACATAACAGCGATGAGCGGTGCCGTAGATGTGTTGACAGACGAGGAACTTGCTTTTATGCTTGGACATGAAATAGGTCATCAGGTATGCGGTCACAAACCATACCATATGTTCCTGGAATCAATGTATATGCCACTGATAAACTCTGTTCCCGGTGGCGAAATATGGATAAGCCTGGTGCGTTCGACGTTGCTTAATTGGTACCGTGTCTCGGATTATACAGCAGACAGAATTGGGCTTCTGGCTTGTGGGGATATAAATGTTGCATTGCGTACTATGATTAAAATGTCCGGTATCCCTAAAAAATACTATAGCTCGATAAATGTGGATAGTTTCATTAAGCAGGCTATGGAGTTTGATACGTTGTTCTCAGGGGCAACCGGCACCATGATTGATTATGTATCAATAAACTCGGCCTTTAGCCCATGGCTAGTTGTCCGTGCTGCAAAACTTTATGAGTGGTACAAGAGCAATGAATATATGGAAATTGTTAATCAAATGAAAATATGATACCAGTTATTTCCGATAAAATAAACGTTCGTCCTGTTCCAGGAGAGGTTATGGCATCTCTGAATAGAAATGTAATAGGAGACCGCCATCAGACAAAGAATATAAAGACTCTGGGACTGGCAGCCTGTCAAGGGTTGTGCATAACCTATCATTTGCATTCCAAGGCATTCTGTAAGTAATATACAAGTGGCTATTTCAGTTCAGACAAAATCAGGTAATATCTACACTTATCTCAGAGACAGTAATGAGATTGTTGCGGGTTTGCAGAATGAAGCAATTTCTCCAATTCAATTTTGTGACATGGAGAGGATTGCCGCATTTACAAACCTTCATGTCTTTACGCTTGGCTTGACCACAAAGTGCAATCTCAGGTGTACCTATTGTTGTTATTCTGGTAGCTATAGGAATGTCCGTTCCCATGGTACAATGTCAATGAGCTCCAAGGATGTTGACAACGTCTTAGATTTTATCAATCTTTACGCAGTGCAAAAGCCTGTTGTCATAAGTTTTTATGGCGGAGAGAGCCTGCTGGAAATAGAACGCATAAAAGAGTTCGTCGAAAAGGCTGTACAGCGCTGGAATGATGACGTAAGGTTTGAACTCTCAACGAACGGCACTTTGTTGTCCGTTAAATGCATAGAGTATTTTGTAAAGCATAATTTTACAATTTTTGTCTCATTGGATGGCAGTGAAGGCATCCATAACAGACAGCGCATTTATCCTAACGGGAAAGGTAGCTTCCAGGTTATAAGGAAGTCTTTGGAATATATATACGAGAATTATTTTGAGTTCTTTGAACGTAATCTCCATATCATGATGACACTGGCGGATGTGGCAGAACTGCCGCTTATTGCCAGCGAATGGAACGACGACAAACTCTTACGCACCAAGGTGCCAATACGTATCTCGCCTGTAGCACCAAACTATTCTATAGGTGTTAATAAGGAAAATCTTGAAGAATGCATGTCCCGTTATTTGCATATTCTGGACTTTTTCGAAGAGCATCCCGGGTATGGCCTGTTAAGAGTGTTCTTCGAACGCTTCCTTGCCGAGTGGACCGACAGACCAGTCATATCTCTGAACGGTAGGGCCGATATACCTACATGCGTACCGGACAATTCCAAATTGTATATTGACACAGAAGGCAAAATTGGAATATGTGAGAAAATGCCTGATGTATATCGTGTGGGTACATTGTCTTCCGGAGTGGATTTTGAACGTATTAATGATATTGCTGACAGAACCGCTAATATCATTAGGAGCCGCTGTGCAGAATGTCCTGTTGCCAGGCTATGTGATATCTGCCCCAATGTGATAGATTTGTCTGTTGATGAGATGGACATATATTGTCACAATCAAAAGATTATCCAGGAAGTTAAATTTAGAATATTCTGTGAAATGGCAGAGAGAGGATTGCTATGAGTGACAGTATAACACTATCTCCATATACCTCAAGAGATAGGGCGTGGCTTGGTGAACTCTTGTTGGACAATGATGTCAGGAGGTTCTTGCCCCATCTGACAACCGATGTAGATAATTTTATAAATGATATGCTTATTGCAGAAGGCAAGGGACTTGGAAAGTTGTGGGTTGTCCGTTTGGCAGGAACTGGCATTGGGTTTATTGCAACCTATGACTTGACTTGTGAACCGTTTATCTTTTATGCGATGTTGCCTGAATACAGGAATAAAGGGTATATGCATAAAGCTGTTAGGCTAATAGACAAAGAATATTCTTCAAATCTCTCTACTGTGGTTGATGCAAATAATGTACGGTCATTAAAGCTTCTTGCAGGGACGACAATTAGCACTGTGTATGAAGATGGAGCTAAATAATACAGGAATATGCGTCCATGTGGAATTCAATACTATAAATAGTATCTGTGATTGATATGGCAGGAAGTGCGTTAACATACGCACTTCCTGCATTTATGTACAGACCTGTCATGTAAAAGTGATGGCACATCATCTATTCTCTGTTGGTCTTTAATCTAATTTAAAGAAAATTTGCTTGTTTTTACATATCCAATGTAGGCGGATGGTGAAATATTAAATGTAAAATAATGCAAACGTTTGCGTGGCAGTGAAACTGAAGGTACCTTTATGCAAAGAAATGGTAAATATAGTAATGCTGTGTGGTTTTAGCCACTTGCATAACTTAAGTATAATCCAGTTAAAGAATCTGCTATGTTTGAGAACCTGAAGAATAAACTTTTAAAAGAGGTCTGTAATGTGGATGTGGATAGACCTACCGGGCGGTGTGGCGTTTGTGGACATAAAACATATATGGTTGAAGGGTCTATGTCTGAAGATGTATGTGTATATTGCAAAATTATGCGTATTCTTCTCCCCTTGCGCCTTCCGGCAGAGGTGATTATGAGATTGTTCGGATGGGTCAATGAAAAGATAAACAGTAAGAATAAATTAAAAAAGAGACTCTAACCATTTGTGGTGCTTGTGGTACCAAGTTCTAAGGGCGTGCTCAATAATAGGTGCCAAGAAACAAAGAATAAATATAATAGGAAAACAACGGATTGTATAACTTGAAATTTTGACGTATGGGAATCGGAGTAATTTTTCATGGAGTGATGGCTGTTGCTAATCTTTGTACAGGCAACGTGGTGGGGGCGGTAACGGAAGTTGCAGCCGCAGCGAAGAGCTATGCTTTGGGCGAAGCCCTAGCACCTATCACTGAACCAATCAAGGAAATTGTAGGAGATGCTATTTCTGAAGCAGATTGGGGGGATATTGCAGACATCTCTCCATTCTGATATTTAAAATCCTGTATGGCAAAACCAACGTTTTGCTATACAGGTGCTTTCTTGGTATCGCGGCTGTAGCTGGTGGTGATGAAGAAACTGGAAAGTGCAGGATGTGAACTTAAAGCATATAAGTCATTGGCTTAACAATAACATTATTATGAAAAGGATTAAGGAAATTCGTGGGTTGAAATGTCCTAACCACGATTACGTGAGAGACAATCATCATTTTATGTACGAGGAGGCTTACCCTGGTGCGCGACCTCTGTCAAGTACACGATGTGTCAGATGTGGCTACACAATGTCATTGCACAAACCTCAGAAGTAATAACCATATGACACTTTGCCATTATGATTATCTCAACACCATTGGCTGGTTACTTGATTGTTCTCTTGTGCCAGGAAACCAAGAAAATGTACAACGAAAAGAAGAACAAGAAGTAGTATGCGTAAACTGGTCTTTTACACCGGAGCCGGCATGAGCCGCGAGAGTGGGTTGCCCACTTTTCGCGGCGAAGACGGTCTATGGGATGCGCTCGATGTTGAAGCGGTCGCTTGTCGCAACTCGTGGTACTGTGGCAGAAGAAGTGATTGCAATGAGCGCAGGCAGCGTATGCTTGATTTCTTCAACCCGATGCGACGGATGATTTTGGAGAGAGAACCGAATGACGGACATCGCATCATTGCCGGGATGGAAGATGAATTTGACGTAACAATTATAACGCAGAATGGTGATGACTTCCATGAGCGGGCCGGCTCAAGAAAAATCATCCATCTGCACGGTGAGGCATTGAAGAATGCATCAACGTTGCACCCTTACGAGTCATACGAGATTGACAAAAGCAATCCTGATATTCACATTGGCGACAAGGCACCCGACGGCTCACAGATTCGTCCTTATGTGATATTCTTTAACGAGGATGTTGAACAAAGGTTATGGAAAGCATCGGTTGAGGCAACAAGGCATGCCGATGTTTTTGTTGTCGTTGGTTCTACGATGCTGGTCTATCCGGCAGCAGAACTCCTGAAGATGATACCGTCAAAGTGCGAGTTATACATAATTGACCCTTCAGAGGTTACTTTACCCGAAGGGTGTACCGGTGAACATATCCATATCAAAAGCGGAGCAAGCTGTGGACTGGAGCAGTTGAAAGCAATGTTAAAACTTAAATAATATGAATGCAGTAATTACATACAAAGAGATTTCAGACTTCATTGAGAAGGAGTATAAGATACGCCCCAAGTTTACCACCGTTGACGAAAAGACATTAGAGGTGAGTTATAAGCCCGGTGTTTTTATGCCTGCCATTGCCGTAAAGTTCCGCATTGAGGCGATGCGCAAGGACGTTGTTTGCATATCGTATGATTGCGGCACAGCATCCTCTCTGATGATTGCAGGTGCAGTCGCTTATCTGGAGGAGAAAATTCCAAGTGGCATTGAGGTGAACACAACAGACAAGCGCATAAATGTCTACCCTCTGCGTTTCAAACAGTTGGAGAAGGCGTTGGAGTATCTTGCATTGTCCAACATTGTGTTCGAGGAGAATTCGGTCAATGTGGCACTTTTGTTGGTGTAGATATGGCACCTGTACGAATCTCCAGGAGTGCCACACAAGCATTTGAGTGGCTGCGGAAGATGGGAAAAACAGTTGTGGCCTTAGATGAGCCGGCAGTTGGTCATATGAGGATTGGAATAATAGTTTTTGAGTATGATGACAAATGACGATTTGAAATATAAACCTACGGGATATTCCTACCGCGTAGATGAAAATGTGTGGGCGGGAGAATATCCTGTTTGGGAGTGGGAGCAAGGTGCGAGAATTCATCAGCTCAAGTTGTTTACAGATTTTGGCATAAACTATTTCCTTGACCTTACCGAGAACGGCGAGATGCCACCATATGCCCCGTTCTTGCCGGGCAACGTTTGTCGCAGCTCGTTTCCAATTCCCAACGGATGCGTCCCGCATAGTGTCGGTTGGGTGGTCGATTTGTTCCGCATTATTGGCGAGACACTTGATAACAGGCCTGGAACAAAGTTGTATATCCATTGTCAAGGCGGTGTTGGCCGTACAGGAACAATGGTCGCCTGTTACTATATCTACTTCAAAGGCATGAGTGCCGATGAAGCGCTTGCTGAGATGCGGAAAGGCTTTGCCACACATGGCCGTTCCGCTTGGATGTCAGCACCGGAAAATCAGGCACAGGTGAATTTTATCTATGAGTTTGCCGCAACATACAGACAATGGAAAATGTCGTGATGGAATTCTCTATACCGTAAATTATTGATTTGTTATAACTATGGCAAATATTTGTTTTCCACATTACAGGAGAGGCGATTTTGACTCGTTACATGAGGCCTATTCCTATTTGAGAAAAGAGAACTGTTGGAGTAGGTACAATCTTTTCGACATTGTACGTTTTAATATCTGTTATAGAGACCATTTCCGCAAATATGGCTTTCTGGCATTGATGGCAATGATTCTTGAGGATGAATGTCTGTTGACAAAAGAGAGGGAGGTTATTGACTGTCTATGTAAAAGTGCCAGTAATTGGCATATTGCCAATTACGATATACAGTGTTACAATATAAAGGATAAAATTACTGTTTTAGGCCACACATTTGATGGGCTTGAAGATATCATTGCGCATCGCGAAGTTGTGGGAAAACAATATTATAGTGGATTTGAATGTTTTGTGCCAAGCAATATAGCTCCGTACGACGACATACACATAGGGGAGATATATGACAGTTATCCAACTTTTGACAGCTACGATTCGGCCGATAACCGTACCTATCAGAACTTTATTTTCCGCAAGAAGGAGATTAGTGCGTTGGATATGAAATCGGCCTACGATATCCCACACATATCTAATTTCTGCAAAGTACACGAAAATATTCCCGAGGAGATGCTGCCTATTCTCTATTACAGTGGAGACGGCAAATATATGTTGTTAGCGACAGCAAAGTCGTACTAGAATAATCATTGTATGAATCGATTTTACTTCAAGAACAAGAATAATCCTCAAAAGAGATGTTTTGAGGTGTTTGGCATTGATATATTCACGGGCATCAGGTATTCTATTGCTTTGTGCGGTAGCAGAAACGCTGCACAAAAGGCCCTTGATGAGTATTTAGTGCGAATCCACCCCTATGACTATTACATAGGTACTCCGCATCAATATGAGGGATTACTATTTATTGAGCAAACAACCATAGAACAATACCTTGCTCACAGGCATAAGGAACTTACGCAACGAATGAGATTACGGTTGTCGTATCTTGAAGAACTGCAATTCATCAATCGTCATGCCGACGAGATTATGTCTAATATTATCTCTTGCAAAGACACGGTAGGCTTGTATGACTTTAGGATTGGCGATGAATCCGAACTCGATGAACTGGAAAGGCAGACTGTGCACTGCACAAACTATAGTGTAGCAAAACGAAGTACAGACGAGACGCTTCGTACAATTGAGCTGGCCATAGAGTTGTTCTTTGCCCGGTCTAAAGAGCAGGAATATAGTTATGACAATGATATACCCGATGCCGATACCTCAGTGCAAAATCAGATTGCAGTGGTTTTCAAGGGTGCAGATGATGAATTGAGGAAATTTGTTGAATCTCCACAATTTGCAGAAACTTGCATTGGTTTCTTCTGTCAAGCCATAAAGAACCATTACTATGGATTTGAGCGTGTAAACTACTTGTACGTAACGCCTGTTTATAAAGATTGTAGGCGTACAGACGATGAATTCAGACACTGCTTTATGGGTTTCCTTACAGAGCACGGTCATTATGACTATATGCCGGGATATAAGAAAATATGGTATGATTAACTTAGAAGTCTATTGAAACTAATATAAAATGATAGTTTTTGCGTAAAAATAACGCACGAAATTTTGTAGTTTGAAAAATAGTTAATATGTTTGCGTATATTTTACGCACGAGGTATGGACGCAAGACTACTTTTGAATACGGGTATTGAAAATATAGATACTGTTTATGGCGGTGTAAGAGGTACAACTCTCTCATCTCGTCACAACTTGCGTCATTGGCAGACCGTAGTTCAAAGTGGTGTTAAGACAGTTGTCGAGCTACGCGATGTAGACCATTCGGATAGACTATGCAGTTTGTGCAAGCAAAACAGTATTCAATACTTTGCCTTTCCTCTGGATAGTCATACTGTTCCCAACGAAGTGATTGCACCCAAGTTGCAGCAACTATTTGAAATTATAGACAGCGGGGATTTCTACATTGCTTGTGCAATGGGACTGCATCGTACAGATATGGCGTTGTCTATCTATTGGATGTTTCACGGAGCAGACCGAAACCTTCAACCTCCATATTTGAAAGGACATTTCCCTATGCCTGATTCAGGACGGAAAGGTGTCGATCCTGCCAAGATATTCCGTAGACTTAATAGCTTGTATGAATATCTGACTGAAAATAGACTGATTGATATTCCTGATAAGGCGACCTTTGCCCTGCGTAGAAAAGAGTTGATTGAATATTCAAAAACAAAAGCAAGTATATAGACTATGAGTGAACAGCAATTTTGTTATAAATATCCTCACCCTTCGGTTACTGCCGATTGCGTGATTTTCGGCTTTGATGGTGTAAGCATCAAAATGTTACTTATTCAAAGAGGTATAGAGCCATTCAAAGGAAAATGGGCTTTCCCAGGTGGTTTTATGAAGATTGATGAGACAGCCGAAGAGTGTGCGAGACGTGAGTTGGAGGAGGAAACGGGTTTGAAAAACGCTGCTGTTGAACAGTTCTACACCTTCTCGGATGTAAACCGCGACCCACGTGAACGAGTGATAACCGTTGCACATTATGCCCTTGTAAAACTCTCTGAGGTTAAAGGTGGCGATGATGCAGCTTCGGCTCGTTGGTTTGCTATGGATGAGGTTCCTAGCCTCGCTTTCGACCACGACCGCATCTTGCGTATGGCGGTGAACCGTCTAAAGGAGCGCATCTGCTTTGAACCTATCGGTTTTGAGTTGTTGCCGGAGGTCTTTACTATGACCGAATTGCAGAATCTCTACGAAGCAATTTTGGAGGTAAAGTTTGACCGCCGCAACTTCTACAACAAAATGCTCAAACTCGGTATACTGTCTGAAGCAGAACCACGTCCTGCAAACGCCTCGCGTCGCACGCCAACGAAGTATCGCTTCAATGCCGGGAAGTATGCCGAACTGAAACAAAAAGGATTTAGATTGGAATTTTAAAAGGAAAAAAGTATGTATTACAATAAGATATTAGGTGGAATTGTCGGTGATATTATTGGCTCTACTCGCGAGTGGCACAATGTCAAAACAGAAGATTTTGAATTATTGCCACAAGGTAGCACCTTTACCGATGACACCGTGATGACCTTGGCTGTTGCCGAGTGGTTGATGACCGACCCCTCTCATAGCGAAAGTGCGCTTGTTGAGTGTATGCAGCGTTTGGGGCGCAAGTACCCCTATGCAGGCTATGGCGGAATGTTCCGTCGTTGGCTTAGTACGGAAAATCCGGAACCATATAATAGTTTTGGTAATGGCTCTGCTATGCGTGTTAGCCCTGTTGGTTTGTATGCCAACTCAATGGAGGAGGCTTTGGAACTTGCCCGCATCACAGCATCTGTGAGTCATAATCACCCCGAAGGTATTAAGGGAGCACAAGCAGTAGCAGCCGCCATATATCTGAAGCGTACAGAAGAGTTTGATGTGAAAGGCAAAATCAAACGCTTTGTGGAGAAACATTTCGGATATAACCTTGATATTGATTTAAGGGAGATTCGCCAAGACTACACTTTTGATGTTACATGTCAAGGAAGTGTTCCCATTGCTATTATGGCATATCTGCAAGAGCCGTATCGTGCGGAAAAGGCAATCCGTTTAGCCGTGTCAATGGGTGGCGATTCCGACACTATCGGGTGTATGACCGCCTCAATTGCTACAGCGGAAAGGTGTGGCAGCGCAAGATTTCCAAAAGATATTGAGGACAAATGCCGAGAGTTGCTTCCTCCCGACTTGCTGGATATCAATGACCGCTTCCTGGCTTTTATCAATCGTCCGCTTCATCAATCATACGAGGTCTCAGTTGCAGGGGGTGCTGTGTATGCCGGTGAATATCCGGGTGATAAGGATGAAGAAATTGCCAAGCAGAAGATTGAGCGGATGCATCACTTTGGTATCCGACATTTCATTGACCTTACTGAAGAAGGAGAACTTTGTCCCTACAACCACTTGTTGCCAAGTGATACAACATATACCCGTTTCCCGATAGCAGATTGTGGCGTACCCAAGAGTATTGAAAGCGTTCGACGTCTATTGTTGCGTATCGAGGAACTTAAAAAGATGGATGGCTATGTGTATTTACATTGTTGGGGTGGCATAGGTCGTACCGGCACGATTGTGGCATGTTATCTGTTCCAAAATGAGGAAGAACCCGATTTGAACAAAACTTTAGAGGTGCTTCGTGGCAGATTCTCAGAGATGCCAAAATCGGCCCATAGGGAGACTCCTGAAACAAAGGAGCAGATTAACTTCATTGAGCAATTCATAAATACCAACAGGTCGTACAATGAAGAGAAAACCAAGCGAGTTCATGACTCTATTCGCGGTTGTCTGATGGCGGGTGCTGCGGGTGATGCACTTGGCTACGAAGTAGAGTTTATGAGCCGTCGTGCGATTCTCTCACGCTTTGGAGAGCAAGGTATCACTAAGTTCGCTCTTGACAATAACGGTAAGGCACTCATCAGCGACGACACACAGATGACGCTCTTCACTGCCAATGGTATGCTGATGGGGCTCACTCGCGGATATATGCGTGGCATAGGTGGTCGTCCTGAAAAGTATGTCGATATAGCATACCTCGATTGGTACTACACGCAGACAGGCAAGAAGCGCGAAATGCTAATTGACGATTGGCACCCGACTTGGTTGCGCGACCTGCCCGAAATGGCACAACTCCGCGCTCCGGGCAATACCTGTTTGAGTGCTTGTGAGAGTCTGTTCAAGGGCGAAAAGGTACAAAATAACAGTAATGGTTGTGGTGGTATTATGCGCGTAGCTCCTATGGCACTGCTCAATGCCGGATATGCATCAAGAAATGGAGATGGATATTCTATCGAAGAGCTTGCTGAAGCTGGCGGTGAGATAGCAGAGGTTACCCACAAGCACCCACTCGGTTTCCTGCCCGCATCACTACTTACAGTGTTGCTGTATAAAATTGTCCCTATGTCACCCAAGCAGGTTTGCGAGGAGATTGATGGCATTGTAGCCGATACCGTAAATATCCTTGACCGTATCTACAAAGGTAACTACGAAGCCGATAAGCGATATTTGAAGGAACTGACCAGCAGGGCTGTGCAGTTGGCTCACACCGATATTGCTGATGCTGATGCTATCCGTCAGTTGGGTGAAGGTTGGGTTGCCGAGGAGACTTGGGCTATTGCACTATACTGCGCTATTCGCCATATCGACAGTGTGGAGGATGCTATTATAGCCTCGGTCAACCACGACGGCGATAGTGACTCGACGGGCTCCGTTTGCGGCAATATTATGGGTGCTATTTATGGCTATGAGCATATAAAGAACCGCAACATTTTCTGTCCCGCAGGAAAGAATTTTGAAGATACTCTTGAACTATCGGAGATTATTCTTGCTCTTGCTGATGACCTCTCTACCGGCTGCATCATCAGTGAGTATGACCCTATCGACACACCTGAGAAGCGACAGTGGTACGACCGCTACTGCGAGATGAAATCTGTGGGTATCAACCATAAGTAATTCATTACGGTTGATAGATTGAATTTATTTTTCACTCTTCTATATTATAGACTAAGGCAGCTGTCGAATTTTTTAGCTTTTCATTTCTTGAAATGGCGAAATTGGTATATGTTGCAAAAGATGTACGCAGAACAACCTGAAAAATTCAGCACAGAAGAATTACAGACACGTTATCGCGAAATGGTTAAGATGGATTTTGATGAGTCATTCTATGAAACTTGCAAATTCTGCTTAAAAGAATTGAGGCATAAAACACGCAATATAGATGAATAGAAGATAGATTTTTCTCTAATGTCACTCTATACTATAAAACGAACAATAAAATTTAAGCGATATGTTGATTACAATTTCACTTCTGATTCTTGCTTACCTTATTATGGGCAAGGATATTTCGGGACTTCTTGAGAAGGTTAATAATGTCGATTGGCGCGGTAAAATTAACGCTCTGATGGATAAGTTGCGCCCTTGGGCATTGAAGGCCGGCCGTGTGGCTGCCCGCCCTCTGTTGCAGTTCTACTATGTAATGGCTGACGAAAAGACATCGACACTTGACCGTGTACTTATATATGCAGCCATTATCTATACCATCTTGCCTATGGATTTGATTCCTAGTGCCGTTTATAAGTTCCTGGGGATTTTAGACGATGGAGTGGCAATGCTTTTTGTATACAAAAAGATTAAGGATAAGATTACACCTGAAATCAATGCAAGGGTCGAGGATACACTCAACGATTGGTTTGGTGTCGAATATGAACTGGTAGAGGGATAGACGAGAATATGAAAAGAAGAGTGAAAATAGATTTGTGTACAGTACATATTTCCACAACTCTGCTGTTTGGGACGCAGTAGCCGGACTCATTACTATTGTTCGCAAGCAATTTGGTAAAAATAGTTTAAGCCAATAGATAGATTACAAAGGACAATGCACTCTATATAGTAAACAATGAATTACTATGAGTGCATTTTCTTTTTGCAGCATGCCGGAATGCCTCTGTTGCTCGAGGAAGATATCAAGAGACATTGCAAAAACATCAAAGTAGATTAACCAATAAACGTTGACTTATGAAGACAAGAATTTTCAATCTCATTATCATTGATGAGAGTGGCTCTATGCAGAGCATCAAGAAAGCTGCAATCGACAGCGTAAACGAGACAATCCAGACCATTCATTCGGCCCAGAAGAAGCACGAGGGGCAGGAACACTATGTGAGCCTTGTAACCTTTAACGATGATGTGAAGACTATCTATGAGTGTGTACCTGTGGATGAGGTCAAGGAACTTACGGCCGAGACTTACCAGCCCGATTGTTGTACAGCATTGTATGATGCAATGGGCATTTCTCTGAATGCGCTCCGCAAGAAGGTTGCCGAGGATGACAAGGTGCTTGTAACGGTTGTTACCGACGGCTACGAGAATGCCTCCAAAGAGTACTGTGGCAAGGCTATCAAAGCTCTTGTAGACGAACTCAAGGCAAAAGGCTGGGTCTTTGCCTACATTGGTGCCAACCAGGATGTGGAGGCCGTGGCAGCGACTATCTCAATTACCAATGTGCTTAATTTTGAAGCAACGGTTGAAGGCACTGCCTTGATGGGTGCCACAGTAGGCAATGCTCGTTCTCGCCTCTTCGACCGTATTGCCGACCTCGGCAGCTCTTTCAGTGCAGCCGATGCTAATGAAGACTTTTTTAAAGAATAAAATAACAATACACAACAATGAAACAATTGACTAAAATTTTCCAGGCGCTGCTTGGTGTGGTGGCCTTGATTCTCACAACCATTGTGGCTGCCGGCCGCCTTGTATGGCGTACAATACGTAACTGGTGGAAAAGACGCTCTAAGTGGTTCCGCCGCTCCATTGCAGCTCTCCTCATTCTGATTCCTGTAGGCTTTGTATCCCTTGTCGCATACGCGCTTTTTGATGATGCTTATGGCAGGTACTATTGGGACCGCGAACTCTCGGAGAACATAACTCTTCACTCCTTCGCCGATGACAAGTGGAGAGTATATGACAATGTCGCCGATGAGTATACAACCGGCAAGATAGATTGGTTGTCCGGCGCGCAGGAGAACGATTCGTTGTCTGTCTATGCACTCCATGGCAAGCGTGGTTACATCAATGTAAATACGGGACAGATTGTAATTGATGCCGAGGCAAACAACTATAGCAAAGCGTGGGTCTTCTCCGAGGGACTTGCTGCTGTCGTGAAAGACGGTAAGGTTGGATTCATCAATGCACAGAACGAGGTGGTTATACCATTCCTCTTCGACTACTCCGACGAGTGTCGCATGTATGACTTCGCTTTCCTTTTCCACAATGGATACTGCATTATGACCAATGCCCGTGGCGACCTGGGCCTCATTGACAAGAATGGCGATTGGGTTGTGGAACCCTCGTACGACGAAATATGGTCGCCCCACAAAAGCGGTTATCGCGTAATTGTAAAGGATGGCAAGCATGGTGCTCTCGACCCGGACTGTGCAGTATACTATCCGGCAGAATATTGCCATGTAACTGTTCTTTCCGACGGCTTTGTACTTACCAAGGACGGTCGACAGTGGCAGGTGGATTTTGAAGGCAACATAGTACAGCCATTTCTGTTTGACGATACATACTACCTGAATTATCCCGTTGGCTATAGCGAATCAGGCGATTTACAGTACGCATTTGCCGACTATGTAAAATATGAGGTAATGAACTCATACGGTATTATGAACCGCATCACAGGCGAACCCATAACACCTGCGATATACTCGGGAATCAACATGCTGTCAAAGGAATTGTTCGAGGTGCAGGAGTATGATAAATACGAATGGTATCTGCTCGATACAGAGGGAAACAAGGTGTCGAAGGAATAGTCTTTCTCTTCCCTTTGCGGGAACAGGATGACCGACTCAGAATATTGATGAGGCTGTGCCGCAAACCAATTACGGCACAGCCTCTTTCTGCATTGTGCTCATCGCTTGAACTCATACGTGTTGTTGGGAGCAACCCCGGAAAATGACATTTTTTGCTTGCTCAATGCAGCGGCGATATCCACTGCGATAGCCCAACGTTGTTGGGCATCCTTGTCTTTTTGGAGCACCAACCATCCGGGTTGTTGCCTTTGGCGAGTAATGGCTGCATTCGTTGTGAATGTAAGTGAACTTCCATTCACTCATTTGCACATTACTTGCCCGATACCTCAGGAACCATCATCTTTGGCGTGTGCTGGAACCGACGCACGAGCGAGCGCAAAAGAAACTTGCTTGTTTTGCCGAGCGAGCAGGAGGAAAACAAAGTTAACTGAGCGTCTGAGTGCATACGGCCCCCAAATGTGACAAGGCGGTCATGTGTTCAGTTATGTTGTTGAGTGCGAGGCTTTGAAAAACCTCCAGAAAAATAATTGGTTACTTCTTCGCATAGCCCGTAGCCCGTCCTTTGCCGACCTTCTCAATGAAACCTGCCTCAAGCAATTCCTTCAAGGTTCGTTCAATGGTTGTTTCGCTAATGTCGGGGCAAAGTGTGGCAATATCCGATTTCTTGACTATGCCAAGCTTTTTCTCAAATACGGCTTTCACTCTATCCGCCTTTGATAATCTGCGATACTTCAAATGCTCAATGCGGTCTTGAAACTCATTATATCCTTTCAATACAACACCCAAGTAATATCGTACAAATGAAGTGTAATCACTCTTGTCATTATGCCATTCAATGGAACTGTTCTGCAAGGCTTCATAATAGGTTTCCTTTGTCTTTTCTATCAACATCTCCATACTGATATATTTCCCTACGATATAACCGCTACGATAGAGCAACAGCAAGGTCAGCAAACGGCTCATACGTCCGTTGCCATCATTGAACGGGTGGATGCAAAGGAAGTCAAGAATGAACATCGGAATCAACAGCAACGGGTCGTACTCCGCACGATCAATGGCATTGTTAAACTCATTACACAGGTTCTCCATTGCTTCTGGTGTCTGAAACGCAGGAACGGGTATAAATCTTACTCTCTGTTGTCCGTCTTTACTTGATTCTGCAATTACATTATC
>JAZOOF010000049.1:0-82112 GCA_045654885.1 Bacteroidaceae bacterium
TGCGAGTACGCGCTCTTTCTTGTATGTACCTGCAACAGGGTGCTGGAAGCGTGTAGGGTTGGTTGAGTTACCTGTGATAGATACGTCAACGCCTTCCTTCCACATGATGGCAACACCTTCGCGAACGTCGTCGGCACCGTAGCAACGTACCTTTGCGCGAGGACCGTCGCTGTAAGCGATTTCGCGTACAACCTTCAACTCACCTGTGAAGTAGTCGAACTCTGTCTGTACATATGTGAAACCGTTGATGCGTGAGATAATCTGTGCAGCGTCCTTGCCAAGACCGTTCAAGATACAACGGAGTGGCTCCTTGCGTACCTTGTCTGCCTTTGCAGCAATCTTGATGGCACCCTCGGCAGCTGCGAATGACTCGTGACCTGCGAGGAATGCGAAGCACTTTGTCTCCTCGCGGAGAAGACGTGCTGCGAGGTTACCGTGGCCGATACCTACCTTGCGGTCGTCGGCAACTGAACCTGGGATACAGAATGCCTGCAAACCAAGACCGATTGCCTCGGCAGCGTCAGCTGCGTTAGCGCAACCCTTCTTCAATGCGATGGCAGCACCTACAACGTAAGCCCACTTTGCGTTCTCGAAACAGATAGGCTGTGTCTCCTCACAAATCTTGTAAGGGTCGATACCATACTGCTCGCAAATCTCGTTAGCCTCTTCGATAGAAGCGATACCGTTCTCGTTAAGTACAGCGAGGATCTGCTTGATACGACGATCCTGACTTTCAAATTTTACGGGTCTTATCATAGCTTGTTTCCTCCTTATTCTTTACGTGGGTCAATATACTTAACAGCACCTGCCTCCTCTGAGAAGCGGCCATAAGACTTTGTCAACTTCTTGACAGCCTCGTTGGCGTCTGTGCCCTTCTTGATCTCATCCATGAGCTGGCCGAGGTTGATGAACTCGTAACCGCAGATTTCGTCGTTCTTGTCGAGAGCGAGGCGTGTGATGTAACCCTCGGCCATCTCCAAGTAACGTGAACCCTTTGCCAAAGTACCGTAGAGAGTACCTGTCTGGCTGCGGAGACCCTTACCCAAATCCTCAAGACCTGCACCGATAATCAAACCGCCCTCTGAGAAAGCTGACTGGCTGCGGCCGTAAACAATCTGGAGGAACAGCTCGCGCATTGCTGTGTTGATAGCGTCGCAAACAAGGTCAGTGTTCAAAGCCTCAAGAATAGTCTTGCCGGGGAGAATCTCAGAAGCCATAGCTGCCGAGTGAGTCATACCTGAACAACCGATTGTCTCAACAAGAGCCTCCTGGATGATACCGTTCTTGATGTTCAATGAAAGCTTACAAGCACCCTGCTGAGGAGCGCACCAACCAATACCGTGTGTGAAACCAGAAATGTCGGCAACCTCTTTAGCCTTGATCCACTTACCCTCTTCTGGGATTGGAGCAGGACCGTGGTTAGGACCTTTCTTCACAACACACATGTTTTCTACTTCGTGTGAATAAACCATAATTTTTATATGTTTAAAATGTGAAACATAGTCTCTTTCAGTTTGCGAAGATAACTAAAATAATGTCTTGAGCAAAGGACGTGGCGGTTTTTTTGCATCCATTTTTGTGTTTGCCGATAAATTTATACCGTTAAAGTATTTATTAACATAAATAGGGGGCTTGTTTGCCATTTTGTTCGTATCTTCGCAGATAGTTTTGTTTTATTTGATTTTTTTTTGAGTATATGAAGAGACTTTATAGTATTTTTTCTGTCGTTGCGGCAGCGGTCGTTCTATGGGCCTGCGGTCCGGCCGAGGTGGGGTATACACAGGAATTTACCCTTCAGGGACTGTATACTGTCAACAAGGCCACGGTTGCTCCGGAGTTCAGTGATACAATGTTCTTTGTGCGTAATATTGATGAGTATGAACTGGAGACCGGTGACCGCGCGTTGCTGCTGTTGCACTACTATTACGATGCTTACAGCGGCAAGGCTCCGCAGTGGAACATCCGCGAGCTGATAAAGAAAATCCCTGTGTACAGCCTTTCAAGGAAGAGCGAGATTGATACTGCTGCATATGTCACACCTGTCACCGGTTTGCAGCCGTTGAATTTCTTCGGCGATTTTGAAACCTGTTCCTGGGTGTGGAAGGAGAAGCAGAATGTCTGCATCAAGTACAAGGGTGTTGAGAAAGATGCGTCGTTTGCAATGGCTGTGCGTGGTGTGAAGGATGGTTGTGTGGAACTTGACCTGTTCGTTGATGCCGAGAAGAGTGATGCCGAGGCTGTCAGTTTGCTGACATTCGACATCTCCGATATTGAAGATTACTTGAGCGATGAGGAGAGAACCTCGCTCAACGATAGTGTTGTAACAAAAATATATCTTAAGCGTATGAAGAACGGTGTTCTCGAGGATTGGGCAATTCCGGGCAATGACATACGTCGTTTAAGATAATGAAAATCCTGTATAGAGGGATATGGATAAGAGAGTACCAAACATAAACATAAAGAACAGACGTGCTTCGTTCGACTATATCTTTACCGAGACCTTTACGGCCGGTCTGGTGCTGACGGGAACGGAGATAAAGTCGATAAGGCAGTCCAAGGCGAGCCTTGTCGACACCTACTGCACATTCATAAACAATGAGCTGTGGGTGAAGAACATGCACATTGCCGAGTATTTCTATGGGTCGTACAACAACCACTCTGCGCGCCGCGACCGCAAGCTGCTGCTCGACCGCAAGGAGCTGCGCAAGCTGCGACAGGCGGTGAAGAACCCAGGTTTCACAATTGTCCCCACGCGTCTGTTCATAAACGAGAAGGGTCTTGCCAAACTGGCAATTGCGCTTGCGCGAGGAAAACATGAGTATGACAAGCGCGAATCCATAAAGGAGCGCGACGACAAGCGCGAGATGGACCGCATAAGGCGGAATTTCTGATTGAGAACCCTTTTGCTCTATCCTCGGGAGAGGGTAGAGTAAAATTCTATAATAAAGGATGGCCGTAGCGGTGCATTGCACCGCCATTATTTATTTTTTTTGCAATGACAATTAAAGAAGCTTTAAAAGACAGAATGCTTGTGCTCGATGGTGCAATGGGTACCATGGTGCAGCGCTATGGGCTTGCCGAGGAGGATTTCCGCGGCACGTTGCTTGCCTCGCACAACAGGCAGCTCAAGGGCAACAACGATATCCTTGTGCTCACCCGCCCCGATGTCATCCGTGATATCCACACCCGCTACCTGGTAGCCGGTGCCGATATAATAGAGACCTCCACATTCAATGCCAACCGCATTTCGCAGGCCGAGTATGGGTGCGAGCACCTGTGTGCCGAGATTAACCGCACTGCTGCAACGATGGCGCGTCAGTTGGCCGACAGCTTCTCAACTCCCGAGAAACCCCGTTTTGTGGTGGGCTCGGTGGGCCCCACAAGCCGCACCTGTTCCATCAGCCCCGATGTCGAGAATTCCGCGCAGAGGAACATTACTTTCGATGAGCTTGCCGATGCATATCTTGAGCAGATGGTTGCACTCATTGAGGGTGGGGTGGATGCGCTGTTGTGCGAGACAATCTTCGATACCCTTAATGCCAAGGCTGCGCTTTATGCGGCCGATGAGGCTTGCGCCGTGGCCGGGCGCGAGGTGCCTGTTATGCTCTCCTTTACCATTGCCGACAAGCAGGGACGCATACTCTCGGGGCAGACAATTGAGGCCTTCCTGGCATCGGTTGCAGGCCGCAACCTGTTGTCTGTAGGCCTTAACTGCTCTTTTGGTGCAAGGGAGATGAAACCTTTCCTCAAGCGCCTGAGCGAGATAGCTCCCTATTATGTTAGTGTCTACCCCAATGCCGGCTTGCCCAATGAACTTGGCGGCTATGACCAGACACCGCAGGAGATGGCGGAGATTGTACGCGAATACATTGACGAGGGGCTTGTGAACATTGTGGGCGGATGCTGTGGTACAACCGATGAGTATATTGCCCTGTTTCCGTCTATGGTTGATGGCGTGAGCCCCCGTGTTCCGGTGCAGAAGCCAGCCGAACTGTGGCTCTCGGGTCTTGAGCGCCTGGTGGTCAACAGCAACATGAATTTTATAAATGTTGGCGAGCGTTGCAATGTGGCGGGTTCGCGCAAGTTCCTGCGCCTGATAAACGAGAAAAAGTATGACGAGGCACTGGATATAGCCCGCAAACAGGTTGAGGACGGCGCGCAGCTCATAGACATAAACATGGACGACGGCCTGCTTGACGCCAAGGCCGAGATGACAACATTCCTAAACATGCTTGCCGGGGAACCCGACATTGCCCGCGTGCCGGTGATGGTCGATTCGTCGGACTGGGATGTTATACGTGCCGGCCTCAAGTGCGTGCAGGGACGTGCCGTTGTAAACTCCATCTCCTTGAAGGAGGGCGAGGCTCTCTTTGTGGAGCGTGCCATTGAGGCGCGCCGTCTTGGTGCGGTGGTTGTGGTAATGGCCTTTGACGAGCAGGGGCAGGCGACAACCTATGAACGCAAGATTGAGGTTTGCGCCCGTGCCTTTGAACTGTTGACAAAGAGGGCCGGTTTCGAGCCTTATGAAATAATTTTCGACCCCAACATACTTGCCGTGGCGACGGGCATTGATGAGCATGCAGCCTATGGCATTGACTTCATTCGTGCCTGTGCATGGATAAAGGAGAACCTTTGCGGTGCACACATAAGTGGTGGCGTGAGCAACCTCTCGTTCTCGTTCCGTGGCAACAACTATGTGCGCGAGGCACTGCATGCAGTGTTCCTCTATCATGCGATAGCTGCGGGAATGGATATGGGCATTGTGAATCCGCAGACAGCCGTGCAGTATGACGATATTCCGTTGCCTTTGCGCGATGTTCTTGAGGATGTTGTGCTAAACCGTGATACCGCAGCCACTGAGCGTCTCATTGCAATGGCTGGCGAACTCAAGGAACAGGGTTCTGCAGTACAGCAGACTGCCGATGATGCTTGGCACGAACTGCCGGTGGAGAAACGCCTTGAGTGGGCATTGCTGAAGGGTGTTGGCGAGCATCTTGCCGTTGACATTGACGAGGCGGTTGCAAAATATGGCACTGCAGTAGATGTTATCGGCGGTCCGCTCATGGATGGTATGGCAGTGGTGGGTGAGCTCTTTGGCCAGGGTAAACTGTTCCTGCCCCAGGTAGTCAAGGCTGCCCGTACAATGAAGCAGGCTGTCACTCTTCTGCAACCGCTTATTGAGCAGTCGAAGAGCAATGCCGCCCAATCGGCCGGCAGGGTGCTTGTGGCAACCGTAAAGGGCGACGTGCACGACATTGGAAAGAACATTGCAACCGTTGTTATGGGGTGTAACGGCTACGAGGTCATTGACCTTGGTGTGATGGTTGCTCCCGAGGTTATTGTTGCAACTGCGATAGAGAAAAAGGTGGATATTGTTGCTCTCAGCGGACTCATTACACCGTCACTTGAGGAGATGATAACCGTTGTAAAGGAATTGAAGAACGCGGGTGTAAATGTTCCTGTTATGATTGCCGGCGCAACAACAAGCCCATTGCACACCGCCTTGAAGATTGCTCCTGCCTACGATGGTGCTGTTGTGCACGTGAAGGATGTGTCGCAGAACGTTGTCGTGGCAGCCGAACTGCTTGGCGGCGATGAGCGCCGCGAGGCTTTTGTGGCTGCACTCAAGGAGTCGCAGGATGCTATGCGCGAGGGTGCAGCGCAGAAAATTTCAGCGCCATTGCGTTCGCTCGATGAGGCACGTGCGAACAAACCCAATCTCTTTTAAAAACAGTAAATTGAAGAATAATAAATAAAATACTATGGAATCGTTGATACAATTTTGTCTTGACCACTTGAATTACTGGACAGTGACGCTATTTATGGCTATTGAGAGCTCATTTATTCCTTTCCCCTCGGAGGCTGTTGTTCCTCCTGCTGCATGGAAAGCAGCCGTTAGCGGCGAAATGAATGTTGTTCTTGTTGTTGTGTTTGCAACCCTTGGCGCACTCATAGGTGCATTCGTCAACTACTATCTTGCAGTGTGGCTGGGTCGTCCCATCGTCTACAAGTTCGCCAACAGCCGTTTGGGGCATATGTGTCTCATTGACGAGGCCAAGGTGCAGCATGCCGAGAGCTATTTCGACAAGCATGGTGCCGTGTCTACATTTGTGGGCCGCCTTGTTCCCGCTGTGCGTCAGCTCATTTCAATACCGGCGGGTCTTGCCCGCATGAGCCTTGGCCGCTTTGTGCTCTATACATCATTGGGCGCCGGAGTATGGAATGCAATCCTTGCAGCGCTCGGTTACTATATGGCATCAATTCCCGGCCTGCAGACCGAGGAGGCCGTGATGAACAAGGTCAAGGAGTACAGCAGCGAGATTGGCATTGTCTTCATTGCTCTGGCAGTGTTTGTCGTTGCCTATCTTGCATATAAGGGATTGAAGAAGAAATAAATTTGTACTATATGCATGAAAATGTTTGAAGCACCTCCCGGGAGGTGCTTCAAACGTTTTATTTGAGTTCGTATTTCACTGTTGTAACCACTCGTATGTTCTTTATCTGTGGCGTTGTCTCGTCGCTTGTTATGCTGAACTGTCCTTGCGTGGCCTGTTTTATGTTACCCAGCCTGCTGCCCGAGTCATCGGCGAATTTCTGTGCCACGGCACGTGCATTGCGTGTGGCCTCTTCAACCATAGCGGGCTTTATATCGTTCAGTGCCGTGTATTCGAACTGGGTCTGGTAGTTGTACTCGTCACTGATGATTACCCCGTCCTTCATCAGTTCAATCTGCCTTCCCATCAGTTCCATAACCTTCTCTACCTGTGGCGAGATGACGGTTATCACCGCCTCGGCCTGGTAGCGGAACTTTATATTGTCGGGGATGTAGCTCTGTGCAAGGCGGTCGGTGACAGCCGGTGCCGAAATGACAATCTCCTCGTCGGTTATTCCGCCCTCTCTTATGAACGATAGAACAATCTCCCTGTTCTTCTCAATCTCGTCATACAACTGTTGCATGTCGTTGCTCACGCATTTGTAGGGTAGTGCCCACACAACCCTGTTTGCCATCACCTCGCGCTCGGCAAGGCCCTTGACGGTTACATACTGCTCCTGGTTGGCTATTTTTGTAAGGCCTTTTGAAACGAATAATCCCAATAGGGCAAGGCCTGCTGCTATTGCAATGCTTGGCAGCAACATCCTGCAGCAGTGGCATTTACTCTTCTCGCAATTTTCCATAATCATATGTTTTTAGGGTTTCCCAATACGTCGTCAAGGTTGGCGCGTTCAAAAATCTCGAGCTTGCCGCCACGTGTGGCATTGTAGATTTTTACACCCTGTCTGTCACAAACTTCTCTTGCACGGGAATAGGCCAACAGGTTTGTGTCTACCTCGGGGGCTGCGTAGCTGCGGCCGCTGTTGAAGAGGCGCGGGTCGAAATAGCTCTCCTGTGTGATAACGCTGTTGCCGCTCGAATAGTTGCAGTCGACACCAATGAGGTATATCTCCTTGAATCCCATGTATGCTGCGAACTGTATCATGGAGTATGTCACTGTCTGGCCGCTGTAAACAACTTTGTCAATCTCATTTGAGAAACCTATTGGCTTCTGCCGGAACAGCATGTTGTAGTATGTGACACCCTTTATGTGGTACCGGCTTGCGTAGTGTGCCTTTACAAAGCGGTTTCCTTTGTATGCGGCAATCTCCTCCTTGTTGTCGATGATAATCTTGTTGTCCTGTGCAAAATAGTATGTCGGGGTGAATGGGATTTCACCGAACAGTTTTATGAGCGAGTTGCAGGCAAAGGTTGTCTCGCCAAGCTCCATCAGGCGCCTCAGGTCACTGTTCCTCAGGCTTGGCCCGTTGCCGATGATGAAGCAGCGGCCGCTGTGCTTGCCTTTAAGGGAACGCAAGCGCTTGCGGCTACCAACCAGCAGCGTACCGTAGAGGTAGTTCATTGTGTCCCAGCATTTTTGCCATGTCTTGCCCATAACTGTTGCTCTTGGGAAGGGTTTTACTTGTCGGACAATACTCTTGCTGCAAATTCAAAATCCTCGGGGTTGTCAATGTCTATGCCTTCAATAGGGTCGACAATGGCCATGTAGGGATTTTCGCCTATGCGCTGGTGTGCAACTGTCCACACCTCTTTCTTGAAGATATAGAACGCGCTTGTCTCGAAATATACGGGTTCAATGGTCTGTGTGCGTGGAATCTCCTTCAGACTGTAGTTGAGCGGAGCACCTTTGTACCATGCGAATGTCTGCACCTTCTGTGCACTGAATGCCGAGTCGTGGCCGCCAACGGTAACCTCTCTTACGGCATTCTCAATTGTTGCAGCCTTTATAAACGGCGATGTAGTGTGGGCGAGTATATACACATCGGCATCCACCTCCTTTGTGAAAGCGTCATATATCTCCTCTCCTAATGTCTCGTCGCGGTCGAGCCATTCGTCGCGCCTGAGGAACCTGACACCTTGTGGTAACAGTGGGATAATCTCCTCGCTGCTGCAATATACATACACCTCATCAATGGACGCTATGCCGGCCAGTGTGTCGAGTATATACTGCAGTAACGGCTTGTCGCCAAGCATTTTCAGGTTCTTGCCTACAACGCGTTTGCTGTTCAGTCTTATGGGTACAAATGCTACAGTCTTCATGGTGTGGTTCTTTTTTTAAAGACAACTGAATGCGTCGATTACACCAACCAACTTGTTGTTGTCATTAACAACAATAAGCGACTTGATGTTGTGTCGGCGCATGAGTTCTTCGGCCTGTGACAGCTTGGCATCCTCCTTTATTATTTTGGGATTCCTGTTCATCAGGTCCTTGACGGTGAGCTGGAAGAAGTGCTCCTCGTCGCGCTGCATTGTGCGGCGTATGTCACCGTCGGTAACAACACCAACAATCTCATCGTTCTCAATTACAACGGCTATACCCATTTTTGTGCGGCTTATCTGCATGAGCGTGTCGCTTATTTTCGATTCGCTGTTTACAACTGGCAGGTTCTCGGTCGTCATGTAGTCCTTTACCCTTGAGAGCAGACGGCGCCCGAGTGAACCGCCGGGGTGGAACTGCGCAAAGTCCTTTGCCTGGAACTTGCGCACGGTCATCAGCGCACATGCTATTGCATCGCCCATGGCAAGGGTTGCCGTGGTCGATGAAGTGGGGGCAAGGTTCAGCGGGCATGCCTCGCGCTCTACAGCCACGTTAAGGTGGCATGCCGAGTATTTTGCAAGCAGCGATGCCGGGTTGCCCGACATTGATATAATGGGGATGTTCCTCTCCTTCAGCAGCGGAATGAATCGCAGCAGTTCATCGGTCTGTCCCGAGTTTGATATTGCCAGCACCACATCGCCTTCGCCAATCATGCCCAGGTCGCCGTGGAAGGCATCGAGCGGGTTGACAAAGAATGCCGGTGTGCCGGTACTTGCCATTGTTGATGCAATCTTCGCACCAATGTGCCCCGACTTTCCTACACCGGTGACAATGAGCTTGCCTTTGCTTTCAATTATTAGCTCTATGGCTCTTGTGAAGTCCTCGTCAAGCTTGGGTATAAGGTTAAGAATGGCTTCTGCCTCGTCCCTGAAGCACTTTTTAGCAACATCAATTACGTTTGTCATATATAGTACTTTTGAATTCCTTACTTTGTCGCGAAGATAACAAATAATATGAAAATGAGAAAATATAGGAGTATATAAAAAGTCTCTGCCACAGTGGCAGAGACTTTTTATAATCATATGTAATGTTTATTTTTAGATTTCGGCGATTACCTCAACCTCAACAAGTACGTTCTTTGGGAGTGTCTTCACTGCAACGCAAGAGCGTGCGGGCTTGCTTGTGAAGTACTCGGCATATACTGCGTTGAACGCAGCAAAGTCTGCCATGTCGCTGAGGAAGCATGTTGTCTTTACAACCTTATCGAATGATGTGCCAGCCTCGGCAAGAACTGCAGAGAGGTTCTTCATTACCTGAGTAGCCTGGTCTGTGATGCCCTCGGCCTCAACGTTGCCTGTTGCAGGGTTGATGGGGATTTGACCCGATGTGAACAACATGTTACCGCAGATGATAGCCTGTGAGTATGGGCCGATAGCCTCGGGGGCATTGCTTGTATAAACTTTCTTCAACATAGTTATTTTGTTTTTAATGGTTAATCTTAGTCAAGGATATTGAAACCGGCAGCGGTCAATGCAGCCTTAATCTTGTTGATGTGCTCAAAGTTACGTGTCTCAAGGTCAATGCGTATCCAGCAGCCTGTAACACCGGTGTTTGCATTTGTACGCTCGTGGTGCACACCGATGACGTTACCGCCAAGGTCGGCAATAATCTTTGACACCTGTACCAACTGGCCAGGCTTGTCAAGGAGCTCAACCTTTAGGAGTGCCGAACGGCCCGATGTGAAGAGACCACGCTTGATTACACGGTCGAGGATGTTCACGTCGATGTTACCGCCCGATACAACGCAGATTACGTTCTTGCCCTCAACGGGAACCTTGTCGAACATTACCGCTGCTGCTGCAACAGCACCTGCACCCTCGGTAATAATCTTCTGGTGCTCGAGCATTGAAAGAATTGCCGATGAAACCTCGTCGTCGGTCACGGTTACAATGCCGTCGACATATTGGCTGCAGAAGTTGAATGTGTTCTCGCCCGGCTGCTTCACTGCAATACCGTCGGCAATTGTGGAAACTGAGTCAAGGCGCTCAATCTGCTTGTGCTCAACAGAGTTCTTCATGCTTGGAGCACCTGCTGCCTGTACACCGTATACCTTGATATTGGGGTTCAATGACTTGAGTGCGAATGCAACACCCGAGATGAGGCCACCGCCACCAATGGGCACAACAACAACCTCAACGTCCTTCATCTGGTCAATAAGTTCAAGACCAATTGTACCCTGGCCTGCAATCACGTCAATGTCGTCGAATGGATGGATGAATGTATAACCCATCTCGTCGCGCAGTTCGATGGCGCGCTTGTAAGCATCGTCATACACACCCTCTACAAGGCAAATCTCGGCACCGTAGCCTCTTGTTGCCTCAACTTTTGAGATTGGAGCACAGTCGGGGAGGCAGATTGTAGACTTGATGCCGTTCCTTGTTGCTGCCAAAGCAACACCCTGAGCGTGGTTGCCGGCTGAGCATGCGATAACGCCCTTTGCCTTCTCCTCGGCCGAGAGCTGTGAAATCTTGTAGTACGAACCACGAACCTTGAACGAACCGGTCAACTGCAAGTTCTCTGGCTTGAGGAAGATGTTGCCCTTCTTGTTCAAATAGGGAGCCGGAATGAGCTCTGTGCGACGTACCACGTCCTTCAGGACGTACGATGCGTGATAGATTTTGTCGAGTGTAAGCATTGTATTATTGTTTAAAAGTAATTTCAATAGCTATTGCCCCAATATCACCAAAGTGGTGTCATTTTTCGGGCAAAGCCCTCAACAACACGTCTGAGCGAAGTGAAGAATCTCATGAAAACTTTTCGCTATGCCCGGTATGACATTGGAGGCTGTTCTATATTTACCCGTTTGGCAAATTTACAACCATTTTTGTTATAATTTATAGATTGGCATATTTTTTTATTAAAAAAGTGAGAAGTAGGGCGGTGGCATGCTTTTGATAGCTGTATATACAACAAATGCGATGGGTTGACCGCCCATCGCATTTGATATTGCTTTTTGAATATTGGTTATTCTTTAGTTTGCAGTAATTGTTACATTGTCAACAAGGATTGCATTTCCATTGCCGTTCTTTGAGTTCATTACCAATGCGGTTATGAGAGTCTCCTGTGAAAGTGTGAACTCATATGTGTAGAGTGTCCACTCGCTGGTAACGGTTGTAGCATTCGTCTGGTATTTGTAGTCAGAGTTGGAAATTGCACCATCCTTGATGATACCGTAACCAAGCTTGAATGCACCGGCACTGCTACCGCTCTGCTTGATGTATGCTGCAATAGTATATGTACCCGCAGGGAGAGTGTAGCTTTTTGAAGCAAGGCGCATGTTCTGGGTAGAACCATTTACAACAACTGCATAGTTGCCATCGTATGCCTCTGCGCTCTGAGTGATTGTTGATTTATGACCGATATTGCCTTCGCCCCAAGCAACAGGATTGCTGCCGTTCCACTCCTCGAAGCTGCTGTTTTCGAGGATGTTGCCTTCAGTTGGAACTGATGGAGTGTCTGGTGTGTCCGGTGTCTCTGGTTCCTCTGGTGTCTCAGGTTCCTCTGGGGTTTCTGTTGTCTCGGCCTTGCCATGTGCTACAACAAGGTTTTTAACCTCCCATGTACCGGCCTTTGTTGTTGCTGTGTAACGGAGTGCAAATGTAATGTTTGCCTTACCAAGGAACTCTGCAGGAACGTTTACGTTTGCCTTGTAGAATGTGTTCCAGTCTGTGCCCTCAACAGCGTTGTAGGGGAGGTTTGTCCAAGTGGCTGTTGCAACGTCACCGCTGTAGTTGTCGCTGATGAGAAGCTGGTGGTTCTCGGCAACCTTGCCGCTCTCGGCATAACGGATGATATACTCGAATGCTACGTATGCCTCGGTCTCGTTAGTGAAGTCAACGGTGGGCGATACAAGCCAGCTTGTAGCCTCGTGGTCTTTGTCTGCTTTACCATCACCATCGGTATCGAGGTATGATGTCATCTTTGCAGTGCTGTAGTCGATAATCCAAGGATAGTTGCCAACGGTCTCCTGTGTAGTGAATGAACCGAAACTTGTAGAGAACGATTCGCTGATGTATGCACCCTCGGGTGTCTCCGGTGTTTCCGGCTCGTCTGGTGTAACACCATCAATAGCATACTTTGTAACAGTCTTTAAACCTGTAACGCCAAAGTATTTCTCAAGGCTACCGGTGAGAGTTACCAACTTCTGGTAGTTGCCAGGGTTGTCAACAAGGTTAAGGGCGTTACGCACTGCGCCGCTTGGCAACTGAACCGGCATACAGTTGTTATAGTCTGTCTCGTCAGGATTATCTGCAATAAGAAGGTTTGTCTTAGACTCTGCTGTGCCGCTGAATACGCAACCCTCTGTGTAAACCTGACCATTGATTGTTCCGACGATGTAACCCTTTACAGCTGCAGGCTTCGCTGCGCCGCCAAATGCTGCAAGAGCCTCGGCTACGGTGTATTCACCGGCCTCCTCGGGCTCAACAACCTCGGCCTTGCCGTGTGCCACCTTGAAGTTCTTTACCTCCCAAGTGCCGGCCTTTGTTGTAGCTGTGTAACGCAATGCGAATACAACACCGCTCTTGCCAAGGAACTCGGCGGGTACTGCAACATTTGCCTTGTAGAATGTTGCCCAGTCGCTGCCCTCTACTGCATTGTAGGGAAGGTCTACCCATGTAGCCTCGGCTGCATTGCCTGCATAGTTGTTGCTGATGAGCAGCTGGTGGTTGGCTGCAACCTTGCCGCTCTCGGCGTAACGGATGATGTAGTCGAATGCTACATAAGCCTCGGTCTCGTTTGTGAAGTCAACGGGTGATGAAATCAACCAGCTTGTAGCAGCCTTGTTCTCGCCATCAACGTATGATGTCGCTTTTGCTGTGCTGTAGTCGATTACCCAAGGGTAGTTGCCGACAGTCTCCTCGGTGCTGAACACACCGAAACTTGATGCGAACGTCTCATTGATGTACACGCCCTCTTCGGTTGTGCCACCGTTACCGCCGGGGTTGCCACCAGGGTTGTATGGCGGCTCGGGAGTCTCGGTACATGCAGCGAGTGCAAACAGGCCAAGCGCTGCAAATAATAAATTCCTAAGTTTCATGATTTTTGTTTTTTAGTTAATTATAATTTGTTATTCACTTACTTTCTCAATGTCTGTGGTGTGGCTGATTACGAACTGCCAGTAGTCATTGAAGCGTGTCATCACGCCGTTGATGTTGAGTTCGCCGGCGGGGATTGCCTCGTTTGCAAAGTCGGCGTATGTGCTCATGCGCAATACAATGTTTGTCTTGCCTACCTTTATGTGACGCTCGACAACGTTGTTGTACTGCAGTTCCTCGGGTGCCCAAAGGGCTGTGCCGTCGGCCTCGGTGATTTCAACTCCCTCCAGACGGACGAATTTTGCAAGGTTGTTCTTGTTCTCATTCGTAAAGAATGAGTCGTCGATGAGTTCGGGTTGCATCTCGGCCTGTGTAGGGTCGGGGATACCGATGAGGCGCACGTGCTGTGGGTAGATATTCTTGTTCATACGTCCTACCTTACCGTTGTAGAGGCCGCCAATCTGTGCCATCTTGCCATAACCGCCAAAGTAGAGGTCCTTGCAGGCAATGCGTACGCGCTGTCCCTTTGGAACCATTGCATAAAGGCCCACATCGTTCACGCCAATTACCATGGCACCTGTCTCGTCGTTGATGATGAACTGCTTGTATACGTTGCCGCTCTCGTCATTTGCAACGACAACGCCTTCGATGATGATATCTTCGGTAATCTGTTTTACGGAGTTACCCGAAATTGTTGAAGCGTATTCTGCTTTCAAATCAGCAATGGTCATGTTTGCCTCTCCAATTTCGTTGTTGCCGAATGGCGGCTCGCTGAACAGTGGCTCGTCGAACTCATTCATGCAGGATGTTGCAATGAGCGACAGCGCAAGGATTGATAGATATTTTATTGCTTTCATAATTTGCATTTATTTATATAAGGTCTTATTAGAAACGGAAACCGATGTTCAGATAGAAGTTAAATGCGTTGGCATAGTAGAGGTATGGGTTCTTTGAGAACTTGTATGTACGCTCGCTGCCATCGGCATAGCTGTCGTCACGGTTCTGCTCGTAACCGCCAGTAATCATGTTAGTGTTGTTCAAGAGGTTGCTGAGCTGAAGGTTGATGTTCAGTTTGTTACCGCCGCGAAGGCTGATGCTTTTGCCAATTGATGCATCGACCATGAAACCTCCCTTGCCCTTGTACTGTGATGGGATATCCAGACGCTCCTCGCCGGTTGTGGCATCGATTACAGGTGCGCCGACAACGCTTGCAAGGCGGGCATACTTTGATGCATCGACATAAATTCTGTCATAGTAGTTCACATTTGCGCTCAAGTACCATCCGCTGATGTTGTAGTCGATACCAAGGCTTGCTGCAGTGAGTGGTGTGCCGTCGAGCTTTACACCCTTCATGTATACATCGCTGTTCTTCCACACTGCCTCGTTCTCGCTGATGAGCATACCGTTTGCATTGCTTGTGTACTCGGCATCACCAACCGATGCAAGGGCATTGATTGAGAGTGACGATGTGATGTTGTAGACAACGGCTGCCTCAAGACCATAGTGCAGCTTGTTCACGCCTGTCATTGTAAGATATGTGAACTGCGACTCCTGGTCGTTGTAGAATGCGCTCTGCTCCACGCTGTTGTTTATCATTGTACCATATCCGCTGATTTTTGCGCTTACGGGGCCAATGTTCAGGTTGTATGCAATCTCGGCATTGAAGATATCCTCGTTTGTGAGGCCTGTTACAAAGTCCTTGCGCATACGTGGTGCGATGAACGAGTTGTAGGCGAGTGGTGCGCGGTTCTCATATCCGCCACCTATTGAAAGGGTGTTGTATGCGTTGAATGTGAACACCATGCCAAGTTTTGCGCCACCACCAAGGAATGTGGCTGTGCCGCTACTGCCCTTTGAGTACTGCTGTGCACGTCCGTTGCGCATGTGACCATAGCGCTCCATTGTTGTACCATCGACGTGTGCACCGCCAAAGAGGTGGAAGATGCCCTTGTTGAACTGGTGCTGGTAGAAGAGGGTCGCCTTGTTCACGTTAAGGTCATAGTTGTAACCGAACACGTCGCCCTCGGCAATCCGGCGGTTGGGGTTGTCAACATCGTTCTGTACATAGTCGCTGTTGATGCCGAAATCACCTACCGAGAATTTGTCGATGTCGGTGTATTTCTTTGCACCCATAAGGTCGTCCATGGTCTTGTAGTGCATGCCCTTGGTTGTTCCAAGCTGCAGGCCTGCAGTTCCCTTGTTGTAGCGGTCGAAGTCTATGTTCAACGATGAACCGAGGTTGAAGGTTAGCTGGTCATTGTGACGGCGCTCGACATAGTAGAGACACTCGCCACCAACGGCATTTGCCTGTTGGTTGGCATAGAGCATGTAATCCCAGTTGAGCTGGCGGTTGGCCTTGCTCGCAGTCCAATGCTCCTTGCGTGTGTTGTAGTCGGCAAGTTCGTCCTCGGTAGGTGTGTAGTCCAAATCCCATACATCATAAGCCGCACTTGGCAGGTTCTGGTAGTAGTTGGGGCGTGGGTCGGCAGCGTTGCCGTTCCATCCCAATGCCGATGTGCTGTACATGGAGTATTTGCCGAACAGTGATGTTGTCAGCTTCATCTTGTCGTTGATGTTGTAGTCCCATGTGATTACCATTGCAGGCTCGTATGAGTTCACAACTCGGGCATTGCGCTTCTTGCCCTGCTGGTATCCCCAGTTGGGGTTGTAGTAGTGGTTGCCGGCAAGCCAGTAGGCCTCCTCGGTTGCAGCGCCCTGCTGTGCGCGCTCTGTGGGTGAGCCCCATGTTGCGATTGAGAGGCTGTGGCTGTCATTGAATTTCTTCTCGGCAGCAAGGAAGTAGGCAGCCGAGTTGTAGAATGTACCCTCGATGACACCTTCGTTTGCCCAACGGTATGATGCCGAACCAGTGAAAGCCCAACCGTTCTGCATGAGGCCAGTTGAACCGGTGTACATTACGCGGGCAAGATAGTTGCGGTTACAGCCCACAAGTGATGCCTTGTGGCCTGCTGCATACTGGCTGGCACGCATGTTGATGTTGCTTGCACCACCAACGGAACCAATGCCGAAGCTGTTGTGCTCGGTGTATGTTGCGCCCTCCTTGTTACGTGTGGCGTCATTGAGACCGCCAATCATGCCGTAGCTGAACTGGCCTCTCTCGGCATCGTTGAGCAGTACGCCGTTGGCATATACATTATTGTAATGCGATTCGTAGCCGCGTATGCGGAAACGCATTGCACTGAAACGGTAGCCTACCTCGGAGAGGAAATAGTCGTCGTTTGACGAAATCATGGCTGTCGTGCCCGAGAAATCCTCGTCCTCGCCAAGCTGTCCTTCGGAGAATGTGTAGGACTCGTTGTTGTCGTCGATGACAATAATATTGTCCACTGTGTTTGTCTTGTTGAGCAAGGTATCGGCATAGAGCATTCTTGCTGGCTGCTCCTTTACCATTCCTTCTCTAACGGCTGTAGCTTCCTGTGCGTTCGCTGTCGAGACGAAACAGAGCAACAGGAGCGCTGCAAATTTTGTCAGTTTGGTCATAGTAATATAATAAATTAATTTACAAATACTTATTTGCGTGGGCGTGTGCGCGGGGGAAACCGTGTTGCACAACAATCCTAAAATCGTACAAAGTTGCTAAAAAAAGTGGAGATATGTAAACTTTTTCTAACATTTTTTGCCGTAGCAGTCGCGAATGTTGCGGTAGAATATGTGACAAAAAATATGACCGGCAAAAAAATGCCGGTCATATCCATTCATGCGTCCGATTACGGAAATCAATTGTTCTCGGGGCGGAGCTTGCGCACTACAGCGCCTGCCTGCCACATCTCGGTCTCGCGCATCTCGCGGAGTTCCTCCTCGAGTTTCTGGCGGTAGTCGGGTTGCGAGTTGGTGTCGATGCTACGCTGTGCCTCGTTGCCGGCAGCAACTTCGCTGTAGAGATCCTCGAACACAGGCATTGTGGCATCGCGGAACTTCTTCCACCAGTCGAGTGCACCGCGCTGTGCAGTGGTAGAGCAGTTTGCATACATCCAGTCCATGCCATTCTCCGAAATCAGCGGCATGAGGCTCTGTGAAAGTTCCTCTACTGTCTCGTTGAATGCCTCGGAGGGGGTGTGGCCGTTCTTGCGGAGCACCTCGTACTGTGCTGCAAAGATACCCTGGATGGCACCCATAAGAGTACCGCGCTCACCGGTAAGGTCAGAGTAAACCTCGCGCTTGAAGGTTGTCTCGAACAGGTAGCCCGAGCCTACACCAATACCAAGTGCGATTACGCGGTCCCATGCACGGCCTGTAGCATCCTGGAAGATGGCATAGCTTGAGTTCAAGCCACGACCCTGCAGGAACATGCGGCGCAGCGAAGTACCCGAGCCCTTGGGAGCAACAAGGATAACATCAACGTCGGCAGGAGGTACAATGCCTGTGCGCTCCTTGTAGGTGATACCGAAACCATGTGAGAAGTAGAGTGCCTTGCCGGGAGTGAGGTGCTTCTTCACTGTAGGCCAAACGGCAATCTGTCCTGCATCGGAGAGCAGGTACTCTATGATTGTTGCCTTCTCGCAGGCCTCCTCAATGTCAAAGAGGTTCTCGCCCGGTACCCAGCCGTCGGCAACGGCTTTATCCCAGCTCTTTGAGTCCTTGCGCTGTCCAACGATAACGTTGAAACCGTTGTCGCGCAGGTTGAGTGACTGGCCGGGGCCCTGTACGCCATAACCTATCACCGCAATGGTCTCCTCCTTCAATGTCTCCAAGGCCTTTGCCAATGGATATTCCTCACGTGTCACGACGTTCTCGACCACGCCGCCAAAATTCATCTGTGCCATAATTGTATTGTTTTTTTAGTTTGTTTATCCTTGATTAATATGATGTGACAGCTGTGATTATGAACTGTCAAAAAGTTTCCTTGACTGCTGAATAACTGTGCTTTGTTCAAGAGGTTCGCGAAAGTAGTTGTAAAATTGATAAAAACAAAACAATTTTTCCAATAAATTATATTAATTTTACCAGCAGTAAGTTTTTGTTGAATAATTAACATCAATAATAATGAGAAAAAACAGTTTTTTGTTGGCGTTCGCGATGCTCTTTGCAGTCATGTTCACTGCTCAGGCTCAGAACCAGAAAAAGTATGAGGTCTACAGTGTTGGTTTCTACAACCTTGAGAACCTTTTCGATACAATCCACGACAATGGCAAGAATGACTACGAGTTCCTGCCCGACGGTGCGAACAAGTGGGGAACATTGAAATATACCAACAAGTTGAAGAATATGGCAACGGTGCTCAACGAGATGGGAACGGATGTGTTGCCTGCGGGAATGGCTGCTGTGGGTGTATCTGAAATCGAGAACTCACGCGTACTTGAGGATTTGGTTAAGCATGAGGTGCTTGCTCCACGTGGTTGGGATTTCATACACATTGAGGGACCCGACCGTCGCGGTGTCGATTGTGCATTGCTCTATAATCCCAAACTTTTCAAGCCTATCAACTCAAAGCTCGCACCTTATACAACCGTTGACAATGATACCACATACAAGACACGTGGTTTCCTTATTGTAAGCGGTGAGATGGGTGGCGAGGTCGTTCACATTATTGTAAACCACTGGCCTTCGCGCTATGCAAAGTCACCGGCCCGCGAGCGTGCGGGTGTGCTTGTGAAGGAGTTGAAGGATTCAATCATGGCCACTATGCCCGATACCAAGGTGCTCATCATGGGTGACATGAATGACGACCCCGACAACAAGAGCATGAAGAGCTGTCTTGGTGCTGTGCGTGAAAGAGAGGAGATAAAGGCTGCGAGCGACCTCTACAATCCATGGTGGAACATCCTGCGCAAGAAGGGTATGGGAACATTGAAGTACAAGGGCAAGTGGAACCTTTTCGACCAGGTGGTTGTCAGTGGAAATCTGCTTGGTGCCGACCGCTCTACATTGAAACTCTACAAGACCGAGATTTTCTCACGCGGATACATGTTCCAGCAAGAGGGACGTTACAAGGGAAATACCAAACGTACACATGCCGGTGGTGTGTGGCTCAACGGTTACAGCGACCACTTGCCTGTGATAGTATATCTCATTAAGGAGGCAAAGTAAATATTGACAGGTTATACACAATTGAGCCTGAAAGTCAACGACTTTCAGGCTCAATTGTGTTTTTCTCATGCAGTCTGCGTGGGTGATGCTATCTCATGACGAATGCAGATAGAGTGATGCTTTGGAGAAATCGCGTTCTTTGAGGCTCTCGACGGGCATCATGAAGTTTATTGTGCCGCAGTCGAAGAAACGCAGATGCCAGCGGTCATCCTCGTCGAGCTGCAGCAACGATATCATTCCCTCGTTTTCATTCTCATATCCTTCAGTCATTGCGGGCATGCCAAGAAGCTTGAACCCGAAGGCTTCGGTATCACACTCCTCGAACTCCATCTTTTCGGCGGGCAATACGGCCGGTGAACCGTCCTCCCAATAGTATTGGTGTGTGTTTAGCTTTTCACACTCCTCGGAGTATATAACCTTGAACTCTCTCTCTTCCCATTCTCCCATTCCACTGCATGGAGCATCGTCCTCGCCAAGGAAATAGTCCAGGTTGGCAAAGAACCAGAGCATGCCCTTGTGTGGCAGTGCTCCTTCGGGGTCAAGGTGTGCAATATCCTCCAGACGTATCTGGCATACGAAGGTCAGCAGAAAATCCTCTTCAAGGCATGGCCAGTCGACATTGTCGGGGAGGTCGGGGAATCCCCACCAATGGCTCTTGCCGGTGAGGTCCTCGTCGGTAGGCTTTATGTTGATGTTTATTGCCATAGTCTATTGTGTTTTGTTTGTTGTCATTTGAAGTTTATGCCCAAGCATCGTATCGGCCATCGTCATCGGGGAGTTCATCCTCGTCGTCATCGAGCTCCTCGTCATCGGGGATGGCATTGTAGGCCGGTATGTGATACATCTCAATCTCGGCGGCAAATTGTGTAAGATGTCCTCTATTGTAAGCCTCTACGGTCTCTACAATCATCCTTTTGCTTTGGAGTCTGGCACCCAGGAGGGCATAGACATACATGGTCTCTTCGCTGTTCTCGCCGGTCACCTCTTTGCAACGGAGCATGTCATGCATCTTCTCGTAGCAGCTTGCCATGTTGAACCGTGCGCCCTTCTCATAGTATTCCCATGCCTTGAGATAGTCTACCGTAACTCCATACCGTCCCTCTCTGTGTATGTCGCCAAGCAGCTTGTACGACATGTCTATGTTGCAACATTCGAGGCACTCGATGATTGACTCGCGGCAACTGTCACGCTCTTCCTTGTCATCGGGGTCAATCTCATCGTATGCACTGCACAGGTTCAGTGTCATGAAATGCAGTGAAAGCATGTCGCCCTTGTCGGCGCCCTCTTCAATGGTTGAGGTATAAACATCCCAGTCGGCAATCTCTCCACCGTCATCGAGTCCACGGACAATGGCAAGGTCGCTGTATGCATCAACCACACCGCCGTCTACAGCCTTCTTGTACCATTCTTCGGCCTCGCGTATATTCTTCATGGCAAGCTGTGTGTCACCTTTCAGACGGAACCAGTGCGGGTTGTCGCTCTGCGCCATCAATGCATCAAGGGTCCTGTCGGCAAGGTCAATCTCCACGCTGTAGCCATAGCGGCCGAATATCAGGTTCATGAGGTATACGTATGCCGCATACTCATTCTTTTTTTCAAGGGCACTCATCAGCAGCCTTTCTCCCTCCTTGGGGTTGTATGGCTCAATCTCACCACGGAAATACATGAGCGCTATCTCAACGTCGGCTTCAACCACACCGCCTGCCTGTGCCTTCTTGAGCAGTCCATATGCGGCGTCCACTGAATCCTGTTCAAAACGATAGGCAAGGTCCACCTTTGCCAGTTTGTAGCATGCAACGGGGTCACCGGCCTGGGCCAGTTCATCGAGAACGTCCATGTCATCGGGATTGACATACTGCCTGACTCCCATGTCTGTATAAAATTCTCTCATATTTTTACTGCTTATTAGGTATATAATTGCCGTCAGATATCTCTGTCGGGATTGGGTACTTGGCAAATGTAACCATTATTTTTTGTTTTGCAATATTTCTTCTTATTTTTGCGCTGACAAACAATTAATTATATATAAAATGTCGATTAGTGTAGAAAGGTTTTCTGCATACTGTCGGCAATAATGTATCATATATGAGTGCAACGGAAATAAAAGCTCCGATATTTGCCGTCAGCAGGCTACGCATGGGGACAGACGGCAAGGGTGTGACTACATTGGTCACTTTTATGCGTTGTCCGTTAGGTTGCAGATACTGCCTCAACCCGCAGTGCCATGAACCGGTATATGCAGGCGACGGCGTTACACCGGCCGACGGGGTGATGATGTTGACCCCACAGGAACTGTATGACATGGTGAAGGTCGATGATATCTATTTCCAGGCAACGGGCGGCGGTATCTGCTTTGGCGGCGGAGAGCCCACGCTTTATCATAAGTTCATAATTGAGTTCAAGAAACTATGTGGCGCCAAGTGGAGTATAACATTGGAGAGTTGCCTGCGATGTCCGCAATACACCATTGAAAGCCTTGCTGCTGTGGTTGACCATTGGATAGTTGATGTCAAGTCGCTTGATGCCCGTGTTTACATGGAGTATACGGGCTGTGTGTCGGATGAGTTGAGTAATCTGCTCTTCTTGAGTCGGCTTGTACCACAGGAACGTGTCACGGTAAAGATACCTCGTATTCCCGGTTATAATGATTATGCTGACCTTGAGGGGGATGTGAAGAGGATTAAGGAAATTGGGTTCAATGACGTAGCCCTTGTACAATACATAAAAAGATAAACTTATTTTGGCTATGGATGCAGGAAAAGAGAAGTGTGAGATATTGAAGGGAATAAGGAAGGCGGTTGCCGAGCAGTATGGGTTGGAATATACCCCGGCAGAGTGTACGCATAAAGGCGGATGTCCGGGAACCTGTCCGCAGTGCGATGCCGAGCTTCGTGATTTGCAACAGCAACTCGAAGCTAAGGGCATTGTAGATATGGATATCGATGATATTGTAGAAATACCACAAATGACCCAATCGGGCATCTTTACGACAGCGGGTCTTGTCCTCCCGACAAAGCCTGGTGAAAAAAGATTCCCGATGGATTTGCAGGGATTGCCTCCGTTGGAAGGTGATATATCGTCCGAAGTGTAATTTGATGGAATATGCTTTGCTAAGGTCAGCCAATGCTGTGAAAAATATAAAGGCAATAATATAGCAGTTGGCCCATATTCCGAAAAAACGTGAAGATGTCATGTCGACCGTAGTGGAGACATCCCGTTTGCAGCAGTATAGATTCTTTGACTGCGCTGTTGGGAGTTTGCCCGAAAAATAACATTTTGGGTCAACTGCTATATTATTGCTAATCTAAAAGCGTTTGATAATAAAGAAAACTTCAATTATTGCTGTTCTTATTTCGTGCCGAAGATTCTGTCGCCGGCATCGCCAAGGCCGGGAAGGATGTAGTTCCTCTCGTTCATTCCTTCGTCCATCGCAGCGAGGTAGATGTCAACATCGGGGTGCTGCTCGGTCACGGCTTTCACTCCTTGTGGCGATGCCACAAGGCACATGAGACGTATGTTGGTGTAGCCGTCGTTCTTCAGGCGTCTGATGGCATCGCAGGCACTGCCGCCGGTGGCAAGCATGGGGTCTGTCACAATAACAAGGCGCTCCTTGTTTGCTGGCATCTTGTAGTAATAGAATACCGGCTCGCAGGTCTCCTCGTCGCGGTACATGCCAATGTGGCCCACACGTGCCGATGGGATGAGTGTCAAAAGACCCTCTACCATTCCAAGGCCGGCACGCAGGATTGGTGCAATGACAACCTTCTTGCCCGAAATCTTTGGGGCATTCATCTTCATTAGCGGTGTCTCAATCTCCTCATATGTCAATGGGAAATCACGGGTCACCTCGTATCCCATGAGTGTTGATATCTCCTTCAACAGCTCGCGGAACTTTATGGTTGAGGTCTCTTTATTGCGCATGATGCTGAGCTTGTGCAGCACCAACGGGTGGTCAATTATATGTAAAGCCATAAAAAGTGTTTTTATGTTTGTTTGTAATATCCTATGGATGCAAATGTAATATTTTTTAAAAGAAATTTAAACAGTTGCTTGGTTAATCTCTCTTCTTTTCCGCGTTTTGCCTTTTAGTATTCTTGCTGTCTTTATTTTTCAAGTCTCCAGCCGTGGTCGCCGTGGTATATCATATGCCTGGTCATTCCGCCGTCTATGCATATGTTTTCGCCGGTGATGAACCCTGCCTTGTCGCTGCAAAGGAACAGCACCATGTGGGCAATGTCCTTTGGATTGCCAACGCGCCCTGCAGGTTGCTGTGTGGCATCTGGGCCATCGTATGTGGTGCCGGTGGTGTCAATCCACCCCGGTGATATGGAGTTTACTCTTGCCTTGCCGGCAAGGCTCACTGCAAGGGAGTGGGTGAGTGCGGCAATGCCGCCTTTGGCCGCCGTGTAGCTCTCGCTTTGCGGCTGGCTCATGCGGTCGCGCGACGAGGAGATGTTGACTATTGATGCTCCCGCAGCCAAGTGTGTCTGCAGCAGCTTGACAAGGTAGAACGGGGCAGTGACACCTACGCTCAGGGCATACTGGAACTCCTCGTATGTGCACTCGTCAATGCCTTTCATCAGCGGCAAAGCATTGTTTATTATGCAGTCCACCTTGTCGTGCTTTGCAAGGATTTCGGCAGCGAATGCCTCAAGCACCTCTTTCTTGGCAATGTCGCCCACATAGTGGCCGTCGCCCTCCTGCTTGTCTATAACATAGACGGTGGCGCCACATGCGCGGAACTCACCGGCAATGCATTTGCCAATGCCGTTTGCACCGCCTGTTACAATAACTACCTTCTCCTTGAATGTATGTTGCATGATGTCATTATATATGTTTCTGTTTTTGCAAATGTAATATAAATATCTGTATGCATGGCTAAAAAAACGGAAAACGGAATAATTGTATTATTGAGTGCTGTGTATAAAAAGGTTTTTATAGGCTATGGATATTGCTGCATAATGGTTAACTTTGCCAAACTGTCAAAATGGACGGATTTTCAGTTTTTTAGTTAGAATGCTATGTATCAGAAATTCATAATAACAGGTGATGGCGAACTGAGGTTCGGCAATGTATATCATCACCGCAATCTTTTGCGGTGGGACGAGGATTGTCCCTATGGTGGCGGGCTGTGGCGCATAGATGAGGAGCGCGCTGCGGTGGTGCTCTATGGCCGCTCGTTCGAGTTCGGCGCACCTTCGTTCAATGGACTCAAGCATGTGAACTGGGACGGCATCGATGGCAAGGAACGGCTCTTGTTCCATCAGCCGCATTGGCCCTATGACGAGACGCTTGTTCCGGTTGCTGTATTTTAACAGCAAGTGAAATTGCTGATAAGGCAATAATGCAGATAGCGGGGTGCTATCTGCATTATTGTGATTGTAAGACCCTGTAAACGGGTTACTTTTATCTTTATTCTGTTTTAGGGAGCTCTTTATTGTTTATGTTGCTTGTGAGGTACATTACTGCACAAAGGAGCAGGAAGAATACCAGAGAGCCCGAGAGTAGTGCATAGGTCTCCATCTGCAGCAGTATATAGTTGAGTACGTACACCAGGGCTACAAATCCGCCAAGCATGTATGCACTACGGTTCTTCAGGATGCCTTTATAGTAGAGCATCAGTGCGACGGTGGTCATTGATGCAGAAATTGTGTATGCCACACCAAAGGCGATGAACTCGGAGAATGCTATGAGCAACGAGTAGAACAGCACGAGCGACAGGCCGATTACGGCATATTGGATGGGGTTGATTTCCTTTCGTGTGAGGAACTCTACCAACATGCCGGCTACAAATACCAGAATTATGATGAGCATTCCATATTTGACAGAGCGCATTGACTGTTGGTAGGGGTTTGCCGGGTCTACAAACTTCACACCCATATCGTAGAAACTTGCACTGTTGTGTTCCGAAGCATTCCATGTTGCGTAGAAACCATCATCACGCACCTCTCTGCTGTTAGGTAACAGCTCACCCTGAAAGCTTGGGTGCGGGTAGGCAGAACTCATGGCAAGCGATGTGTTTCCTTCGTCCGAGGGTCTGAAAAAGAGCGATTCTGTACCTTTCAGTTCAAATGAGAATGTAAAATCCACACTGCTGCCGGCCTCTATATTATCCGGTATCAGGACTACTGCTTCATAATAGTCATTCTTTTTGTTGATGTCGAATGTGCGGTTGCCAAAAGTGAGTTGTGACGGATTACTGAAACCTTTCTGGTCGGTAATCTCAAAACGGAATAAGTTCTCTTTTGCTTTGATTGCTTTTTCAGTGACTGTAAACTCTCCCGATACAGTGACTTTAGAGTTGTACACAATCACATCATAAATGGAACGATGCAGAATATCTGTCTCTACATTAGCCTTGTAATCAAGCGTTTTACAGTTTTTGCTGTAATCCTCGGCGTACTTATCTTTCTCTATTTCACCTTTTACATTTGTAATCTCTATCTCTTCAATGACATGCGAAATCAATTTAGGTGCGAACACTGTCTGCTGTTTGCCATATGAGAAGGCCACCTCTTGTATGACCTTATCCTTGGTCTCTTCACGCTCTTCAATGACTCCCGTTATCATAGCCAAAGGGATGAGCATCAACAGTGTTATCAGGGCTACAAAGCTAATCTTGATTGCAACTTGTCTTGCATTTGGTTTCGGGTCCTTTTCCATAGTAATTTTTTTGTTAAATGAATATTGATGTTTGTTTTTATTTGCTATTATAGAGAGTGCAGATGATGGAATTCTATCAGTGTCGTTGCTAATTTCATTACATGACTTCATACAATATCCCACTGTAGTTGTCGGTGGAGAGTTTCTCGCACATGAACTTTATCACGTCAACAACATCCTCCAGCGTTTTGTCGTCTTGCAGACGTGCTGCGAGTATCTGTGGCGCCATGGCCTTGTACACACCATCGGTGCAAAGGAATATCCTGTCGCCTTTCTCCACCTCAATGCGGGTGATGTCCGGGATTGCAACTTCCGGGTCCATTGAGAAGAAACAGCGTGTAACAATCTCTGTTCCCGGACGGGAGTGGTCGGTTGTCTGGTGTACAACCTCGCCATTGCGCAACAGGTAGCATCTGCTGTCGCCGCAATGTGCTATGGTTACCGTGTTATTCTCCACACTTGCCATTACGAGTGTTGTTCCCATCTCAATTGGACGTACCATCCTTGAACGGTAGTAAAGAGCTTCGCTTGCATGTGCAAATGCTGTCAATACCTTTTCCTCGCAATCATTCGTGCCGGGGGTATCTTCCCAGAAATTGCATACAGCATTGCACACAGTCTCGGCTGCTGCATCGCCCATAGCGTGGCCTCCCATGCCGTCGCACACAACCAGCAGGCAGCGGTTCTCTTCGGGCATTTCAACAACACGGCAAATATCCTGGTTTGCTATTCTCTTGCCGGTCTCGGAGAATACCGTATACATGTATTTCTGTTTTTCCATGTCTTGTTTATACGTTTTTGTACAGTTATTTCTTTTTAAGAGTAAAACAAACGGCAGAATCTATCATCCGATTCTGTCGTTTGTTCAGGAGTTTGTATGCAAATTACTCTTTCGTAATCTTGAATCCCAGTTTTGTTATCAGTTTCAGGGTTCCAAAAGCTGTGTCGCGGTCATATGCCTTCTCCACCTCGGGCAGCTCCTCGTAGGGCACCAGGCAAGGGTGGGTCTTCAAGGTGTCATTGCGCTCCTCGCCATAGGCCCAGCCCTGCTCCATTCGGCTCTGCGCCCACACGTCGTGTACGTTTTTTGCAATCTTTTCTACAAGCTCATCCAACTCTGCCGGCAACTGTACGTCATTTGTGTTCACCGGCTGCGGTACATAATTCTTTTTCATTGTTCCTTGTGTTTTGGGTTTTTATATTATAGAACAATTTCTGATGCGGAATCTGTCAGCGTATATAAAATTTATATTTGTTCTGTCAAGTCAAGGAAACCAACAATGTCGGTGTCTGTTATCTGCTTTTTGTGTTCAACAAACTTTCCGTCTGTCAATCTCAAGAATGTGATATCGCCTTTGTCGTTGGTTGTGTATGCCGTTTTCAGTTCTTCAAGATTTTTTATTTCATTACCATCATATCCAATGATTATATCGCCTTTCTTAAATATTGCATGTGTTTCATCACCGTATATTGCATGTATTGTCACTCCTGAATATTCACGTTTGCCTTCTGCAATTTCAATAAAAAACTGCTTTGCCGAAGCTACATAATCTTTGCTTTCGGGATAACACTCTTCAAATGTAGTGAGCATAGACTTTATGTTGCTATAAGCTGTCATGGGGTTGATTGACGCTTCCTTACCTGCATCGAGTTCTTTAAATCCGTAATACACTAATGAAATATCGTTCAAGAATCCTCCCCAGTAACGGATTTTAAGCCATTTGAGCCCTTGCTCATCTGCAGCCTGTATAGTGCACATTTTCTTTATTTCATCATAATCTTGCACGTTTGTGCTGTCATATTCCAAAAGCTTTTTCAGATAGACATTGTTGAGAGAATCCAGTTTTATTTCTGACTTGTACAGTTCATCTTCGGCTTTTTTGTTGTCTTCATTCATTTCAGATACATAACCCGATAATTGTTCAAACTCCTGTTTAATTAAAATCTCATATTCCGACTCTTTTGCTCCCAAAGCTGTTTTTGGCATATTGACAAATTTTGAACGGAGTTCATTGCTTTCCTCCAGGACTGATTCCGGCAACTTGCTTATGATTTGTAAATATGAGTAATATAGAATGTTTCCTAAATGTGTTAATTCTTTGAAACTCATATCAATTAGTTTCAATTCGGATGGAAAAAGATTGTTGTCTTCGGTTTCAGTGGTCAGTTCTGTGATTAGCTCTATTGTTTCATTGATGAACATATACATTGTTGACAAATGCTCATTGACGGAATGTGATTCAAATTCATTTATACCATACAATGAAAGAAGGAATTTTTGCCAAGCTGTGTATTTTACACTTGCAATACTGTTACTCTTATAATATTCAATATTGCTTTTGATAACATCTATTTGAGAAAACAAATCATCCTTATTGCTGTTCGATTTATATTCATCCATAGCTAAGGCAAGTTTCTTGTTGTCATCTATCAGAAAGTCTGCTATACCGGCGTATAGTGTCTGGTGTTGTGCGAACTCTTTGCATAACGGTTTTGCTATTGAACGGAAAACGAAGAAGAGTGAAAGAAGTATTGCGGCGATGGATAGCGTGGAGAGAATGAACCATTTAGCAAAAATCCTCTGTTTGGTATGTCTTGTACTGCTCAAATAGCTTTCAAGGCGTTTCATAGACATATCGAAATACTCAATTGAACCGGCTGCAACAGCCTGGTAGTTGCGTAGCTCTTCCATACCTTGCGGCATTGGATTCGGCCATACAAAGCCGCTGAGCATTACCGGTATAATGTTTTTTTTGTGACTCATTGCGCACAACACCTCTTTGCGCACCCAGTCTTCTTCATTGCTACACCGTTCGAGAGCATCAGTGGGTAATACAATAACAAAGTCACGACATCCTTCTATTATATTGAACAATTGTTCATTGAATGGTCCCGAGCGCATAGATTCGAGGTCAAAGAATACTCTGTATCCGGCCGATTTCAAGCGTGTCGCTATCAGGTTTGCTGTTTCGTAAGAACTGCGGCGGTAGCTTATAAAAATATCATAATTATGTTTCATCGTCATTTTGCTTTTATTGTATTTAAATAAGTGTTGGAACCGATATTACAGTTTCGTCATCTCTATGTTTTCGGTACTATCCCTTAAAATAAGTTCCTTGATTCTGCTACCTCCATACTTCCACATCTTGTGGCAGAATACCAGAAATACAATTGTTAGAATGCCACTGATGGCAGGTGTTACGTCTGTTATGAACAATATTGAATCGTAGAGTCCATGAACGATGATAGGTGCAACCAATATAAGAATCTTATTCTTCAATGGTGTCTTGGGATAGAATTTGGCAAGTGAATAATAGTATCCCATAAGTATGCCGAAACAGAAATGTCCGGGCACGGCGAATATGGCGCGGGTGATACCTACCGACAGATATGATTCTACATTAGAGAACAAGTACATGATATTTTCTAATGCAGCGAAACCAAGCGAAATGCATACTGCATATACAATACCGTCCATCTTTTCGTCAAAGAATCTGTTTTTGCGCAGCACCAACCATAATAGGAAAAACTTGGCAATCTCCTCGGGTATCGCTGCACCAAAGAATGTCGCACTCACACTTCCAAAGATGCTTGTCGCCTCAGTAGGATATACACCAATCAATCCTAATGGTATTGACATACAAAAGGACAATGGAATAGACAATATTCCATAAAAGAATGCTTTTAACAATTGTCCTGTTGGCTCTGGTGATTTCTTGTCCTTTTGGTATATATAATACACAAGGATAGCTATGGGTAGTAGCGCGGTTAGAAAAATTATTATTGGTTCCATTTTTTGTTAAAGGTCTATTTCTTAAAAATAGATTTAAGTCGTTGAAAGAATGTTTTATGTACTTCGGAATCCTGTTCTTGTGAGTTATCAATCACGACGTTTTTACTCTCTCTATTTGATTCATAGTTAAAGGAACCTTCATTCTGTTTTACTTGTTTAGATTGCAAGAATCTGTTTTTATTATTCTTAAGATTAAGAAAATATAACAAGTTGTCCTTGTAATTTTCAGTTGTAAAACATTGTTTATCTCTAAGCCAAGCAGGAATACTATGGATATTGATTTCAGATGATAGAATATTAACAATTTTTGCGTTTGGCTTATGTCCTGTATTTATGTCATTTACAAAAGTGTGCCACTCTGCAGCAACATATGGTGTCTCAATATAATCAATACGAGTCGCAAAAACGATCATATTGTCACATACATTTATCACTTCTCCTATAAGAGCTGTATATTGGTCAATTCCTATTTCTTTAATAGACTTATCTGCAAGAAAAGGCCTAAAACCATTAGAATCCAAGAATTTATATAAATCATATGCTAATGCATAATCTTGGCTCTTACATGAAATGAATATATCGAAACCTCGCTCGTTGATTTCGTTGCGTATTTTTTCTATCACCCTAGAAATACGAGCTTTACGTGTTCTTACCAAATCCCATATCTGCAATATGGCGCTATAATAATTCTTGGTATCTTGTATCAATGTTATTAAACTCTCTCCGTGGTGGGAGTTAAGCGAAATATCTAAACGTTCTATTGATTTTTCTCTAATAAAGTGCAGTTCTTCATTTGGAAAAAGTACACTTTCATCTTCACCTTGAACCACAAGTGTAGGATTTTCTTCTAATTTTACCTTGAAGTATTGTATATCTCTATCTCGTTCATTTGCTTTCTCGTCCATTCCTAGTTGTAACTCCTTTGCTTTTTTCCTTTCCAATCTTTGTAATGCAATATTCCAAGATTTACGTTTTTCATTTCTTCTATCAACATCTTGTTGTAAAATAACATTTCTACGTCTTTCACTATTATATTGAGAAACAATAGCATTGTTGTCTTCCAAAAATGAATGCAAAATATTTAGGGGTGTGAGAAAATCCTCAAGATCATTATAGTTATATATAGTAAAAACTTGCGGTTTTATTTTTTTATCCCGACTAATAAGAATGAATGCTGGGAGACTTGAACGAAGCAGCCCAAAATGATTACAGATATCATCGGCTGTTTGCATTGTTACACTAACACCCTCACCATATAGAGGGTGCCAATCAGATAAATTTTTCACCCATCTCGTCAGGTTTTCGTTCATTTTATCATATGAATTATTGATGAAATAAAAAAAACATATTCTATTCCCTGTTATGCGGTCTATTCTCCATGCATTATCAACTATTTCACGGAGGATACTTTTGTCATTATCATCGAAACTACTTACAAAAAGTAGCATAAGGTCATATTGATATTGATAATAGAACCTATCAAGGACTTGATCAAATTTTAGGGGTGTTACGAACATATCTATAGGAATGTCTGAATTAAAATTATATTAAAGAAGAATCAAAATGCTAACAATTAACAGTTCGCAAAAACTCTCATTTACTATATCACTTCAAAATTATATACTTCTTTCATATCACTTGGCAGGTCAGCACGTGGCTCAATACTGATAGGGCATATTTTTAATGTTGCATCCCTTTGACTGAGTTGAGGATATGCCAAAAGTTCCGCTATTTAAAAACCATTCCTCTAATCTCCTCCCCAATAGCCTCTTCAAGGAAATCACATCTTGCGCAAAGGAGCAGCTCGTGGGTATACTCCTCTAGCATGGCTTTATAGTATGTGACATCTTTGTGATTGGTGTGTGTTATTCTTTCCCAAAGTGTCTGCTCCACTGCATCTTTATATGCATTGTCCACCGTTTCTCTGTCATCATCGGTCATTAGCTGGCGCAGCTTAGGGTGATTGAGAATATCTTCTAGCGAGCGTGGGTCATTGGGCGCTATCTCTTGCCAAAGTGCCCGCAGGAACTCTTTGTATTCACATTCTATTCTCAATGGTAGTTCTTTGTCATATTCTCCTATGCTTTCGGGCTGCTCATGGGCTGCTTCATTGACAATGTTTCCAAAGTATTTGTCAAGTATCTCCCTCTCTTTCTTTATGCACAGTTCTTTGATTTGCGTTTTGTCCATGATATTTTTTATGCTACAAGAGTGTATGAATTGTTTGATGAGATGAAAGTTGAATATAGCTTGTTTTATTCGTACAATGACCAGTCGATGTCTATCTTGTGTCCACACTTATCACAGAACACCTGTTTCTTGTAGATGATTGCATTGCACTTGGGGCAGTGGAACTCCTGCTGTGAGTTACGGATGCGCTCTCTTAGTATTCTGTAAAGTTCAGTGTCTTCGCGCTTAATCAAATCATAACCCAATTTCTTCAGCAGCTTGATTGTGTCCATGGCCATGTTGCGGTCGAAATCCTTTTCTTTCTCAGGCAGTTGTGAATAGGGTACCATGCAAGGGTTCTCTTTCTTGGCATCGTTACGCTCCGGTCCATAGCTCCAACCTTGTGCAAGGCGTTCAGCAGCCCATACTTCGTGGGCATTCTCCGCAATTGCTTCACGCAGTTCGTTCAGGTCCTCTGCCAGTTGTACATCTGTCAGGTCAATAGGTCTTGGAGTGTATGTTTTCATATCTTTTGTGTTTATGGTTACTAAATAGTTTTTTGAATCGTTCCATGCATCGACGAATTGTTCGATGGGGTATGTGTCCTCGCTGTTTGGTGAGTTGGGGTCATGTATTATCACGCAATTGTTGACTGTGTCACAGGAGAGGACAACCACTGTGTGGTCGGGAACCTCACCAATCAATATGTCCTCGATAATCTCTTCGGTTCTATTCCCCAGTAACTCTCCGCCATCAACGGCAACTATTACGCTATCATTTGCATTGAGAGCATTTGCTATATCGTCAAAAGAGGCATTATATTGGCGGGCAACAGCAAGGCCTTTTGCCTCTAAGTGGCGTCCTACATTATGTAGCGCAGTTCCGGTTTCTTTCTGCCAACCATTTTTAATTGCATTTTGCAGCAGTTGTTCTTCGTCAAACTCTATATTAAACTTGCGGAGTATATATTTCTCACACTCAAGGCTGCATAAATTCTCGCTGTTGCATGTGGCTGCAATAGCCGTCATTGGGATAGGCTCGCATTCATTGGGCAGTTTTCCCAATTCGGCGTCTACTAATTGAGAAATACGTAGCAATTCTCTTAATTCAGCATCGTGGGGTAGTGTTTCGAGTATCTCTTTGCACTCCTGTGCGCTCGCATTTCCCTCAAGGAATGCTGCCAACACCTCTGCCGGGATGTTATTTACCGATTTCTTCTTCATACTTCCCAATCTCCTTAAGTGCAATTTCAGTCAAGGCTGCAATGGCACGTTTTTTTATGTTATACAAATTGTCTACATTGGTCATTAGTTCCGCAGCCACAACCTTTGGCTCGGCTTCTTCCAGGACCAATCGTCTTATTACATGGACATAGCGCTTGTTCGGCATCATTGAAAACAGGTGCTCTATATCCATTTTTGCATTAGTCGCCGCCTCATTGACGGTGTCTTCATGTATCTCATTCTCAAAAAGATTCACTTTGGGTTCCATATCTATCATGTTATTGCGCTTTGCAATAAAGTAGCGAATAGCAATTACTTTCATCCACTGATAGATAGTGCTACGACCTTGGAACTGTCTTAAACGATATGCATCGTTTTCCATTAGGTGCAGATAGAATTCGTTTACAAATTCATCGTAGTCAACCTCATAGGAGAATACATTACGCATTATGCTCATGAAAAGCGGGCGGCAACTCTTGAAAAAGAACTGCTGCGTCACTCGCTCGTCCCGAGCAATCAATGCTTCAATTATTTGTTGGTCGGTCATTGTTTGTTACTCTTTAAGATATGATGTGTACGCTGTAGGCAACACTTTTATCAACGTTTCGTCCAGTTCCATTACGTTGCAATCAATTTCTTTCAATTTGCTGTTTGAACAGATATCAAGATGAGCAAAATTCTTTTTTAATCTATTTTTCTCCATAGCAGACGAATAAAGGTCGGTAATTTTTGCTTTCATCTGTTCGTCGTATGTTAAAGGACGGTAGCGCAGCAACAATTGCTCTAAAACCCATCTGTTGTGTTCTACTTCTCCCAATTTTTTCATCATTGAACCTTCAAATCCTTTTGACGGGTCTGTTCCAAAACATCTGAATTTACTGAACATTGAATAGATGTTATACTGATTTGACCACATCTTTGCAGACTTTGGTTTATCGTTGGTTTTATACATATTGGCTCTGGGATATTTAAAAGATTCCATTACTTCAGAATATTTTATTTTTCCACGGTTTTCTTTTATCCACTCGTCACATCCTTTTTTGATTTTTTCTTTATTCTTGTCAGAACTTATGCTATAATAACCATTGGAGATTTTATCATAATCTTCGTCTGTCAATTTTTTATAGCGCTTTTTCATCTGCTCCCAAACAAATTGGTCATATGCATCTCCAACTTTTTTGGAAATACTTTCTGCCATCTCTGTTAAAGAAAGATTATAGCATTTTTTTGCCATTCCAAAAGCTTTGAGTTTTTCTGAATATCTGCCTTTATAGTTTATTTGATTGAGCAGTTCGTCGTCTAATCTTTGATAAACCAATACTTGTTGTGTAGAAGTTTCTTCATATATACAACTCGGTAAATATGTAGCAGCTGCTATTGCACGACTATTTTCTGGCAGACATATTGCAATTGTCATTTTTGCATTCATGTTTCTGCTTGCATCTTCCAGATATTTTTGTATAGCCGGATTTTCAACAGAACCATTTATGAATTCCCACTCAATGTCAAGGAAGTCACCTCCCAGGTAGTCAAAACCAACCGGGATGTGGATGTCCTGTGGATTCCATTCCAAGACTCCGTTTTCATTGATGTTGCCATATCGCCAATGTGAAAGCGCAAACAGTTCCTTGAAACGTCCTATGAAGAAGTTCTTTTCCTCTGCTGCATTCTTGTCTATGAAGGTGATTTTTGTACGTATCTGTTTATTCTCATAATTTGGATAGTGGCATAAATGTGCTGCTTCTATTGCCATAGCCACTCCCATGCGTGACATTCCTACAATTACAAGATGTACAAAATTATTGTCATCTGGTTTTATGCCATCAAATCCTTCAAGAGGCAAATACTTGCCATTTCCTTTAAGTTCTTGGCATACAAGAACATTTTGAGCCCACATCTCATAGTAATTGAAGGGCAGGAACTTTATTTTATCAACATTGATATCTGTTACTTGAAGAACATTGAATGAGGTCTGGTATTCGAACATAACGCGACAAACCAGTTCTTCCCCTTTCTTGAATGCTTGGGAATTTTTGATTTCGTCATTGATTAATCTCAAACATTTCATGTTCATTGTGTCATGATACGACTCAATGTCATCGGTTCTTGTATCCTCGCCAATGACAAAAACTTCTATTGCATTCTCAATGTGTAAATATGCAATGTCATCTTTAGAAGTGCGGTTGCCATAATATATGATTATATGTTTCTGTTGCTCCTCTGTCAGTCCCGAGAAGAGTTCACGCCTGAAGCTTTCTACATCGCGTAGGGTTTGGATAACTATGTAAGGCAACTTTTTGACCTTGTTATTGACGAACAGCTCGCTGACGATTCCAATGGCAACATCGTTTCCACCAATGACTATGTAGAATTTCTTTTTTGCTCTACGTAGAAAACGTTTGTATTTGACCTCTCCTTTTAGCCATTGCTCCCTGCGTCGGTCAATCCAACTGATGAGCATTGAAATCAATAGGCCGTTAAGGAGAAGAAAACCCAATGTGGCAATAATGCTGGAAATGATACGCCCTCTGTGCGTTGTTGTCATATGTTGGTTCCCCGGGTCGATAAAATGGTAGTATACAGTCCACAACAGTGATGGGTTTTCCTGTTTTTCCTTTATAGAGTCCGGCAAGTTTGATTGCTTGAGTATGGTGCAACTCTTTCCTTCTTCATTGCATGTTATGATACCTAATGTGTCTATTCCTGAATACTCCTCTTTATATAGATTATCTTCGTAGACCAATTCTTTGCTTGATAGGCATTGATAATCTTCTTTGGCACAATGTTTGTCGGTAATGGCGATGTTGACAAGATGAACGATTGCTGTGATTGTTACAGGTATGAACAATACAAATTTTATGACCTTGCCCAAGAAGTTTCCTCTTGTCAAAAGCCAATCACGTTTTATGGGTTTGCAGAAAACAATAAAGTACCGTATGCAGTATATGAGACCAATAGCACCGACAATGATTTCAAAACACTGTTTCTGCCAAAAGATACCAACTACATACGTAATTATACATATGGCGAGTAATGCGATTTCTAAAAATTTCCAAATAATATTCTTTATTGTATTGCGCATATGTGGAACCGGTGTTTGTCAAAAAAAAGTAAATAGAATTCAACAAATGCAAATATATATTAAAATGTTTGAAATGAAATAAAATCTTACTTATTATTCGTTTAGAGTATAATAATTTGCGCTTTACTCATTTTGTCTGTTATCAATGTTATATATTTATGAAATTCTATTTTTTTATGTTGCTTTGCCTTTTGTTTAAGTTTTTTTAAATCTATCTTTTAAAGATTTATGGATTTTTATTGTAAATTTGCAACGATTACAATGTTGATATGGTAACACCTGATATAGAATGCTCAACCATGGACGAGCGACGTGCTTTTGTACAGGCTCAGTGGCAGTGTATGGGAAATTGCGAGCTGTGTGGCAAATGCCACATACTCAAGGGACGTGACCCCGAGTCGCTTTATGCCGACTATATCAATGGCAAACGCTCATATATCGATGTTACATTGAGTATAAGGAACAATAATCGTTAACAATTAAAAAAGTTTTTATTATGGAGATAAAAGAGAAAGTATTGGCAACAATGAGAGAGGCCGGCGAGCCTTTGAACGCAGGCAAGATTGCAGAACTCAGCGGCATTGACCGCAAGGAGGTGGACAAGGCCATGAAACTGTTGAAAGAGGAGGGTGCCATTGTGTCTCCCGTCCGTTGCAAGTGGACTGTGGCATAAGAGTGGCACTGTTGTGCATGATAAAATCAATGGGAACCCAAAAGGCTCCCATTGATTGTTTTATACGGTTGCCCTTTTGCTCCCTTTTAAAAACCGTTATAGGTGTATGCAAGCGTGAAGATACTTATTTTGCAACCGCAATTATTTTGCAATGTGCTTGCACAACTGCAGAGAGTTGCGCCGGTGGTGAGGATGTCGTCTACCAACAGAATATGCTCGTTCTCCAATGCACGCTCCGTGTTTACCGAGAAGATGTCCTTTACATTCTCCCAACGCTCGTCGCGGTTCTTGTGTGTCTGCGTCTCGTTGGCAATGTCGCGTTTCATGAGCGTTGTGTCAACCGGTATACCGGTGATGTTTGATAACCCGCGCGCAATGTACTCGCTCTGGTTATACCCTCTCTTGCGCTGTTTCTTCTTTGAAAGTGGCAGTGGAACAATGCGTGTTATGCCGTCGAAGAAACTGCTGTCGAGCAACTCTTTTGCAGCCATCTCGGCCAGGCGGGTACCCACTTCGGGAGCGTCTTTGTACTTCAGTTTGTGCATCAACGCGTTGTATGGCGACCCTTTGCGGTAGTAGATGAACGATGCGGCATGCTCAATCTCAATTTTTCCCCAGAACGTCTGCTCAATCTCCTGTTTGTGCTGCGCTTCAATCTTTGGCAGGGTATACAGGCAGTTGAGACATATGTCGCGCTCTTGTCGCGACAGAGTCTCTCCACACACGCAGCAGTGGCGCGGGAAAATGAGGTCAATGAGGTCAGAAATCCATTTCATCGCCTTTGTACTTTATTGTTTTCATTATGAGCGCAGGTTCGTAGCCGCGGCTTGCTGCGTGGCGAATGATTTTCTGCTGTGTGGCAAAATCATCCTTGCCTTTCAGTTCGCGGCGTTTGATGTCAATTGTCTCTTTCAGTGCTTGCGTGTATATCTCCTCGTCAATTCCCTCCAATGCCTCTTTGACGTGCTCCTGTGGCAAGTGCTTCTCGCGCAATGCGGCTGTTATCTTTACGCGCCCCCAACGGTTGAACTTTACCTTGTCGTTGACGAAGGCACGGCAATAGCGAGCCTCGTCAATGAAGTTTTCGTCAATGAGCCTTGCTATTATTTTCTCCTGCTCACCGTGTGGCACACCCCATGCAGTGAGCTTCGCGCTCACCTCGCTTATGCAGCGCTCGCACAGTGTGCAGTAGGCTGCGGCTTTGTTCAGTGCTTCACCGGTGGATATGGGCTTTTTCATCTGTTGCGTTTTAGTTGTGAATTCCTCCCCTGTTCTTAGGGGAGGTGCCGTAGTCGGAGGGGTATAATGCGTTCATCTACTTTACTGCTCTAATCATTCTGTCATTGTCGGCAAAGTCCTTGCGCAGTTCAATGTCTGTATAGCCAAGTGCAGCAAGCATTTCCATTGTCTCCTTGCCGTGGGCGCGGTTTATCTCAAAATAGAGACGGCCGCCGGGCTTTAGTATTTGCATGCCTTTTTCGGCTATTGTGCGGTAGAATAGCAACGGGTCGCTGTCGGGCACAAACAGGGCTGTGTGCGGCTCCCAGTCGAGCACGTTGCTGTGCATTTCAGCCTTTTCGTTCTCCTTTATATAAGGTGGGTTGCTCACTATTATATCGAACAGCTCGCTTGTGGGTTCGTATGCCAAAACGTCAACCTCTTCAAATGCAACGGCAGAGCCATTTGCTTTGCTGTTCTCTGTTGCAACGGCAAGCGCATTGGGTGATATATCCCATGCTGTTACTTTGCTCTGTGGCATTTTGTGTGCAAGGCTAATGGCAATGCAACCGCTGCCTGTGCCAATATCCAGTATGCTTTCGTGCCCTGTGGCTTCGCTTGCAATCCACTCAACAAGCTCGCTTGTCTCGGGGCGCGGAATGAGTGTAGCCGGGGTAACCTTGAACCTCAGGCCGCAAAAGTCGCAGTAACCGAGAATATACTGTATCGGCTCCTGCTTTTTCAGTCGCTCAATGGCATTATCAAGCAGGGTTTGCTGTTCGGCAGTGAGTGTGATGTCATCCTTTAGGTAGAACGCCATTTGCGACACACCAAGCAACTCTATTGCAATGATGCGTGTGAGGGCTGCTATTTCATCTGTGGAATAGCACTGGCTTAATTCTTCGCGTATTATGCTTGTAATTCTTTTCATTGGGTGAAAAAAATCTAAAAATTATACAAAGGTAACTGCCTTTAATTATAAAACAAAGAATAGACCTTTTAAAATATGCTTACGTTATATTACTTCTTTGTGAAAAAATGATATTCCACGTGAACTTTGATCGTTGACGGAATTTTACTGTCTGCAATGCGAATCTTTCATATATAATTTTTGTTTATGTTATCAAATGACTATATTTGCACTGTTACTATGTGAATATACTAAAAGGTGGATTTTACAGTGCGTTTATCTTTTTGGCTTAATAGTAGCTGTGCAGATTCCCAATCTGTCTTTTATGTATAAAATAGCATGGAGTTGTTAATGTTCTGGTCTGGGGAATCTACAGGAATGTGACAAATCAAGATGGGGAGAGTTTGTCTGTGTCTTGCTGTAATGTTTTTCATCTGTAGTGCTCAAAAAGTTGATGCGCAAGTACAGAGTATCCGTGAGAAACAAGATTCCGTTTCGGTAGTAAAATCATTGGAGCATATCAAGCCTGAGAAAATCAAGAAGGGCCCGATGAACAATGCTCTTGATGTGTTGAGCGGTCAGTCCGCAGGTGTAAATGTTACCACAAATGGTAGCGATAGGCTCGCGATGCTGAACAGTATCCGTGTGCGAGGTACCACCTCCATTATGGGCGGAAACGACCCGTTGGTAATTATAGACGGAGTGACATCCGACATCTCAACTCTCTCGACCATATATCCTGCCGATATCGAGAGTTTCACAATTTTGAAGAATGCCACAGAAACCGCTATGTATGGTTCCCGTGGTGCTTCGGGTGTCATCGAAATTAAGACTAAGAAAAGTGCAGGACAGGGGTTCCAGATCTCTTACGATGGTAACTACGGACTCGAGTCTATGTACAAACATTTGCAGATGCTCAGTGCCCCGGAATATATTGCCACTGCGAAGAGTTTGGGCTTAGAGTACAATGATGGTGGTTACAACACCAACTTCCACGATGTAATAACCCGTACTGGCTATATTCATCAACATCATCTTGCATTCAGTGGTGCTTCGGAGAACTCCAACTACCGTGCTTCATTTGGCTTTATGGATCATAAGACCATCGTCAAGGTGAACGACTATAGGAATCTTGTGGTAAAACTCGATGCAACGCAAAAGGCATTTGATGGCCGCCTGATAGGTGATTTTGGTGTATATGGCTACTCCTCAACAGTACACGACATCTTTGATACCCGAATGTTGTTTTACTCTGCAGCGGCGCAGAATCCGACATATCCCACGGGAACAGATGTAAATGGCAATTGGGTAAAGAACTCGGCTGCATCACACATCAACCACCCCGGAGCACTCCTTTATGAAAAAAACGACTCTAAGGAACAGAATTTCAATATGCATCTGGGGTTGAAATTCAATATCCTTGAAAATTTGATATTATCTGCTTTCGGCTCTTATTCCTTCTCTTCTACCGGAAATGCGCAGTTTTGTCCAACCTGGGTTTGGGCACAGGGAAATGTATATCGTGGTGAGTTCAAGGGTGAGGATTACTTTACCAATATGTCTCTCTCGTATAACAATACATGGGGAGATTCCCGCTTTGAGGCAGTTGTGGGCGCAGAATATCTTAAACAGGTCAGGACCGGTTTCTGGGTGCATGCCAAAGGAATAACCACAAATGATTTCTCCTATAATAACATCGGAGCAACATCATCGCGTCCTTTCGGTGGTACAGGCAGTAGCTATGAAGACCCGTCACTTGCTTCAATAATGGGTAGTGTCACATATAGTTACAAGAACAGATACGCCATTTCGGCAACCCTACGTGGTGATGGCTCTTCGATGGTTAGTGACAACCACACATTCGGCTTTTTCCCTTCTGCATCGTTCAGTTGGGATATGAAGCGTGAGAAATTCCTTACGGATGTTGATTTTGTTACGATGTTGAAGCTTCGCACCGGATATGGTCAGTCGGGTAATCTTGGCGGCATCAGATCTTACACAACACTGAACACTGTCAGGGAAAATGGCATAGTCTCCATCAATGGAACCCCGACTGTTACGATGGGTAGCATAAAAAACACAAACCCTGACCTTAAATGGGAAACGCGTTCAACTTTTAACATAGGCTTTGACTTGGGATTGTGGAACAACCGATTGATGTTGACCTCGGAGTACTATTATTCAAAGACCACCGACATGCTGTATGACTATTATGTTCCAGTACCAAACTTTGCTTTTGACAAGTTGATGGCGAACGTAGGCTCTATGTCGAACCAAGGTGTAGAACTGGGAATTTCGGTAGTACCCATTCAAAGAAAGGATATGGAGATGAACATTAACTTCAATATGTCCTATCAAAAGAATAAGTTGCTGTCACTCAGCGGCGAGTATAATGGAATGCAGATGACGGCGTCCGACATAACACCTATTGGCTCGCTCTATGGCGCCGGCCAGAATGGAGGTAATAACAATGTGGTATATCAGATAGTCGGGCAACCATTGGGAGTATTCTATCTGCCTCACTGCACCGGGCTTAAAAAGAACGGATTGGGTGGTTATAGCTATGAGATAGAGGATTTGGATGGTAAGGACGGAATAGATCTCAGCGATGGAGGTGACAGATACATAGCTGGGCAGGCAACACCCAAAATAACCATAGGCTCGAATATCAGTTTCCGCTATAAGTTCTTCGACATAGCTATGCAGATTAACGGTGCTTTCGGTCACAAGATATTCAATGGTACAGGATTGGCTTATACCAACATGTCAATATTCCCTGATTATAATGTATTGAAGGATGCTCCCGAGAAGAATATTATTGACCAAAATGTTTCGGACTATTGGCTGGAAAATGGTGACTATGTAAATATTGAACAACTTACCATAGGATTCAACATTCCTATGAAATCAAAGACTGCCAACTCTTTACGCTTGTCGGCAAGTATAAGTAACCTGGCTACAATAACTGCCTATACCGGAATTACGCCAATGATAAACAGTTATGTAGTTAGCGGGACATTAGGTATTGACGATAAACGCACCTATCCTTTGTATCGCACCTATTCATTAGGTCTCAGTGTTCAATTCTAACGTTTTACAAATATGAGAAAATGTATCAACATATTTATGGTTATTCTTACAGCAGTCATGACAGCTTCTTGTCTTGAAGAGGAACATAGAGACCAACTGTATGAAGATGAAATCTACAATAGTGCCGACAATATATATATAAATGCAGTTGCGGTGCTCTACAACCATATCGGTGGTAGTGACGATAGCGAGGGCTTGCAAGGAACATGTCGAGGTATATATGATTATAACACGCTGACCACCGACGAGGCTATGATCCCTATCAGGGGTGGCGACTGGTATGATGGCGGCTTGTGGGAGAATATGTATCAGCACAAATGGAGCCCCAACGACCAACCATTGTACAATACCTGGAAATATCTCTACAAAGTAGTTGTGCTGTCGAATAAGTCTTTGCATATGATTGACAAGTATAGTTATTACTTGACCGAAGAGCAGAGGGTCGCATATGAAGCTGAGGTGCGAGCCATAAGAGCTCTTTTCTACTACTATATAATGGATATGTATGGCAGAGTGCCTATTGTAACGTCATATGATCAGCCGCAGGATGGGGTCGTGCAAAGCGAGCGTAGCGAAGTGTTCCGCTTTATCGTTGATGAGTTGCAAGAGGTCGTAGGCCAATTACCCGACGAACGTAGCAATAAGATGGGAAACTATTACGGTCGTATAACTAAGCCTGTCGTTTATTTTCTATTGGCGAAATTAGCACTGAATGTCGAGATATATTGTGACGACAACTGGACCGATGGTGTATCACAAAACGGTAAGGAGATATTTTTTACCGTCGATGGCGTGGTGCTCAATGCTTGGCAGACTTGCATAAGGTATTGCGACAAGCTCGCCGAGGCTGGATATCAGTTGGAGGGTGATTATAGCTGCAATTTTACCGTTCACAATGAGAACTCCAATGAGAATATATTCACTATTCCTTTGGATAAGAACTTCTATGCTGCACAATTCTGGTATCTCTTCCGCTCACGACACTATAATCATGGCGGTGCATTGGGCGGCTCATCCGAGAATGGCACGAGTGCCAATATCTCTACAGTTCTTGCCTATGGCTATGGAACTGAGCATGTGGATGCTCGCTTTGAAAAGAATTTCTATGCAGGCGCTGTTGTGGTCGATGGAAAGGCCGTTATGATGGATAACGGAAAACCATTGGAGTATCATCCATTGGAGTTAAGATTGAATCTTACAGGAAGTCCCTATGTAAAGACAGCCGGTGCTCGAATGGCGAAATATGAGGTTGACCGCACAGCGCATTCCGATGGTCGCCAACCAGATAACGACATCGTGCTCTTCCGCTATGCCGATGCACTATTGATGAAGGCAGAGGCAAAAGTGCGCAATGGCGAAGATGGCTCGTTTGAGTTGAACGAGGTACGCAGCCGTGTCGGTATGCCATACCGCGAGGCAACGCTTGAAAACATATTGGAAGAACGTTTGTTGGAATTGGTATGGGAAGGTTGGAGACGACAGGATATGGTGCGATTTGGTGTATACCACAAGTCATACGACCAGCGCGTTCAGTTGCCCGATGAAGATAACGGATATACAACCGTGTTTCCAATCCCACAGAAGAGCATTGACCTTAACCCGAGATTGAAGCAGAACGTTGGATATAAATGAATACATGACTTATGAGTGTACAGTTTGAAATGGCAAAGCGGATTATTGAAGAAACCTGCCCTAATCGCAAGCTGAAATTGGAGAATATACGCCTTTTTGCTACCATAATCCAACCACATAAATATCAGAAAGGTGATATGATACTAAACGAAGGTGATGTGTGCAATTGCATCTATTATATAGAAAAAGGTTTTATAAGGCAGCACTATGTCAAGCACGATAAGGATGTCACTGAGCATCTGGCTTGTGAGAAAGATGTAGTTTTGTGTATTGATAGTTATTTCAACTGTGAGCCATCCCACCTTAAAATGGAGGCTTTAGAGCAGAGTGTGCTTTGGGAGATACCTCGTGACATAATGGAGGAGCTTTCCGACACTAATGGTGACATTGCCTATCTGTACCGGCGTTTTTTTGAGAACTCTTTGATGCTGTCTCAGTTGAAGGCCGATATATTACGATTCGAATCTGCCAACGAACGTTATGCAAGACTGTCGCAACATTTTCCCGAAATAATTAAAAGAGCTCCGCTCACACTCATTGCCTCATATTTGCAGATGACACTCGAGACACTGAGTCGTGTGCGTGCATCCATTACAAATACCAAAAACAAATAGAATAAAAACAGACAGGCCTTGATGTTTTTGGCCTGTCTGTCCACTTTAACTAACCATAAAATACATTTTCAACAAACTCTTGGATATAGATTCTGTTGCTCTGTCAAGAAGTCCCAATTCTGAGACATCTTTTATATTTGTCATTTCGTCTCTTTTCTGTATGAACCGTGTGAATAGAATACAGGAATCATACCGGTTGGACACAAGTAGTTGATTCTCATATTGCTTTTATTGTTATCGCTCATGTTGCTCCTTTTCATAATCTTTTTCATAACTCAATTATTTATTGGTTAATACTGGATTTGCATGGTGACTGTTGACTGTTTTTATAATTAAATTAATTCCTATATTCTTTTATTTGATTTTCAACTATCGGGTTCATACCCGTTGGACACCAGAAGTTTATACTGTCAATATCTCTATTGTGATTCACTGAATGATTTGCAAACACATTATTAAAATACGATACAATCTTTTTCATATATATCAAATTTTAAATCCTCGGTTACACGAGATGGTTATACTTCTTTTTAATATGACAATTTGTTTCGTTCGTATCAACAATCACCTGTACTTTATATTTAAATTGTCATTTTGTTTACCATGTGGTTATGGTTTCTTCTGAATTTCAAAAATCCTATTCTTTTGTTTTCCTGTGCAAATGTATGTCTGTTCTCACTTGTTCACTGCAACAATTGTGTGAAAAAATAATTTTTAGCCGAATTATTTGACATTTGTCAAATGGATGATTGTTTCAAGGCTCTATTCAGGTATTATTGTGTTTTTATATGAATGTAGTGCTGCATGTGAGAATGTAAGCAAACCACCCCCGAAAGTTCATATCAGACTTTCGGGGGTGGTTTGCTGTAGTTGATTCTGAAATCACTTTAAATTTTCAAACAGTTTCTCCCATTCGCTGCATAATGCCTCGATTGATGGGAAGACAAGGTTTGCACCGGCTTGGCTCAATACTTCATCCTTCAATGGGCCTGTGTTGGCCGCAACGGTGAAAAGACCTGCTGCAACGCCTGCTGTTACGCCAAGTGGGGCGTTCTCTACCACAATCACTTCATTGGGGGCAAAGCCGCCGCGTTCCAAAGCCAAAAGGTATGGGTCGGGGTAGGGCTTGCCGCGCTTTACGTGAAAACTGCTGATGACATGACCCTCGGCAAACAATCCGGGAAAGTTGCTCTGTATGCGGTCGAGCAGTGTAGGGGTGCCGCTGCCTGTTACAATCATTGGGGTGAGGCCACTGGCCTTTACCTTCTGTACCAGTTCGAGAGCGAACGGCATTCGTGGTGTGGGCGGGTAGGTGTCGAAGATTGCACATTTTGCCTTGCACAGCTCATCGATGAGCTCCTCGGTTGCAGGCTTGCCGAATTGGGCAAGGCTTGCTGTGTTGATGGTGTCGGCACCGGTGCGGCCCTCGTTCATATATACGTCCTCGCGCGAGAAGTTGAAACCGGCATCGGTCATCACGCGCGACCAGGCATCGGCATGGTAGGGCATGGAGTCGAACAGCACGCCGTCCATGTCGAACAATACAGCACGCAACTGCAAGGCTTTGTGGCCTTGCAGTTGCTTATAGTTTTCAATAGCTTTTATGTAATCCATTAAAGACTGTTTAGTTTCTTTTGTTAATCGTTTTTTTGAGATCCCTCGTCGCTCCGCTTTGTCGGGATGACAAGTGCGTTTGTTTTAGATCCTTCGACTACGCTCAGGATGACAAGTACGCGTTTAGGATAAGTATATCATACTGTCATTCTGAACGAATGTGAAGAATCTGTGTGCGCTTTTTTTAGATCCTTCGACTGCGCTCAGGATGACAAGTACGCGTTTAGGATAAGTATATCATACTGTCATTCTGAACGAATGTGAAGAATCTGTGTGCGCTTTTTTAGATCCTTCGACTGCGCTCAGGATGACAAGTACGCGTTTAGGATAAGTATATCATACTGTCATTCTGAACTAATGTGAAGAATCTGTGTGCGCTTGTTTTAGATCCTTCGACTGCGCTCAGGATGACAAGTACGCGTTTAGGATGAGTACATCATACTGTCATTCTGAACTAATGTGAAGAATCTGTGTGCGCTTTTTTTAGTTCCTTCGACTGCGCTCAGGATGACAAGTACGCGTTTAGGATGAGTACATCATATGTCATTATGAACGAATGTGAAGAATCTGTGTGCGCTTTTTTAGATCCTTCGACTGCGCTCAGGATGACAAGTACGCGTTTAGGATGAGTACATCATGCTGTCGTTCTGAACGAATGTGAAGAATCTGTGTGCACTTGTTTTCCGTTTTCCGTTTTAACCTTTCACCTTTTCTTATTACAGTCTTGCGCGGATAGCCTTGCTCTCCTCCTCGTAACCGGGTTTGTCGAGCAGTGCGAACATGTTCTTCTTGTATGCCTCTACACCAGGCTGGTTGAATGGGTTCACGCCCAATACATAGCCGCTGATACCGCAACCAATCTCGAAGAAATAGAGCAACTGGCCAATGTAGTATGCGTTGAGCTCGGGGATTGAGATGCGGATGTTGGGCACACCACCGTCAACGTGTGCGAGCTGTGTACCGAGCTCTGCCATCTTGTTCACCTCGTCAACGTGCTTGCCTGCGAGGAAGTTGAGACCATCGAGGTTCTCCTCGTCGCTTGGAACGGTGAGTGAGCTGTTTGGCTTCTCGATAGAGAGTACTGTCTCGAAGATTGTGCGCTCACCCTCCTGAATCCACTGACCCATTGAGTGAAGGTCGGTTGTGAAGTCAACAGATGCAGGGAAGATACCCTTGTTCTCCTTGCCCTCGCTCTCGCCGTAGAGCTGCTTCCACCATTCTGATGTAAAGTGGAGCTTTGGCTGGTAGTTAACGAGGATTTCAATCTTCTTGCCCTCGGCATAGAGCGCGTTACGTGTAGCTGCGTACATAGCTGCAATGTTCTCCTCGAATGGAACCTCCGGGGCGCAGTTCTTCTCCATGTCCTGTGCACCGTTTACAAGAGCCTCGATGTCGAAGCCTGCAACTGCGATTGGCAACAGACCTACAGGGGTGAGAATTGAGAAACGGCCACCAACGTTGTCGGGGATGATGAAGCTCTTGTAACCCTCCTTGTTTGCTGTGATGCGTGCTGCACCCTTGACTGCATCGGTAATGGCAACGATAACCTTGCTTGCCATCTCCTTGCCGCGCTGGTCCTCGCACTGCTTCTTCAAGAGACGGAATGCAAGCGCTGTCTCGGTTGTTGTACCCGACTTTGAGATGTTGATTACACCGAACTTCTTGTCCTTGAGGTACTCTGTGAGCTCATAGAGGTAGTCCTCGCTGATGTTGTGGCCTGCAAAGATTACGCGTGGGTTCTTGCTGTCGCCCATGAGTGCAGCAAAGTTGTTGCTCAATGCCTCAATGACTGCGCGTGCGCCAAGGTAGCTGCCACCGATACCTGCAACAACCACAACCTCACAGTTCTCGCGGAGTGTCTGTGCAGTAGCGTTGATGTCGGCAATGTGCTCCTTTGTAATTGATGATGGAAGGTGCAACCAGCCGAGGAAGTCGTTGCCTGGGAGTGAACCGTCTTCAAGAGCGGCCTGTGCGCGTTTAACCTGTGGCTCAAGAGCCATAATCTGCTCACGTGTTACAAAACCTGTAACCTTGTCAATGTTAAGTGTTATATTTTTCATTGTTATTTTTGTTTTTACCCCCTCCGCTTTGCTCGTCCCTCTAAGTCAGGGGGACAATATTTCGTGTTAAGGGTGTTGTTGTGTTTTGCTCCCCTCCGGTCTTCGACCACCTCCCCTCTACAGAGTGGAGGAGTTTTATCAGCGAGGAGGATAGTTGGTTTATTTGAATGAGTCTGTCAAAAGCTTAATCTCAATCACCGGTGATATGCCCTCGTAGAGTATGTTGTACACTGCATCGATGATTGGGGTGTTTATGCGGTAGTGCTCGTTGATCTCCTTTATGCACTTTGCAGCATAGTATCCCTCGGCAATCATCTCCATCTCAATCTGTGCGTTCTTCACCGAGTAGCCCTTGCCAATCATGCTGCCGAAGACGCGGTTGCGGCTGAACTTTGAGTAGCCTGTCACCAGAAGGTCGCCCATGTACACCGAGTCGTTGATGGTGCGCTCAATGGGGTGTACAACGTTGAGGAAACGGTTCATCTCAATTGCTGCATTTGACATTAGCACTGCCTGGAAGTTGTCGCCATACTTCAAGCCACTGCATATGCCGGCTGCAATGGCATATATGTTCTTGAGAACAGAACCGTACTCAATGCCCACAACGTCGTCGCTCACCGATGTCTTTATGAAGCCGCTGCCAAGTTTCTTTGCAAACTGCTTTGCATGGTCGATGTTTGCACAGCCCACGGTGAGGTACGAAAGGCGCTCGAGCGCAACCTCCTCGGCATGGCAAGGACCTGCAATGGCGGCAATGTTGTCATATGGCACCTTGTATACCTTGTTGAAATACTCCGATATTATGAGGTTCTCATCGGGCACAATACCCTTTATGGCATTGACGATGAACTTGTCCTCGAGATTGGCCTTCAACTTCTTGAGGTGGCTCTTGAGGTAGGGCGATGGTGTCACGAACACCAAAATATCGCTCTCCTTGACAACCTTGTTTATGTCGGAGGAGAAGTTTATTCTGTTCGTGTCGAACTTTACCGAGGAGAGGTAGGCCGGGTTGTGTCCCAGGCGCTTGAAATCCTCGATGCGGTCATCGCGTCTAATGTACCAGTTTATGGTCTCGACATTGTTGAGCAGAATTTTGGCAATGGCCGTTGCCCAACTGCCGCCACCCATAATGGCAACCTGTTTGTTGGAAAGTTCCATAGTATTATGTTTAAATGTTATCCCAGCTTCTCAATCCACGCGGCAACATCGTTTACCGATGGTACTGTGTAGCCCAGCTTGAACTTCTTGTTGATGCCGCCAATCTCCATCTGTATCTTCTGTGCATTGCCGCCCTTGAGGTCATTTACAAGGTTGTAGCCTGCCTTGTGGAGCACGGGAACCCACTCCTCGGGAACACCGATTACGGCAAACGCAGCAGCGTTGTCCTTGGGCACCTTCTTCTCGGGGCGCATCTGTGGGAAGAAGAGCACCTCCTGGATTGTTGTCTGGCCTGTCATGAGCATTGCAAGACGGTCCATACCGATACCCATACCCGATGTAGGAGGCATACCATACTCAAGCGCACGCACGAAGTCCTTGTCGATGAACATTGCCTCGTCGTCGCCCTTCTCGCTCAGGCGCAGCTGCTCCTGGAAACGCTCGGCCTGGTCAATTGGGTCATTGAGCTCGCTGTATGCGTTGCAAAGCTCCTTACCGTTAACCATAAGCTCGAAACGCTCGGTGAGGTCGGGGTTGTTGCGGTGGCGCTTGCAGAGTGGTGACATCTCGATGGGGTAGTCTGTGATGAATGTTGGCTGAATGTAGTTGCCCTCGCAGAACTCGCCGAAAATCTCGTCGATGAGCTTGCCCTTGCCCATTGTCTCGTCAACCTCCATCTTAAGCTCCTTGCATATTGCAAAAATCTCCTCCTCGCTCTTGCCGTTGAGGTCATAGCCTGTGAACTCCTTGATAGAGTCGAGCATAGTAACGCGGCGGAATGGTGCCTTGAAGCTAATGGTGTGCTCGCCAACCTGGACGTCGGTTGTGCCGTTCACGTCGAGTGCAATCTTCTCAAGCATCTGCTCGGTGAAGCACATCATCCAGTTGTAGTCCTTGTACGATACATAAATCTCCATACATGTGAACTCCGGGTTGTGTGTGCGGTCCATACCCTCGTTGCGGAAGTTCTTGGAGAACTCATATACACCCTCGAAACCACCTACGATAAGGCGCTTGAGGTACAACTCATTTGCGATACGCAAGTAGAGAGGAATATCCAATGCGTTGTGGTGTGTGATGAACGGACGTGCAGCCGCACCACCGGGGATTGACTGCAATACAGGTGTCTCAACCTCCATATAGCCACGGCTGTTGAAGAACTCGCGCATTGAGCTGTAAATCTTGTTGCGCTTGATGAATATCTCCTTTACGTCATCGTTCACAACAAGGTCAACGTAACGCTGGCGGTAGCGCAGTTCGGGGTCCTCGAAACGGTCATATGCAACACCGTCCTTGTACTTTACTATTGGCAATGGACGAATACTCTTTGAAAGGAATGTAATCTCGTGAGCGTGTACAGTGATTTCGCCTGTCTGTGTGCGGAATACTGTACCCTTGACACCGATGAAGTCACCGATGTCGAGCAGGCGCTTGAAGAGCACGTTGTATGTGTCCTTGTTCTCGCCCGGGCAGATGTCATCGCGTGTGATGTACACCTGTACGCGGCCTTTAGAGTCCTGCAACTCAATGAATGAAGCCTTACCCATTACACGGCGGCTCATCATGCGGCCTGCGATGCACACCTTGCGTGGCTCGTCCTCGTCCTTGAATTCGGCTATGATGTCTGTTGAAAAAGCATCTGTAGGGTATTCGGCTGCAGGGTATGGCTCAATACCCATGTTGCGCAGTTCGGCAAGTGCCTCGCGGCGTACAATCTCCTGTTCGCTAAGTTCTAGAATGTTCATTGTTATATTGTTTTTATATTAGTTTCTTTTAATGTGGTTCTAAGATACTTCACTTCGTTCAGTATGACATTGGGGTCATATCAGTTTCTTAAAGTATTCAATTGTGTGTTCCAAGCCTTCGTCGAGTTTTATGTTGGGCTGCCAACCGCCAAGCATGTGGTTTGCAAGTGAGATATCGGGCTTGCGCTGGCGAGGATCGTCCTGTGGCAGGGGTTCAAATATTATCTTCGAATCAGAACCGGTTAACTCAATTACCTTCTGTGCAAGTTCCAGCATTGTGAACTCGCCGGGGTTACCGATGTTCACCGGCCCGGTAAAATCGTCACCGGTCTCCATCATGCGCACCATGCCCTCGACAAGGTCGTCCACGTACTGGAAACTGCGTGTTTGTTTGCCGTCGCCATAGATGGTGATGTCCTTGCCTTGTAGTGCCTGTACAATGAAGTTCGACACCACGCGGCCGTCGTTCATGCTCATGCGTGGGCCATAGGTGTTGAATATGCGTATAATCTTTATCTTTACGTTGTTCTGGCGGTGATAGTCCATGAACAGAGTCTCGGCACAACGTTTGCCCTCGTCGTAGCAGGAGCGTATGCCAATGGGGTTCACGTTGCCCCAATACTCCTCGACCTGCGGGTGGATGTGCGGGTCGCCATAGACTTCGCTTGTCGATGCCTGCAGAATCTTCGCACCTACGCGCTTTGCAAGGCCAAGCATGTTCATTGAGCCAATCACACAGGTCTGTATGGTCTTTACAGGGTCGTGCTGGTAGTGTACGGGCGATGCGGGGCAGGCAAGGTTGTATATCTCGTCGACCTCGGCCGTGTAGGGCTGTGTGATGTCGTGGCGCACAAGCTCAAAGTGGTCGTTGCCAATGAGATGGCGGATGTTGTCCTTGCTGCCCGTGAAGTAGTTGTCGAGGCAGATGACATCGTTCCCGTCATTCAACAGCCTTTCGCAAAGGTGTGACCCTATGAAGCCGGCTCCTCCTGTTACAAGTATTCGTTTCATATAAGTATCTTATTCAAAAACGGCATATCCCTCGCCAATCATGTTTCCGTCAACAAAGATGTAGGCAAGGTAACGTCCCTCCTGCAATGTCTCTTCAATGTTCCAGTAGAAGACGAGTGGCACCTCTTCACCGCCGAACTCAAAATCCCTGTACATAGAGTAGCTTATGTCGCGGTTCTCGTATTTGAATGTGTTGCTGTATCCCTTTGTCAGCGGCTCGCCGCCGGGCTGCATAATCCTCACATAGGCTCTCTTGTCGCCTGTGCTTGCGGTTATGTTCTTCGAGATGGTGCAGCTCACGCAAATCTGCTTGGCACGCTTAATGCTTGTAGTCTCTTTGCCGTTGCTGCGCAGCATTGTCACGCTCACATTTGTTGCATCGAGCTGCGATGCAAGGTCTACCTTGTGGCTCAGCTCCTTCTTCTCCTTTGCCAGTTCGTTCCTCTCCTTTTCGGCCTTCTTCTTGCCGGCGATGAGCTTGCTGTTCTCGTTCTTCAGCTCGGTGTTTTCGCGGAAGAGTGAATCAATCTGCACCATGTAGTTCTCAAGCACTCCGCGCAGGGTCTTCAATTCCTTCTTCAGGCGCTTGATTTCGGCTGCGTTTGTTGCTTTTGTGCTCTGCAACTCTTCATACAGCTGCTGTGTGCGCAACTGCTCCTGCTCAAGCTTCACAAGCAGTGAGTCGTTGCTCAGAATCTTCTTCTTCAGCTCGTCATACTCCATCTGTGCAGCCTGCAGGTCGTTGAGCATCTCCTCCTGTTCAAGGGCAATGAGTTCCTGTATCTCCTCGTGTTGCTTCTCGCTCTCCTTCAGGTTGTTCCAAATGAGTGCCAGACCGGTTGCCAGGGCGACAACAAGCACGGCAAGAGATATTATTATAATCTTTTTCTTATCCATCACTTCAACCTGCGGTTACTTTGACAGTTTCTGTATGCTCTCCTTCAGCATTGCAATCTTCTCCATTGCGTCGGACTGCTTCTTGCGCTCAATGGCAATAATCTTCTCGGGAGCCTTGTTGACGAAGTTGGGGTTGCCAAGCTTAGCCTCAACGCTCTTGAGGAACTTCTCGTGGTATGCGAGCTCCTCCTGCATCTTTGCAATCTCGGCATCCTTGTCAATGAGTGAGCCCATGGGGATAGCGAACTCTGTTGTGCCCACGCGGAATGACACGGCAGTGTCATCGGGTGTTGCAACGCACTCCAGCGACGAGAGGTTTGCCATCTTTGTCATCACGCACTCAAGGCCTGCAACGGGCGACTCGCCCACTATCTGCAGTGCCAACGGCTCGCGTGGCGAGAGGTTCTTCTGCTGGCGTGTAGCACGTACACCGCCAATTACCTCCTTCATTATTGCAATCTTGCCAAGGAATGCCTCGTCGCACTCTGCTGCAAGCTCCTTTGTGCTCTGTACCATGATACTCTCGCCATCCTTGCGCTCCTTGATGTTCTGCCACAACTCCTCGGTGATGAATGGCATGAATGGGTGGAGCAGACGCAACAGGCTGTCGAAGAAGCCTAATGTTGCCTCATATGTGGCTGCATCGATTGGTGAGCCGTATGCAGGTTTAATCATCTCAAGGTACCATGCCGAGAACTCGTCCCAGAAGAGTGAGTAGACGGTCATCAATGCCTCGTTAAGGCGGTATTTGCCAAAGAGGTCGTCGAGTGACGCTGCTGCCTTTGCAAGTGTCTCGCCAAAGTACTTGATGGCAAGCTTGCTGCTCTCGGGCTGCTCAATCTCGCTGCTTACGTTCCAGCCCTTTACAAGGCGGAATGCGTTCCATATCTTGTTACAGAAGTTGCGTCCCTGCTCGCAGAGGCTGTCGTCGAAGAGAATGTCGTTGCCCGCAGGTGCCGATAGCATGATACCCATGCGTACACCGTCGGCACCGTAACGTGCGATGAGTTCAAGCGGGTCGGGGCTGTTGCCAAGCGACTTGCTCATCTTGCGGCCGAGCTTGTCGCGTACGATACCTGTGAAGTAAACGTTCTTGAACGGCATGTCACCCTCGTATTCGTAACCGGCCATAATCATACGTGCCACCCAGAAGAAGATGATATCCGGGCCTGTCACCAGGTCGTTTGTGGGGTAGTAGTAGCTTATCTCCTTGTTGCCCGGGTCAAGAATACCGTTGAACAGCGAGATTGGCCACAACCAAGAGCTGAACCATGTGTCGAGTGCATCCTCGTCGTGGCGGAGCTCCTCGGCAGTGATGTTCTCATAGCCCGGGATAGCCTTTGCAAGTGCAAGCGCCTCCTCGCGGCTCTCGGCTACAACAAACTGCTCCTCGGCGCCCTCGGCTACGGGCAGGAAGTATGCAGGGATGCGGTGACCCCACCACAGCTGGCGGCTGATGCACCAGTCCTGTATGTTAGCAAGCCAGTTGTTGTAAGTAGTCTTGTATTTTGTAGGGTAGAACTTCAGTTTGTCCTCCATTACCGGTGGCAATGCTATGTCGGCAAAGTGCTGCATGCGCAGGAACCACTGCATGCAAAGGCGTGGCTCAACAGCAGTGTCGGCATTGCGCTCGCTGTAACCCACCTTGTTGTCGTAGTCCTCAATCTTCTCCAGGAGGTCGGCTGCAGCAAGGTCTTTGGCAATCTGTGCGCGAACCTCCATGCGGTCCTGACCTACGTACATTCCTGCAGCCTCGCTGATGGTGGCATCGGCATTGAAGATGTCTATTGTCTCAAGGTTATGTGTCTTGCCCAGCATGTAGTCATTGGTGTCGTGTGCAGGGGTAACCTTCAGGCAACCTGTACCGAACTCAATCTCTACATATCGGTCCTCGATAACGGGGATTGAACGATTTACCAATGGTACAATCACTCTCTTGCCCTTGAGCCAGCTGTTCTTGGGGTCCTTGGGGTTGATGCACATTGCGGTATCACCCATGATTGTCTCGGGACGTGTTGTTGCAACAACAGCATAGCGGCGGCCGTTGGCGTCGCGGTGCAGAATCTGGTGCTTCACTGTTGGGTCGAAAGCGTCGGTTGCAGCAAGTGTCACTGCATCGGCCTCCTCGCCGTCGGTGCAGCCGGCAGCCTCGTCAACATAGTATCTCAGGTAGTAGAGCTTGCTCTTCTCCTCCTTATAGATAACTTCCTCGTTGCTCAGTGCTGTCTGTGCCTTGGGATCCCAGTTCACCATGCGCAGGCCACGGTAGATGAGTCCCTTGTTGTAGAGGTCGCAGAACACCTTGATTACGCTCTTGCTGCGAATCTCGTCCATGGTGAACGATGTGCGGTCCCAGTCGCACGATGCGCCGAGCTTGCGCAACTGCTGCAGGATTATGCCGCCGTGCTCGTCGGTCCACTCCCAAGCGTGCTTCAGGAACTCCTCACGTGTGAGGTCGCTCTTCTTTATGCCCTGGCCGGCGAGTTTCTTCACCACCTTTGCCTCTGTGGCAATTGATGCGTGGTCGGTACCCGGTACCCAACATGCGTTCTTGCCGAGCATACGTGCGCGGCGTACAAGGATATCCTGGATGGTGTTGTTGAGCATGTGACCCATGTGCAACACACCTGTTACGTTTGGTGGTGGGATTACAATTGTGTAAGGCTCTCTCTCATCGGGCTCCGAGTGGAAAAGGTTGTTCTTCAACCAATACTCGTACCATTTCTCCTCAACCTCTGCGGGTATGTAAGTGCTTGCTAAGCTCATAGTATTTTGAATTTTATATTTTTATTCCAAATTAAATGTTTTCTAAATTGCAAAGTTAACTCTTATTATTAAAATATTCATCTTTACAAAGCAAAAAAATCACTAAATCGCCATTTGTTGGTGCAAAATATCCGCGATGGTTTCTAAATTCGTTGTTTTGTCTTATTTTTGTATCATTAACGAATATTACCATGCATAGTAGAGAAGAGATTTTGGAGGCTTTCGGACGTTTTCTGGATGTCCTTGACGAGTTGCGCGAGAAGTGTCCGTGGGACAGGAAACAGACAAACAGCAGCCTGCGCCCGAATACAATAGAGGAGTGTTTTGAACTGTCCGATGCCCTTGTGGCCGATGACACGCAGAATATATGCAAGGAGCTTGGCGATGTGCTGCTGCACGTTGCCTTCTATGCCAAGATTGCGCGTGAGAAACAGCAGTTCGACATGAAGGATGTGTGTGACCGTCTGTGCGATAAACTTATCTACCGTCACCCGCATGTCTTTGGCGATGCCGTTGCCGAGACTGCCGGCGAGGTGTGCAAGAACTGGGAGCAGCTGAAGATGACCGAAAAGGATGGCAACAAGACTATCCTCAGTGGAGTGCCCGTCTCAATGCCATCGCTCATAAAGGCCTATCGCATGCAGGAGAAAGCAGCAAATGTAGGTTTCGATTGGGCAAAGAAAGAGGAAGTGTGGGCAAAGGTAAAGGAGGAAATTGCCGAAATTGAGCAGGAGATGCAGCGTGACGATGCCGTGAACATGGAAAAGGAGTTCGGCGACCTGCTGTTCAGTCTTGTGAATGCGTCGCGTCTCTATGGCATTAACCCCGACAACGCTCTTGAACAGACAAACAACAAGTTCCGTCGCCGTTTCAACTATGTCGAGGAACATACAATAGGTCAAGGTCGCAACTTGCGCGACATGTCGCTCGATGAGATGGATTCCCTTTGGGACGAGGCAAAGAAACAGGGACTGTAGTTTCTGTTTCTGCCCTTTTGACAATTCGGCAATAAGACGAGAAGAGGTTCACGGGACTCGTGAACCTCTTCTCGTCTTGTCTTATTCGCTTTTCTTTCCTTTGTGGGCATTGTTCCTATGCTCTGTCATCTTTTTCATCAGGTCGCGCTGGAACATGCCCTCGGCATGCTGCACACGGCGCAACTTGCAAGGCGGGAGCACATCAAGGTATTTATCTGTATATTCTCTTTCAAGCTTTGCAATCTCAATCTTGGTGTCGGCCATCTTGTATACAAAGTCGCGGCACTCCTCCTCGGTCATCTTCTCACCTCGCTGTTTCCTGAAATCCTTGCGTGCATTACGCTCAAGCTCGAATTTCTTCTTCTGCAACTCAAAGAAAAGGGGGAAGAATGCTTCGGCCTCCTCGGGTGTCAATCCCGCTTTTTCTGTTATGTATGTCTTCTGCTTTGTCTGGAACTCCTCGGGTGAGAAGTGTGGTCTTTTCTTCTGCTGTTCCTGGGCACTTGCCGTCAATGCAAGGAACATGAGCAATGATGCAAAAAATATCTTTTTCATATTGTTTATGGTTGGTTTTTATTCAAAATCGCTCTCTGTCAAATAGCAATAGAACGTGTACTCGTCAATAGTATAACTGTTGAGTATGTTGTCAATGTAATCGTTGTCGGCATAGGCATTGTCGCTTGTAGTGCTGTCGCCGGTAACCTTGTGCCACGGTGCAATCAGGTTGGCTGTGATACCGAAGATTATTGCAACGGCAGCGGCATAACCAATTATGTGACTGAACCTGCCAATCACATGGCTCTTGCGGCGATGTTCATTGGCGGGCTTGCCTGCTGTCGCATCAATTATCTTGCCGTTCAGTTGCTCAAAGTACCCTTCGGGTACAGTGAACAACTCTTTCTTTCTTTTATCGGGTTTCTCCATAATTCAGTTCCTTAACTATAAGACGCAAACTTTTGTCTTTGGTTTAATCGGCTTTGCTTAAATATTCCTCAATTTTCTTCACTGCTATGTGATACGATGCCTTCAATGCACCCACGCTGGTGTCAAGTATGGCCGAAATCTCCTCGTATTTCATCTCCTCATAATATTTCATGTTGAATACAAGACGTTGTTTCTGGGGCAGCCGGGCAATGGCCTCCTGCAGCATCGCATCGGCTCTGTCGCCGTTGAAGAATATGTCGCTCTCCAGTTGCTCGGCAATGGCTCCCTCGGGTGTGTCCAACGAAATCAGCGTTCCCCGGTTCCTGTTCAGAAAAGTGAGAGTCTCGTTTATTGCAATGCGGTATAGCCATGTCGAAATCCTCGATTTTCCCTGGAACGTGCCTATGTTCATCCATGCCTTTATAAACGTGTTCTGCACAATGTCGTCGGCATCGTCGTGCGCCAGTACCATGCGTCTGATGTGCCGGTAAATCTCCTCGCTGTACTCCTTTACAATGGCAGAGAATGCCGCAGCCCTAAGGTTTTCGTCCTTGAGCTGTGCTACTATTCTCTCTTCATTGTATTCCTTGCCTGGCACTGTATAGTATGTTTTTCTTTTGACTGAAAAAATGTCCGAAGGTTTAGATGCTGTTTGAACTTCCTTCGAAAATAAGTTTACATTGTGTACTGAAATTTGAACAGTCTCTTAATCTATGCAGAATGTGTCGCCCTCGTTGACGGCTGTTGTTTCAGGGAAAATCTCCCGTGCCTCCTCCTGCAGCGTATCGGGGGTATCGTAGCGCGATGAGTAGTGCCCGATGAGCAGTCTCTTTGCCCCGGCATCCTTTGCAACCTGCGCAGCCTGTCGTGCCGTGCTGTGCATGGTCTGTGCGGCACGTTCCTTTTCGCTGTCGGCAAATGTGGCTTCGTGATAAAGCAGGTCTACATCTTTCAGCTGCATGCTGTTGTCGCAGGGGGCGGTGTCGCTGCAGTAGGCATAGCTGCGTGAGCGGTCGGCATCCTTTGTTAGCCTGCTGTTGGGGATTGTCTCGCCATCCGGGGTGGTATAGTCTGCACCCTCCTTTATTGCCTGGCGCATGTAGGTGGGTATATTGTAGAAATTTACCATATCACCTATAAGGTGACGCTGCTTTGGTTTTTCGCGGAACAGGAAACCGCAGCATGGCATGCGGTGCTTCAGCGGAATGGTCTCCACTGTTATTGTGTTGTCCTCGAAGATTATCTGCTGCCTTGCCGCGTCTATGCTATGGAAAAAGAGCGGGTAGTTCATGCCCTTGCAGAAGAAGTCTATCTGCGGCTTCATCACCTCTTCGAGATTATGGTCGGCATATATATGCAGTGGGGCAGTGCGCCCAAGCAGTGCGAATGTCGATATCAGGCCAATGAGCCCGAAACAGTGGTCGCCGTGCAGGTGCGAAATGAAGATGTGGTTTATGAACGAGAAGTGTATGTGCTGTCTGCGAAGTTGCAGCTGTGTGCCTTCGCCGCAGTCAATCATGAACTGCTTGTTCCCAATTTTCACAACCTGTGCCGTGGCATTGTGTCTTGTTGTGGGTAATGCAGAACCACAACCTAAAATGTGTATCTCAAATGGTTCCATAGTGTGGCAAATTTACTTATTAGAGCGCTAAAAAGCAAATAGTCTATCACTATTTGAAATAAAAAAGTTAAGGCTGTCCATGCGGACAGCCTTAACCGTAGATATTGTGTGAATCAATTCAATTATTCACCTTTACCCTCGAGCTTGCTCTTGAGAGCAGCAAGTGCGTCGATGTCGCCGAGAGTTGTTGAAGCAGCCTGGTTCTGGATTGCAGGAGCTGCCTCCTCTGCCTTCTTGCTCTTGCGAGCTGCAGCAGCGGCCTTCTTCTCTGCCTTCTCCTCCTCCTTGGCTGCATCCTCGAAGATGCGGCTGTGAGAAAGGATGATGCGCTTAGCCTCCTTGTTGAACTCGATTACCTTGAATGACAACTTCTCCTCTGCAGCAGCCTGTGTGCCATCCTCCTTAACGAGGTGCTTTGGAGTAGCGAAGCCCTCAACACCGTAAGGCAATGAAACAACTGCGCCCTTGTCGATGAGCTCTGTGATAACACCCTCGTGGATTGAACCAACAGTGAACACTGTCTCGAATACATCCCATGGGTTCTCCTCCAAGTGCTTGTGGCCGAGGCTCAAGCGGCGGTTCTCCTTGTCGATTTCCAATACCTGAACATCGATAGCCTCGCCAATCTGTGTGAACTCAGATGGGTGCTTAACCTTCTTTGTCCAAGAGAGGTCGCTGATGTGGATAAGGCCGTCAACACCCTCCTCAATCTCAACGAAGATACCGAAGTTAGTGAAGTTGCGAACCTTAGCAGTGTGCTTTGAACCGATAGGATACTTCTCCTCGATGCTTGCCCATGGATCCTCCTTGAGCTGCTTGATACCGAGTGACATCTTACGCTCGTCGCGGTCGAGTGTGAGGATAACTGCCTCTACCTCTTCGCCAACCTTCATGAAGTCCTGAGCTGAACGCAAGTGCTGGTTCCAAGACATCTCTGAAACGTGGATAAGACCCTCAACGCCTGGAGCAATCTCAATGAATGCACCGTAGTCGGCCATAACAACAACCTTACCCTTAACTACGTCGCCTACCTTGAGGTCAGCGTCGATAGCATCCCATGGGTGTGGAGTGAGCTGCTTCAAGCCGAGAGCAATGCGCTTCTTCTCATCATCGAAGTCGATGATAACGACATTGATCTTCTGGTCGAGAGTTACAACCTCTGTAGGATCGTTTACGCGGCCCCAAGAGAGGTCTGTGATGTGGATAAGACCGTCAACACCACCGAGGTCGATGAATACACCGTAAGAAGTGATGTTCTTGACTGTACCCTCAAGTACCTGACCCTTCTCGAGTGTGCTGATAATCTTCTTCTTCTGCTCCTCAAGCTCAGCCTCGATGAGAGCCTTGTGAGAAACGACAACGTTCTTGAATTCCTGGTTAATCTTAACGATTTTGAAGTCTTCTGTCTGGCCAACGTATGCATCGTAGTCACGGATAGGCTTAACGTCAATCTGTGAACCTGGCAAGAATGCCTCGATACCGAATACGTCAACAATCATACCGCCCTTAGTGCGGCACTTGATGTAGCCACGTACAACTGCCTGCTCTTCCATAGCCTTGTTTACAAGCTCCCAAGAACGGCTTGCGCGTGCTTTCTTGTGTGAAAGGCTCAACTGACCCTTCTTGTCCTCCAAGTTCTCGATGTAAACCTCAACCTGGTCACCTACCTTAAGGTCTGGGTTGTAGCGGAACTCGCTGATGGGGATGATAGCGTCCTGCTTGTAGTTGATGTCTACAATAACTTCACGCTTGTTGATACCGATAACGGTACCCATTACTACTTCGCGGCTTGATACCTTGTTGAGTGTGCCGTCATAGGCCTGCTCAAGCTGCTCGTGTGAAAGGCCTGAGATGTTCTCGCCTCTCTCGTACGACTCCCAATTAAAATCGGGCATACCTGTTAGAATTTCGTTGCTCATAATTTTTTAAAAGTTAATGAGTTAGACATTATATTGATAGAATTCGGCCGCAAAGGTACAACTTTTTTGTCAAATACGGGCATTTTGCGCTCTGTTTTTTGTTATTTTTTTTAAAATATAGCTCTTTGTGCCAATCTTCTCTTTTTCTTTTGAAAAATATCCATACATTTGCGTAAATAAACTGTTTTATTTGTTGACCTTTATAATAAATAGGAGATATTATGGAAATTTTTTCGGCTTTCAACACGGTGGAGTTCCTCAGCGCCTTCATTGTGCTCTTTGCAGTAATTGACCCCATTGGCATCATGCCCATTGTGCTTTCAATCCGTGACAAGGGAAAGATAATTGACCCTGGAAAGGCTGTCTTCTACGCCTTCTCCCTCATGTTGATATTCTTCTTCGTGGGCGATTGGATACTGAACCTCTTTGGAGTCGACATAAACTCCTTTGCCGTTGCCGGTGCGCTCATCATATTCCTCATGGCCATTGAGATGGTGCTTGACATCGAAATTTTCAAGGACTCCTCCATTGCGGCAAACAATGCCACAATGGTTCCGCTGGTGTTCCCGCTGCTTGCAGGTGCCGGTTCGTTTACAACACTTCTCTCGTTGAAGGCCGAGTATGCAGGCATCAACATCCTCATTGCCCTGCTTGTCAATGCGGTGGTAGTGTTCATCATGCTCAGCGCTACAGCCCATCTGCAGCGTATGCTGGGCAAGGGCGGTATCTACTTCACACGCAAGTTCTTCGGTATAATCCTGCTTGCAATCTCGGTCAAGCTCTTTACCTCGAACCTTCTGCACTTTATAAATATGGTAAGTTCCACAACAATGGCCGAGGGGTAAATTCTCTCTTTGTGATATAAAACTACAGCCGTGGTCGACATGTCGACCACGGCTATCGTTTTTTTTATGAATGTTTCTTAGAATCCCTCTGTTGCATAGGTCTGCAGCGCGCCGTCCTCATTGCTGTATATGAAGAACGCTTCAATGCTGTCCCTCCTGCACTGCTCAATGGCCTTTTCAAGCCCCATTACCATGAACGATGTTGCATAGGCATCGGCCTTGGCGCAGTTCTTGGCAATCACCGTTGCGCTCAACAGCGAGTGCTGCACGGGGTAGCCTGTGCGCGGGTCAATGGTGTGGGCATACTTCTTCCCGTTCTCAATGCGGAAATTGCGGTAGTTGCCCGATGTTGCCATGGCCTTGCCGCTTATGGCAATGATTCTCTGGTGTGCGTTGTGGCTGCCTGTGGTGTTCTCTGTCGGCTTGCTTATGCTGATGTTCCAGTCCGTGCCACGGTCATTCACACCCTTTGTCACCACTTCGCCGCCAATCTCAATCATATAATCGGCGATGTTCCTGCTGTCGAGCATGCGTGCCACCATGTCACAACCGTAACCCTTGGCTATGGCACCACAGTCCAGCATTGTACCGGGGTTCTCTTTTACAACCTTGCCGTCAACCAACGCTACGGTGGTGTAGCCCACCTTGCTGCGTAACTCTTCAACTGTTGCGCTATCGGGCAGTTCGCCTTTCTTGAAACCGAAGCCCCATGCGTTCACAAGCGGTGCCACTGTGATGTCGAATGCACCGTCGGTCTTTGCCGAAATCTCCTGCGCAAGGTTGAACACTTCGGTGAACATCTCGTTTGCTGTGGTGTCCCTGTTGCTGTTGAAAGCGCTAATTATGGAGTGCCTGTTGAACATTGACAGCGAGTTGTCCACCTGCAACAGTGTGCCCTTTATCTTCTCGTTCAAATCCTCAACGCTCTTGTATTTGATGTTGTACTGTGTACCGAAGATGTATCCGCTGTTGGTTGTGTACACCTCGGAAGTGTGATTCCTTAAAATGTAGAATGTGCCTACAATAAGGAAAAGCAGGAATACTATCTTTACTTTGCTCAATTTACCGTTCATTTCTTTATATAAATATTAAAAATTTTAGCAGCAATATAACTGTAAATATGTGGCTAGTTCTCTTTGCGAGCTTCTCATTCTGACGTTAGGAAGAATCTAAAGTACGTATTGTGTATGTGTCATATCGACCGTAGTGGAGATATCTTAGCGTTTTAATCGCACTTCGTGCGCTTGAACCTCGGCTGCACTCGCAGTAAAATGCTAAAGCGAGCTTTGCATTTTGCTCGTTTACACGAGCTTTACGCTTTCACCTTTCACCTTTCCCCTTATTTTATAGGAATATCATATGTCAGGTTATACGTGCCGCCAAAGCGGGTGCTTTGGTTTATTCCATAGCCCGGTATGTACCACATCTTTGAGTTCTCGCCCACCTTTTCGTTCATTCTCACCTTGTAGCGCACGCTCCAGCCCATCTTGAATCCCTTTGCAATCTCCACCTTTATTCCGGCACCAATCTCGCCCCACAGGCATGCACCATCAACACCCTTCAGGTCAAGCGCAACCTCTCCACCCCAAACGGGGTCGGTTATGGGCGGTGTTGCAACGTCGTACTTGAAACCGGTCCATCCAATGCGCACCAGTCCATAAATGTAGTGCTTTGGGTTGGGGTTGTCCTTTTTTGTGAGGAAATTGTAGTTGAAGCCGGCTCTGTAGTATGGCGCATTAGTGCGGTATTTTATGCCGCTGCTCTCGTCGGTGGTGTTGCACCATGCCCATCCGAACTCGGCAATGGGGTAGAGGCGGTTGCCAAAATTCAGTTCGGCAGCAACCTCGGTGCTTATCCCTTCGCCAATGAGTGACTGTGCACAACCGAATATGTCGGCCGAGAAGCCAAACCCCTTGAATGCCAAAAACTCTCCAAGGTTCACCTTCTCCCTTTTCTCCTTTTTGTCCTGTGCAACGGTGTCAAGCGGCGAAAACAACAGTATGCTACTCAGTAAAATATAACTTAATATTCTCATTATTGTCAAAGTTGACGTTGGTCTCGTTCACTGCCAACGAATCAATTATAACATTTGTGGATGTGGTGGCTGTGAGCCTGTGGTGCATTATCACACCGCACTCCATAGACTGGTAGATGGGTATGTTGCTGTGCCCTATGTACAGCGTGTCGCTGTAACGGTCAAGGAAGTCCATTATCACCGTGTCGCAGGTGGCGGTGTAGCTCATTGGCAACTTAATCTCCTTGGCATTGGTAACATGGTTTACAACAATGCAGCTTTCTCCGTTTACCATCATGGACACCGTCAGGGCATCGGGGAGTGCATACTCCTTTTCATTTCCGTCGCTGCCTATGGTATAGAATTTTATGCGGTTGTATGCAACGTTTTCCAGTGCACAGTCATAACCGCTGTCACATCCGGCAAACAGCATGCAGCATATTGCCAGGGATACGGATATCAGTCGTGCGGCTACAGCTTTCATCATATCTCCTTTGAAATGTTGTATTTGTTCCTCTCCTGCGATGAGCGGCTCACAAGCTCGGCAATGAAACCTGTGAGGAAAAGCTGTGTGCCCAGAATCATCATTGTCAGTGCAATGTAGAAGTAGGGCGAGTCGGTCACCAGGCGGCTTGGCTCGCAGTTTGCGAGGGCAATAATCTTTGTCGTGCCGACGATTATGGCCGATATAAAGCCAATCATGAACATGAGCGTGCCCCAAAGGCCGAATATGTGCATTGGCCTGCGGCTGAACCTTGAAAGGAACCACAACGATATGAGGTCGAGGTAACCGTGGAAGAAACGGCTTATTCCGAACTTGCTCTTGCCATATTTGCGTGCCTGGTGATGCACCACAAGCTCACCAATCTTCTCGTAACCCGCATTCTTTGCCAGGTAGGGGATGTAGCGGTGCATGTCGCCATACACCTCAATGTTCTTCACAACCTCGTTGCGGTAGGCCTTGAGGCCGCAGTTGAAGTCGTGCAGATTCTTTATGCCCGACACCTTACGTGCCGTGGCATTGAACAGCTTTGTGGGTATTGTCTTGCTCAGCGGGTCGTAGCGCTTCTGCTTGTAGCCCGATACAAGGTCATATCCCTCCTCGGTAACCATCCTGTAAAGAATGGGGATTTCATCGGGGCTGTCCTGCAGGTCGGCATCCATTGTAATCACAACATCACCCTTTGCGCGCTCAAAGCCACAGTACAGGGCGGGCGATTTGCCATAGTTGCGACGGAACTTTATGCCATGTATGCAGTCGTTCTTCTCCTGCAACTGCTCAATGACATCCCATGAGTTGTCGGTGCTGCCGTCGTTTATGAATATTATCTCATATGTGTAGCTGTTCTCCTGCATCACACGCTCAATCCATGCAGTGAGCTCGGGCAGCGATTCGGCTTCGTTGTAAAGTGGTATAATAACGGATATGTCCATATGTCGTATGCTGTTATTGTTGGTTCTTTCTCGCAAATAGGGCTATTACAGGTGGCATTATCACCGAACTGAATATGTTGTTGCTCAGCAATTGCCATACTAAATCTGTTGAGGTGAGCTGTGAAATCTCGTCCTGCAGGTTTTCCAACCCTGCTTTCTCTTCCACGGCAATGCCCGGGGTAGCTATTATCTGGGACAGTATGTTGTTCATCTCCATCAGCAGTTCCCCTTGGTCAATTAAGTTGAAGAATATGTAGTTTGTGAGTGTGCTGAAAAGTGTGGCGCAGATGTACATGCACGTGAGGAATACCCATGCCTGGGGGAACTCCATGCGATCTCCGCACTCGCTCTTGCGGTAGCCTACAACGAGCCTGCATGCAATGAACGGCGATGCAAAGAACAGTGTCATTGCAACCAACGAGAATAACTGGCTGGTGTACGACTTGAAGAGCAATATGTACATTATTGCCCAAACGATACCCAGGTAGGTGCCGCACTTCATTGCATTGTGGTAGAACCCTTTTAAATTATTCTGCTCCATTTTTCGGCTTTGTAACACCTTGCGAAGATACGAATAAGTGAGCGAAATAATGTCAAGCTTGCTTGAATATTTCAAAGCGAGTGCAGAAAATATTTCCCTTATTCCTTTTTTTGTACTATTTTCGTGACAGGAAAGTTGAACTATAAATAAAATAGATACTATGAAAGCAATGATATTTGCCGCCGGGCTTGGCACCCGTCTTAAACCGCTTACCGACACGCTTCCCAAGGCGCTTGTCCCCGTGTGCGGCAAACCGCTCATTGAGCATGTGGCGCGTAAACTTTATGCATCGGGCATTGACGAGGCAGTGGTGAACATACACTATTTTGCCGACAAGGTAGAGCAGTGGGTCGATGGTGAAGAGTGGATTGTAACCGACAAGAGCGAAAAGCGCGAAGGCAAGATGCTGGTGGAGATTAGTGACGAGCGCGAACTGTTGCTTGAGACGGGTGGAGCAGTGCTCCATGCGCGCCCTTACCTTGAGGGCTGCGGCCGTTTCCTCATCCATAATGTCGACATTCTCTCGAACTGCGATATACAGTGGTTCGGGCAACAGGTGAAGGAGGATGCCCTTGCATCACTGCTTGTGAGTGAGCGCAAGACAACACGTTTTCTGCTTTTTGAGCCCGATACCATGCGCATGGTTGGCTGGATGAATACCGACACCGGGGACTATAGCGTAACATCGCCCGATGTCGTTCCTGCCGAGTGCCGTGCATTGGCATTCTCGGGTATCCACATACTCAGCGACAAGGTGCTTGCATTGATGGAGGAGTATGTGACGGAGAAAGGTTTGCCGGTTGATGCGGTGAAGGGCACACGTTTCCCAATCATGAGTTTCTATATGTGGGCTGCAGCAAAGCACCCAATCTATGGCGTAGTTGCCAAGGATTTGCAGTTCATAGATGTTGGTAAGCTGGATGCCTTGAAGCCTGCCGAAGAGTTTGTTAAAGGTGAAAGCCGAGGTTTAAGTTAAACCGAGGGTTCGACAACATCGGTAGCAATAGGTCGCATAGCATAAAAAACTCCCTCCCCCTACGGGTACTCCCTCTTTGAAAAGCGGGAGAGTTGTTATGCTGCGTGGGTTGCGGTAAGACGATGTTGTCAAAGCTGAAAACTCTATCGCCGATGTTCAAGCGCACAAGGTGCGGTTAAAGGTGCGAACTTGTCATCCTGAGCGTAGTCGAAGGATCTATTAAAAAATCGCCGGGCGGACACGGCATGCCGTGTCCCTACAAACCGCACACTCGTAGGGGCGAACCGGTGTGTTCGCCCAAACTCGCGAAACAAACAAAAAACTCTCCCTCTTTGCGAAAGAGGGAGTACGGCTTTAGCCGGGAGGGAGTTCAAAATCAATGGGCGAACACAACCGCGGAATCTCCAACTCCTTCCCCCTGCGGGTACTTGCCTTTGGCGAAGTTGCTTGCGTTCGTTGTGCAATTGCAAACAAGTACTCACTTACTCGCAACATTCCTCTTGCACAAGAGGAAGAGTATTAACCACGCACGCGAACGACAAGGCATAACGCAACCGCACCAACCGTAGGGGCGGGGTTGCCCGCCCCAATGAAAACACCCACTGTTGTGTTTTTCGAACTCCCTCCGCTGCGCTTGCCCCTCTTTGTCGAAAGAGAGGCGGTTTTTTTTTCGCGTGTTCGCCCGATAACCGCACGCCCGTAGGGGCGAACCGGTGTGTTCGCCCACCCAATGAAAACGCCTACCGCTGCGCTTTTCGAACTCCCTCCGCTACGCTCGCCCCTCTTTGTCGAAAGAGTGGCAGTTTTTTCCGCGTGTTCGCCCAAACTCGCGAAACAAACAAAAAACTCTCCCGCGAAATAGGGACAGTTTTTTTCGCGTGTTTAGCGGATGGTTACGCTCAAAAGAATCCCTACAGAAAAAGACATTAATCTGCTACTACCCGGCAACTGGCAGCCACTGGCAGAAAATAACACGCTACTGACAATTAATAGCCGCTACTGACAGGGACCACCTGCCAGTAGCGGCTAATTTATAGAATGTACTTTGTCGGAGGCTTACTTATAATGGATTCTTCGCGTTGTCAGGAATGACAAATTTGCGGTTTTTATGCGGACACGGCATGCCGTGTCCCTACAGTTGATACATAAAACTCGCGCAAGGTTGTTCCCTTGCGCGAGTGATAATTATAGGTTAAAACCTCTTTTTCAGTCCCCTCTCCTTGGGAGAGGGTTAGGGTGAGGCCATTTATTCCCTTCCCTTTGGGAGAGGGTTAGGGTGAGGCCCTTTATTCCCTTCCCTTTAGGAGAGGTTAGGGTGAGGCCATTACTTAACCAAAACCTTTTTGCCGTTTACAATGTAGATACCTGGCTTGGTGATAGTCTCAACCTTGCGGCCGGTGAGGTCGTAGATGACTTCTACATTTCCGTTTTCACCTTTCACATCTTCAATTGATGTCTGGTCCTCATTGTATACTACAAGGTTGATTCTGATGTCCTCTGCTGGGCTTTTACCAGTGACTTCACTTACTATGCATTCGCTTGGAATGGTTATATAGTAATCTCCATTTATGGTTATAGCAGATTCCAATACGATTGTCAGGATTTCGCCTGCCAATGTCCAGTTACCCATGCCAGCCGGGAATATGTCATTTTCTGCATTGTATATGGGGAATTGATCGGATGACAGTATGCCTTCAAGTCTTATGGCCTCGCTGAATGTGATGCTGATAGTTTTAAGCTCTGTAGTGTATGAATTGGGAGAGTAGCTGAGTATAGATGGAGGGTTTGAAACTCCGTAAAGCGATGGATAGACTGTGGCATCAGTCGCGTTTTCTTCTCTTACGACAACTATTGCACTGTTCTCATATGCAAGAACAAAACCTTCCTTTTTCATCTTTGCAACACCGTCCTCAATGGTAACGCTCCATGCGCTGTTGTGGTATGTGGTGGATGTCTTTATCTCATCCTTAGTGCCTATTGCTGTTGCTGTCAGGTACAGGCCGTTTGCATCCTTGATGTAGAACTCTCCATTGCCTGCAGGCTCAAAGCTGTATGCATAGTAAGCAGCATCGGTTACGTTATCGCCATTGATGCTTGTCTGCTTGGTTGGGAGCACACCGTTGCTGAATGGCTGTGCAATGACATTGTTTGCTACAATGAAATATTTTCCGCTTGCCATGACATTTGCCTTGGGATATGCAGCCTCTTCGCTTATGATATACTCGGCGCTTGAAGATGCACTTACATAGGTTTTATCGCCATATGTGAGCTCTACAACAACCTTTAGTGTGCAGCTCTCGCTGATGGTGATGGTACCGTCTGTCTCCTCGTCCTCAACTGTGGGTTCGTTGCCATCGGTTGTGTAGTAGTATGTAATATCTGTTACGCCCTTAATGTCAGCTGTAACAGAGTGTACATTTACTGTCTGCTCACCAATATATACACCGCTTTCAGGGGTGATGACAGGTGCCTCGAGCTTGTTGTCTCTTGGGTAAACCTTAATGCCGGTGATGAACATGATACTTGAGTAGTTGCCACCGTTAGAACCTATAACAAGCTCGTAGACATTACCAGCCTCCTGGTTGTCGGCTGCAATTTCGTATGTGTATGTCGCTGTCGAACCAACGCAAGCTGTACTTACAGCGCTCTTGCCAACATATACATTCATGTCAACATTGGGATAACTGCTTGCCGAAGGGTGACCCACAACCTCAATTTTCTCAACAGCAAAGTCAAATGCAGGGAGAACAATCTTTGAACCCGGCTTTGCGATGCGCAAGTAACCGTTTTCATAGTAGAACTCACCTTTGTTTGCTGTCGGGTCAATTGTAATGCTCTTCTCACCGTCGGTGTATGTTTCTTTAGTCTTCACACCACGGAAGTTGACCATGTCGTATCCGGGGATTCCCCATGCATTGTTTGCAAAGTCGAATACTGCTGTTTCGTTGAGAGATGTCGGAGCTGCTACCTCTGCAATTGTCCAAGAGAATACCTTCTCACCTGTCAAGCCCTCAATATTGCTGAGATCGAGAGTATATGTACCTGGCTCTGTGATATCAATAGGCTCGTAGCTCATCATATCAACTGGGACATAAACACCTGACATAGATACGAAGTAGTATGTCTTCTCGCCGCAAGTTACAGGGAAATAGTCTGCAGCCATACCGTTGCTGAATGTGATTGAGATAGCATCGAGGCTCTCCAATACACTGCCTGGAGCCGGGAGAATCTCTGTGATAGAGAACTCCTCAATAATTGGGTCACCATATGTGTAAGTCTTCACTGCCTCCTCGTTGGCCTCACCGTTTACAGTGTAAGCACCAGCAGGGAGTGTGAATGTATAGTCGCCCTTAGCAAACTCGAAGCCCTCGGCAAAGAACTCCTCGAAGACATACTCAATGTAGTAAGCATTGCTCCACTCATCATGGTACCAGTTGAGTGTAGAGGTGTAAACAGTTTCACCAAAAGTGATTGTAGCAACCTTTGTGTCGTCAACCTCTACAGACTCAGCATTTGCAATAGTAATCATTGCTGCTGTAGGCATGTACCATACCTGGTCAAGGTATGACTCCCATGTGTCGAAGTCGCGTGAAATCTCCAACTGTGGCTTGCGGTATGTGAAAGTGCTCTTTGCATACTCTTCATTTGCAACACCGTCAACAGTGAACAGGCCGGCAGGAACATTGATAGTGTAACGACCCTCAGCGAACTCACCGTCGAATGCCAATGTGATGTACTGTGTGTTACCTGATTTCTCTACTGTAACAGCAGCTTCGTAAACAGTCTCACCTGTTGTCATTGTAGCCTTTACATCGTTGTTGATGACAACATCGCTCTTTGCATACTTCACGGTGATTACAAACTCGCTAAAGTCAGCAATGTTCTCAAATGTCTCGTTGTAGCAGAAACCTTCTTCGGCAGAAGGTGAAATCTCAACAGCTTTTTCTGCAACAGTGAACTCAAACTCACCGCCCTTGTACTCCTTGGTGCCGTCGGCACTGAGGATAACACCTGGAAGAACAACTACCTTGTATGTACCGGGAGTCTCGATGGCTGTTGATGCATAAGGAGTAGCGAATGTGTTGCTTGTGCCGTTGCCACCCATACACTTGTTGAGCTTGGCAACCTCGTTGCCTTCTGCGTCAAGGATGTAACCATAGTCGCCGCTCAGTTCGGTTGTATATTTCTTAACAACCTCATCGAAGTTAATCTTCACACCCTGCAACTTGTACTGGCCGTTGATGGCTGTCTCAAGAGGGCTTCGGTCTGCGCTTACAGCCTCAAGAGCCTCAAGTTCTGCTGCAGGCTGCAACATTGCAAGAGCTGCTGTCGGGTCGAATTCCGTAGCCTCGATGAATGTAACCGCGTTGCCGGCATCAATGGCGCTCCAACTGTCAATAATCATTTGGTTGCTACCGCCAAGGTTGATGTATTTGTCGGTGTAACCCTTGAAGTTCACGCGTACTCTGCAGTCACCCATAATTGAGGCATCGGCAAGCTCAATGGGCTCGGCAATGCCGGCAACAAGTGAACGGTCTGAATTTACAAACTTCTGTGCGCCTACGCTGTAGAGGTAGTAGTTTTCGCCATCGATGCTCAAAACTGCAAACTGCTGGCTTGCATCCTGTGAATCGGAGTTTGTGCCAAGGCCTGCATCATTGGTAGAGCAGAACTGTGTGTAGTTACCCTCGGTGTCCATCTGAACAGCCCAACCGCCGCGGCTTGTAGTGGTAACGGTGTAGCACTTGTTCTGGTCGAATTCGGTGAGTTCGTTGGGGTAGTCAACAACAACAACTGTTGAAGCCTCGTGGTCAAGTATCTTGTAACAGTTGCCCGCGTCTTCTGTTGTCCAGCTGTTGACAAGGATTCCTGATCCTGTTTGGCCTGGATTCTGAGAGTTCAAGCCATTACCCGCAATACACAACTTCCAGTTGTATGTATTGTTTGCAGATGGAGTGAGCTCCAAAGCATCAACTGCGGTATCTGACCAAGAACCGTCTTTTGTCACATACTTGGCTGCGCCTACACTGTAAAGGTAGTAGTTGCCGTCAATCTGTTCAATCTTGAACTGCTGGTTTGCATCGTTCCAGTCTTTTGTAACTGTTGATGTACCAAGGTCCTTTGCTGTGCTGGTAGAGATACCGGTAGCGTTTGCAATCGTATTGTTCATCAAGAAGCAGCGTGCACTCTCAATGAAATACGTCTTGTCGTTGCTCAGCTGGTCTAAGCTGGTAACGGTCACCTCCTGTGCTGTTGCTGTTACAAAAGCAACAACCAGTGACAAGAAAAATGTAAATTTTCTCATAAACGTTGGTTTTAGTTAATAGATAAAAATTTGTGTCAGATTGTAATGCGAAAGGGTGTTTTGGCATGTTTTTGTACATAAAAAACATATACACCTCCTCTAAATTTACAAAATTAGGAAAATATATCCGTATTAATGGTATGTTCTGCAATTTATTTCTTGTATTCTCTTTTGTGGAGTGGATAAATCCGCAGTGTCAACGCTTTTTCCTTGTCCGCGATGGGCGGGACACTACGTGCCGTGTCCCTACTGGTGGGGTGTAAAAAACTTGCACGAGAACAACTTCTCGCGCAAGTAGTATTTAGAGTTTTAACCTCTCCCTTTCGTTAGGGTGGGGTGAGTGTTTAGTTACTTTACAAGTACCTTATAATATAATTGGGCAAGGAATTCTCCCTGCCCAATTTGTTTTATTTGCCAGTTGGCTCGCTTTTTTATCAGCGACCCGCGGGGCGCAACCTACGTCTGCGCTGCCCGCGACCAATCGCTAAAAAGCTCACCGATAGCAAAAAGTTACTTTACAAGTACCGCTGCGCTTTGCGCGAACTGCTTTCCGTTCGTTGCAAAACATCAAGCGAGCTTGTGTTTTACTCACTTAACCAGCACTTTCTTGCCATTGATAATGTAGATACCGGATTTTGTGATTTCTACAATGCGACGGCCTGAAAGGTCGTAGATAACATCGTTCTCAACTTCTGCATCAACATCCTCAATGCCCTCTGGAACAGAAACCTCGAATGTGAATGTTTCACCGGCGAACTCCTCACCGTCAGTAGCCTTGATAAGACCTGCAGGAATTGTGAATGTATAAGTACCTGGATTTGTAATCGTAGCATTCATTTCGAATACGAATGTCACCTTATTGCCGTCGATAGTAGCAGCGCTTACCCAAGCAGTAGCAACCACACCATTGTTAGCATCCTTCAACTTGATGTACTGTGCAGGACCGCTTGTGCCACCAGTACCACCAGTACCGTCTGTGCCACCAGTTGTACCGTTAGTACCACCTGTTGCATCTGTACCGTTAGTGCCACCAGTACCGTCTGTGCCACCTGTGCCGCCGGCAGCCTGGATGAACTCAATAGCCTTGTTGAACTCGATAGTGATAGAACTGAAGCTCTCTACAACCTCGTCAGCAGCTGGTGTCTGTGAAACAACTGCAAGTTTAACTGGCTCCTCAACCTGGAATGTGAATGTCTGACCTGCAAACTCCTCGCCGTCTGTAGCCTTGATAAGTCCTGCAGGGATAGCGAATGAGTAAGTGCCGGTCTTTGAAATAGCAGCATTCATCTCGAATACGAATGTCACCTTGTTACCGTCGATAGTAGCAGCGCTTACCCAAGCAGTAGCAACCACACCATTGTTAGCATCCTTCAACTTGATGTACTGTGCAGGACCGCTTGTGCCACCGGTACCACCAGTACCGTCTGTGCCACCAGTTGTACCGTTAGTACCACCTGTTGCATCTGTGCCGTTAGTACCGCCAGTACCGTCTGTGCCACCTGCAGCCTGGATGAACTCGATAGCCTTGTTGAACTCGATAGTGATAGAGTTGAAGCTCCCAACAACCTCGTCAGCAGCTGGTGTCTGTGAAACTACAGCCAAAGCAACGGGCTCAACACCGGCAACCTCTGTTACAAGGAATGTAGAACCAGCATCAGCGCCGCCTGTCCAATAAGCAAGCTTGTTCTCACGGTTGTTCATTCTGTAGTTAGTGCCATGCTGAGCAATGAAGAAACCATTTTCAGCAAATGTACTTGTGCTTACATCCCAGTGTGTGTTGTTACCCGCAGGAACTGCAGTTGCATCAACGAGAATTGGGAATGTATTACCATCGTTTCCATCAGGGTTTGCTGATGAAAGAATCTTGCCTTCACCTGCGAGCTTGTTCACAATCTGGTAACCTGTGAAAGGATTACCTACGAAAGCCCATGCATATGCATCGAGGTTCTCCTCTGGGAGAGACTCAACATTCAAAGGTATGTACTCCTGACCCTCAGCATAGTAAAGATAGTCTGGTTCGTTAGCATGGATAGTCATGTGATACCATTTCTCAATCTCGCCGTAGCTTGCAGCAGGAGCGAATGGCAACTGTGCAAGGTCGAGTTCGCAAACGATTTCGTAAGTAGCAGTCTCTGTAGCAGTCTCAGGAAGAACAGTCTGTGTTGCAACACCATAAGGCAATGTAACAGCAGGCATAGCAGTACCCTTGGCAACAGTGAATGTCTCGGTCTTTACAGTCTCGCCATTGTGTGTGTAGTTGTATGTGATATCAACCTCAGACAATACATTCAAATCCTCCACGCTTACTTCGTAGAACTCAACAAACCAAACAGATGCAGGATTGGCATCGTTCCATGAACCGAGCTTGCGACCACTGTAGTGTACCAAAGACAAATTGTCGGGGTTGTTGTTTGAAATCATTGCACTGCCCTCAGTTGGAGTAGCAGTTTTGCCTCCAAGTGTAACGCTCTCTGTTACGATTCCAAGTGCGCTTGGTTCAGCGGCCAAGTTCTTCTGATTCTGCCATGGAGCCTGCCAGTACGCCTTCTTGTTTGCTGTTGCAATAGTAATAGAACCGTCGTCGGCCTTCTCTACGTACCAAACATATGTAGCCTCGTTGTTTGCACCGGCAGTAGGAGCCTTTGTTGCAATTGAAACAGCTGAGTTTACATTCTCATAATCAGCCTTGATATATCCAAGGTCACCTGAACCTGCAGCATCAGCGTTCACCTGCTTCAACAAGTAGTAACCAGTCTCGATTTCTGCAGGATTTGTAATCTCAGTTGGAACGTTGTTCAAACCTACAACGAGTCCGTCAACAGTCGGAACCTCCGGCTCTGGCTCAACAACTGTTGCTTTAACAGTCCAAGAGAATGAACCCTCGCAAACACCACCCTCAAGCTTTATTTGAGAGAGGTCGAGTGTGTATGTGCCTGCCGCTGTGATTGGTTCGGCAGGAGTAAATACAGCCTTGCTCCAAACATTGGCATCGTCAGAAGTTGTAAGCTTTATAACATTGTTGTTCTCATCAACAAGGTTAACTGTATAGAAATCCCATGTAGCAGGATCCTGTGACAATATAATGTCTTCTGTAAACTTGATTTCAATCTTTTCAATAGCCTCTACCTCGGCACCGTTTGCAGGAGTAACACTTTCAACCTCGAACACCTTTGCTGCAGGAGCCGCTATTGTGAACTGTGCCGAGATAATCTCCTCGCTTGGCTTGCCGTTTACTGTAAATGCGCCTGCGGGAGCATAAACCATATAAGTACCAGGAGTGCTGAATCCATCAAACTGGACAGCTACAAGCTGCATGCCGTTACTCAAGAGGTCGCCGAACATGATGCCTGAAGCCTCGGCAACTGCACCGCCTATAGCTGGGTCAAAGATGCATACCTTTGGAGCATCTGCAGCCTCGGCAAGAACAGCGTTGTTGTCGCTTGCTGCAAAAACAACAAAGCCGAGTTTGCTTACGGTTCCCTCCAATGGGCTTGGGTTCATGGAGTCATCCAATGCATATATGTCGAATGTTACAGCCTCTGGCTCTGGTTCAACTGCTGTGATCTCACGCTCGGTAAGGAGGAGGGTAGAACCGGCGTCATTGTCGTTCCAGTAAGCAACCTTACCGTTCTGAGCGTTCATGTAGTTGCTGCTACCAGGATACTGCAAGCAGAAGTATGCCTCACCTGGGATATCGCTGGCTGCAGGTGTCCAATTTACAGCATCGGCAAATGCACCAAGAGCAGGGTCGTTGCTACCGTCTGAACAAACTGCCAACTCAGTGCCGGCTGCACGGTTCACGAGCTTGAAGCCTGTTGCAGGTGTACCTACGAATGCCCAAGTGTATGAATCCTCTTCGCCCTCGGCAACCTCAGCGTCGGCCCACTCAAGGCTGCTTGCACCCTCAACATACTGGATGTACTTCTTGTTGTTGCTGTGCATCTGCATGTAATACCAAGTTTCGATAGCATCAACTGACTCGGCATACTCGAATGGCAACTTCAATGTACACTCGATAGTGATATCTTTGTCACCTTCTACAGTGCCCTCGGGAGTTGCAGCGTGGTAACCGAAAGGTACATTTGCTGGCTCGGGATATGCATCACCAACATAAGCGCTTGCAGTAGCAGAACCAATGGTTTCGCCATTGTAAGTATAAGTGTAGTTGATGTTTGCAAGAACTGCACCGGCCTTTACCTTGCTCATGCCGAACTCAGCAATGAAGAAGAAAATGTGACCGCCCTTAGTCTGGTGGCTCTCTGTATCTGTTACGCGATAACGGATGTAACGGTAAGCCACGTCTTCGCTACCAAGAGTCTCAGAATTGTAGACAGTAGAGTTTGTTGTTGGCAGACCTGTCAATGTTGCAATCTCGGTATAGGTACCGTCTGCCTCATTGCTACCTTCAACAACAATTGTAGTAGGAGAGTTTACATTACTGTTCGTGTTACGGGTTGTGAATGTGAATGTAAACAATGAAACTGAGTTGCCCTCGCCCATGTCTACACGCCAGTAGTGATCGAGACCATCAACAGAATCATCACCACTGTAGTCAGAGTGGAAGAATGTGCTCGCATCATCGTCGAAAAGCACATGCCAACCCTTGAAGTCATCGCCCCATGTAGTTACTTTACATGGTGCGTTGCTGTAAAGCATTGCGTCGGCGTTCGAAGCGATATCAATCACCTCGGAACCCTGTGCAAAAGCTGAAGTTACCATGGTAACCATCAGCGCCAAGAAAAGTGTAAATTTTCTCATAGGTTTGAATTTTGGTTAATAAATAAAGTTTATAATATAAAAAGTTGTGTCAAAATGTAATACGCAGGCTCTGTGGTGGTGTAATTTTGTCAAAAATAGCGCAGTGTACACTCCATGCCTTAGGTACAAAGGTATGGAAAATAAATTCTTTTTTACAACTATTTTTTAATTTTATTTCATACTTTTTTGTTTTCCAGTCCCTCTCCTTGGGAGAGGGTTAGGGTGAGGCCCAGTTCCAATTCATACCCCTTACGGATTATGCTGTGTAATGTCGCCCTTGCAGGGCTGCTGTGCGTGGGTGGTTTGTTTAGGGGGCGGACACGGCATGTCCGTGTCTGTACGGTTGATACAAAAAAAACTCGCGCAAGGTTGTTTCCTCGCGCGAGTAATAATTATAGGTTAATGCTCAACCGTTTGTTTTCCGGTTCCCTCTCCTTGGGAGAGGGTTAGGGTGAGGCCCTTTATTCCCTTCCCTTTGGGGAGGGTTAGGGAGAGGCCATTACTTTACAAGTACCTTGCGGCCATTTACAATGTAGATACCCGGTGTTGTGATGTTTTCAATCTTGCGGCCTGTGAGGTCGTAGATTGTTTTCACATTTCCGTTTTCACCATTTACCTCGCTGATGCCATCGGCAACTGTAACCTCAAGCATTACGTCGATAATCTGACCACCGTTGCCCATGAAGTCGCCAAACTTGCCGTCAGCGTCACCCATTGGGTCGATGCTGCACCAGTCCTGAACGAAACGTATGCGATAGAGACCGGGCTCTATTGGAGCGGTGAACTCAGGAATCTCAGGGTTGTTGCGATTATCACCTGTGATTGACTGGCCTACACTGTTCCAACCATATCCATCGCCTTCGCCACCATTGTTGTAGAATGAGTATGCAACAAGGTCACCTGCGGGCTTCCACTCGCTGCCTTCCTCGAGACCAGATGTGAAACCGTCACCCTCGAAGTCGATGTATACAGAGTGGTGTAGCCACTCGCCCTTATGCTCAACAGCAGCCTTCAATGTTGAACCGGCAACAACTGTGAATGTTACAGTCTCGGTAGCATCGACATAGCACATGCTCTGAGCATCTGTGAGGAGGTCGAAACGGTTGTCGTTGAGTGTAACGGCTGTTACATTTCTGTCGTAACGCTCTACATTGCCTGTGTATGTTGGAGTGTAGTCCACCTCGCCTTCGCCGCCACCTTCGCCAGGGATGATGAATGTCAAAGTCTGCTCAGAAAGAGTCTCCCAGTTGCTGTTAACGATAGTCCACTCGTTGATGTAGAGTGTGTATGTGCCGGCTGCAGTGATTGGAGTCTCGGCTACAATGCGTACAACGTTGAATGGCAACTCGCTACCGTCCTTTGCAGTCTCTGCAGGGAGGAGGTAGTACTCTTCACCATTGTCGCCGGCAAGCATGAATGCCTCGGCATAGCAAATGATATCCTGGTTGAACTCGATGAGAATTTCCTCAATAGCCTCAACCTCAGCGCCATCAGCAGGTGTGCTGCCGGTAATCTTCAAGCCCTCTACGAGTGTAAATGTGTATGTGATATCCTCTGTGAGTCTCACACCGGCGTCAGTGTAAGCATACTCCTTCTTGAGAACGAATGTGTATGTACCTGCAGCAGTGATAGGCTCAGCGGTCTTCAAACAGAGTGCGTTGGTTGGACATTGGTCGCCCCAAGCGTCTGTGTATGTAACTGTCAATGGGAACTCCTCGCCATTCTCGTTTGTGATAACAGCGCCCTCAACCTGGTCAATGATGTTCTGGCTGTACTCGAAGTAGAGATACTCGATGCTCTTTACCTCTGCGCCATTGTCAGGGTTTGCGTATGCAACCTCAAGCATGTTCGGGTTGTCAACAGTGTATGTGTACTGTGCAGCTGCGTTTGGCATTGCAAGGCCGTCCGGGTCGAGTGTGAACAGACCGGCAGGGAGAATAACGCGGTAGTCGCCGTTCTCCTGGATTGCCTCGTCGAATGAGAACTCGATAGTATTCTCGTCAACAACTACAACATTGTCGAATTCGTATGGAGTCTGGCTCCAACCGATAGTATAATGTACGTAGCTCTCCTCAGTCTCGTTGTATTCAATACCGCTCTCGCAAGTGATGGTTACCTTGTCGAATGCAGGAACGGTTGCCCAGTTCTCGGGTGTTACTGTCATTGTCGGGTACTCGCCAAGCTTGTAGAGTGATGGCTTGAAGGCGTTGCTCTGCGCTGTAGCGTAAGAACCGTATGACTTGTACTGTGCTGAGTACTGGATGTACTTGTTTACAGAAGTGTTTGTGATAGTGGCCTCGCCTGTAGCCTCGTCGATGGCAACTGTCCAAACAGCGCCCTCGGCAGGCATCTCTGCTGCCACATTGAAGCTGTTGTATGTGCCGGTCTGGTATACATAGCGACCGAATGTGTCCTGGATTGTGTAACCACCCTCAACCTCTGTGAATGTGAACGCGTAGAATGCGTTTGTCTGAATGAAGTTGCCGTTAGCCTCTACTGCAAACTGTGGAAGGTAACCATAGTTGCCAGTCTCGCTCAATGCTGTAGCTGCAAAGCCGTTTGCGTGGATGAGATACTCGCCTGCAACGAACTCTGTAGCCTTCTCATAAGGCTTAACTGGAGAGATGTAGTATTTCTCGCTTACTACGTCGCTGTAGAGCTTCTCGCCCTCTACCTCTACGTAAGCAACAGCCTTAACCTCAGCTGTAGAAAGCACTGAAAGGCTACCATAGCTCTTTGAACCCTCGGTCTTTGGGTCGCCGCCACGGTTGTTGTAGTAGATTGTGGCACCCTCGGTCTCGCATGTGAACTGCAATGCTGTCTCGCCGGTGAGCTTCTCGTAAACACCGCCCTTTACAGAGAATGCAGGTGCTGCAACCTCAAGTGAGTATGTTGCTGATGCAACGTTGCTGAACTCGCCGTCTACTGCGGCAATAGCCTTGAGTGTAGTTGATGTGCCGAACTCGTTGAATGCGATAGCCTCGCTGTAAACTGCGCTCTCTGTTGTAGGCTCTGTGCCATCGAGTGTGTAGTAAACTGTTGCGCCTTCTTCTGCAGAAATCTCTACGCTGAAGGGGTTGTACTGTGTGCCAGCCTCAACTGAAAACTCTGGAGTTGCAACGGCAGAAGCTGCAGGAGCTGAATAGTTTATTGTCAAAGTGATAATACGTACATGACCTTTTGAACCACCCTGTGTGAAAGTAACTTCGTTTGCGTCAATGTCGCTGATTGTAGCATTAGTACCATTGATTGCAAGTGTTCCGCTGGTAACTGTGCTCTCTGCATTTACAACATATTCACCACTTCCGGTTGTCATTGAAACAGAATTGATGATGTAACCGTTGTTTGCGGTGATTGTCATGGTGTTCTTTGCATACAAACGATAGGCCTTGCCTGTGTTGTAATACTTGGGAGTAGTAGAGGTGTTTCCTCCCTTGTCGAATGTTGCTGTGAGGTTACTGTTGATAACCATCTCTGTAACTTCCTGGGCATTCTCGTACCCTTGTTCAGAGAATGTTACTGTCACCTCTTCTGCTGTTGCAAAGCCTACAAGGCTGAACAAGCAGAAAATTGAAAGTAAAAATTTCTTCATAAGATAAATTTTTGGTTAATAAATATAATTTGTTTTAGTCTCTCTGTCTATTTGCGTCCTTTTACTCCTATTTATATATTGGAGTTCTTTTAAGGCTCGCGAAGATACTAAAAAAACATTACATGTCAATAGTAAGAGTTTAATATTTTTTAATATTTAGGCTAAGGCTTTTAGCGAAAACAATGTTTTTGCTATTCTAATTGCTTGGCTTGTGCGATTCTGTGAGGTTGTTGGAAATTATTTTGTCGTTGTGTTTTGATAAATGGAAATAATATACTACCTTTGCAAACGTAAAGGCTGCGAAGATTGGCTGCGCTCGTTGCAAAACGCTAAAACAAGTTTTGCGTTTCACTCGTTGGCACAATCTTTGCAAACGTAAAGGTTTGCGTTTCACTCATTGGTACAATCTTTGCATCGTAAAACACAGGAGTGTGTCTTTGATAAGAGATTTTTTTAGACAAGTATATGGGTAAGTCCTATACGGCCAGCTCCCTGCAAATCCTCCAGGGCTTGACCGCAGCAAAGGTAGTAGGTTGTAGCGGCGCGATGTAGGTAGCTTACCCACCCATAAGGCGAATGTGAAAACATTCGCCTTTTTTATTGCCAATGTTTTCCGGAGTAGTGAATTGGGCACACCACATATTTGCGGTGCGCCGTGAATTGGGTTTACAGTAGAAATTTATTGTGGGTAAGTGCATATAAGTGCATATAAATAAAATTCCAAAAGGAAAATATTTTTGAACGGTCGCAAAAAACAGTGTAGACATTGCTTTCGCTCGTCGTTAGATTCTACAGCAGTCCTCAACCTTAATTGTTCACTTTAATTTTACTTCAACTCTTTCTTTCTGTACTTTTTTGAAAAAAGTACCAAAAACGGGGCAGCTGTGTCCGGCATTCGGTGCTTCCTTTGCTCACAAATTGCATCAGCATTCGCTGCTGCAATATTCTTCGGTCGGTTCACACCTCGCCGCTCGCTGCTTGTCGCAATGCTTGGGGCGGCAAGAACTCGCTTCGCTCAAACATCATGCCGCCTTTTTCCAATCATTGCTCGGCTACTCGCTGTGCCTCCCAACGCTGCCCTTCCGCCGTTGGCGGGGAATTACCTTTGCGAAGAAGATTCATTGACGTACCCTATGCATTATAGTGCGTACAA
>JAZOOF010000050.1:0-30274 GCA_045654885.1 Bacteroidaceae bacterium
CTCCTAAAACAATTGATATTAACTCTTATAAATAAGAAAGCAGATGGAAATGGTAAATGCATTAGGTCGCCGCAAGAGCGCTGTTGCCCGTATTTTCGTAACTGAGGGTACAGGTAAGATTACTATCAACAAGAAGGATCTGCAGGTTTATTTCCCATCAAGCATTCTCCAGTACGTGGTTAAGCAGCCACTCGCTGCTTTGGATGTTGTTGAGAAGTATGACATCAAAGTTAACTTGAACGGTGGCGGTTACACTGGCCAGTCACAGGCATTGCGTCTTGCAATCGCTCGTGCTTTGGTTAAGATCAACGCCGAGGACAAGAAGGCTTTGCGCGCTGAGGGCTTCCTTACTCGCGATGCTCGTGAGGTTGAGCGTAAGAAACCTGGTCAGCCAAAGGCACGTCGTAGATTCCAGTTCAGTAAACGTTAATATTCGGTCTCGAAATATACGTTTAGTATCTAAACCGCTCGGGACTTCACTCTTTCAGTGGTGGACTACCCGGGAGGTTGGTTAAAGAATTTAATTAAAAAGAAGGTAAACGAATTTAAAATTTAAACAAAATGTCTAGAATTACATTTGAAACTTTGATTGAGGCCGGTGCACACTTCGGTCACTTGAAACGTAAGTGGAATCCTGCAATGGCTCCTTACATCTTCATGGAGCGTAACGGTATCCACATCATCGATTTGCACAAGACTGCAGCTATGACTGAGACAGCTGCTGAGGCTTTGAAGCAGATTGCAAAGGGCGGCAAGAAAATCTTGTTCGTTTCTACAAAGAAGCAGCTCAAGGAGATTGTAGCCGAGAAGGCTCAGTCAGTAGGTATGCCTTACGTTATCGAGCGTTGGCCGGGTGGTATGTTGACAAACTTCCCAACAATCCGCAAGGCTGTTAAGAAGATGGCAACAATCGACAAGCTCACAACAGACGGTACATATTCAAACCTTTCAAAGCGTGAGATTCTCCAGATTTCTCGTCAGCGTGCTAAGCTCGAGAAGAACCTCGGTTCTATCGCAGACTTGACACGTCTTCCTTCAGCAATCTTTGTTGTTGACGTAATGAAGGAGCACATCGCTGTTCACGAGGCTAACCGTCTTGGTATCCCCGTATTCGCTATCGTTGATACAAACTCTAATCCTAACGATGTAGACTTCGTAATCCCAGCTAACGACGATGCAACAAAGTCAGTAGAGGTTATCCTCGACGCTTGTTGCGCTGCTATCGCTGAGGGTCTCGAGGAGCGTAAGGTTGAGAAGGTTGACGCTACCGAGGAGAACGAGGAGAACGCTGAGGCAAAGAAGGCTCCACGTCGCCGCACAACAAGAGCTCGTGCTGCTAAGGCTGAGGAGGCTGCTGAGTAATATTCATTAACTTTTAAAATTCAAGAAATACTATGGCTGTAACAATGGCTGATATTGCCAAGCTCCGCGCAATGACAGGAGCTGGTATGATGGACTGCAAGAACGCTTTGACCGAGGGTGAGGGCGATTTTGACAAGGCTATCGAGATTATCCGTAAGAAGGGTCAGTTGGTAGCTGCTAAGCGTAGCGACCGCGAGGCTTCTGAGGGTTGTGTGCTCGTTAAGGCTGAGAATGGCTTTGCTGCCATCATCGCTTTGAAGTGCGAGACCGACTTCGTTGCTCAGGGTGCTGACTTCGTTAAGTTGACACAGGACATCCTTGACGCTGCAGTAGCTGCCAAGTGCGCTACTCTCGAGGAGGTAAAGGCTCTTCCATTGGGTGAGGGTACTGTTCAGGACGCTATCGTAGCTCGTTCAGGTATCACAGGCGAGAAGATGGAGCTCGACGGTTACAAGACTCTCGTTGCTGAGCACGTTTACACATACAACCACCAGAAGAAGAACATGCTTTGTACAATGGTAGCATTGTCACAGGACAACGCTGAGGCTGGTCACGAGATTGCTATGCAGATTGCAGCTTCTGCACCTCTTGCACTCACAAGCGAGGACCTCGATCCTGCTTTGATTGCTAAGGAGCGCGTTGTTGCTGAGGAGAAGGCTCGCGAGGAGGGTAAGCCTGAGGCTATGATCGCTCGCATCGCTGACGGTCGTATCCAGAAGTACTACAAGGAGGTTTGCTTGCTCCAGCAGGGCTACTGCCAGAACGAGAAGATTTCTGTTGCTGACTTCTTGAAGGGCTTCGACAAGGAGCTCACAGCTACAGGCTTCGAGCGTTTCACACTCCGTGCTGAGTAATAGAAACTTATATAAAATTGCAAGCGGTTCACCAAAGGTGAGCCGCTTGTTTTTTTAGGGTGAGGAGGGGAAAGGCCCTAAAGGGTGAAAAAAGTCCAAAGGGGCTAAAAGGGCTGAAATGTTTTCGCTGAAAGGGAATTTCTATAAATGAGCAGCATCCACATCGCAAGATGTGGATGCTGTTGATTGGTCAAGTATAGAGTATTTTAAATCTTCTTGTATTTGCTGATTGTGTAGTCTACACCGTTTTCTGTTTCAATGGGGTTATTTTTCTTTATTTTGAGTGTGCTGTTTGTGAGTTCATCAATCTCCAACTTTGCACCTACGCCATAAAGGCCGATGACAATATCATCATCTTCTACTGTATAAGGAAGGGGTACTGCATTCGGTGCATTGTTCGATGTGATTGTCACAGCGCTCTGTGTAAATGTGTATTTCTCCCATTCGCCATCGGCCGGCTTTGAGGTTTCACTGTTTCCATCTTCGTAATATACGGTTGTGGACTTCAGTTCCCATGTTCCTACAAGGTTGTTGGCACTCTTTTCTACTTCGCAGCTTGTGAAGGTTGTTACAGCAATGAATGCTGCTGCAATGAATGATGTGATTTTTTTCATGTTGTGTTAAGTTTAGTGATTGAATGATTTGTTAATTATTTACTACAAAATTAGCAATATAGTTGTTCAAAAACTTATAAAATTTGTAAAATAATGGATGGTTTGTGTGAATGCATGTTAATATTACTTGTTGTGACTTTTAGGTATTAATATAGATGTAACTCTAATATGTCATCTTATTTCCTTTTGTTCTTCAAAGAAATTTTGCTATTTTAGCAAAATAACATCCATTTTAATTATGAAATTTAAATTTATGATATTGATATACTTGCTGTTGCCGTTGCAACTGGTGGCGCAAGGTATTGGGGCTACGCGTTCCGCCGAAGAGGCTATTCCCGGTGATAATGTGTTGCGTTTCTATCGCTTGGCAATACCTGTGACAAAAAGCGCATTCGAGGAGGATTTGGATTCTGATTACGGCACTGTGCTTGTCTTTTGGCGCGAGTGTGAGGAGTACGTGAATAACCTTTATGTTCCGCTCGGGTTCTGTTTCGATGTCATAGAGGACGAAAAACTTGTGTTGCATGAGAGAGGCTTGATTGATGAGAATGTATACAATGCACCGAGCTTTGGTACGGAACTGCTCAATGAACTCATACCGTCTACGGCATATGACATTGGTATGTGGGTGACGCATCGCGATGATTATGAGGAGAATAGCGGACTCTCAGTAGAGAATGGTGCCTATTTAAACTCCACCAAAGCAAGCGGATATGCCAAGACTGACAAGTGGGTGGTGGCTCATGAAATAGGGCATTTGCTTGGTGCAGACCATACTCCTGCCGGCGAGGGAAGTCTTATGGACCAGATTGGTAATTATCTCTCATATATCTCTATAAAGAGAATACGCACTGCCTGCATGGAGAGGAATGCTGCCTATTACAGCGACGAGCTGCGCACCCGGCTTGTTGGCAGTAATGCCGGTGGCAACTATGTATATGGTGTAAAGGTGAAAAATTCTGCACCAAGTTTTGTCACAGCGCAGATGAAGGATGTATACAAGATTCCGCAAGGTGCTTGCCTGGCTGTTGAGCTTTTGGCAACCGATGCCGATGGCGATGCATTGCGTTATATGGCAATAGGTGATGACATAGAGGCATTTGCTTCTTTGCAGCCACAGGAAAGCTGCGTGATTGACTACAGACCGCGCTATTCGGCCGATTTCTACTATCCCGAATATTTCTACACTGTTCAGGGAACGGATATACCAATGCTATCCCCTGGCAAATATGGTGTAAGTTTTATTGTATATGATTGTCCCGATGATTGCAGCCTTGAGGCGATGAAAGCACAGCCGTTCTATTGCAATTATGCTGTTTGGAATGCCGATATTGAGGTTGTTGCCGGTACGGAATTTACCGCGTCATTGTCGCCTGTAAAGGATGTCTACACTGCCGCAGAGAGTGTAACGGTGGAGTGGGGTGTCAACAACAGCTATTTCACTGCCGACAGCCGTGTGCGTATAACTATGTCCGATAATTATGGCGAGTCGTTCGATTATGTGCTTGCCGAAGCAGTTCCCGCGCGCGACGGCAGTTGCAGCGTGGAATTGCCAGATGTGAATGTTGGCAATGTGGATGTCGATTTTGTTACTGCCGTTCGTTCAATGCCGGGTGGCATAATCCGCGTTGAGGAGATTGGCGGTGCTGCGTATGCTCTCACGGCTCTATCGCCCGAGCAGGGCGGCAGTTTCTGCATCACCGGCGGGACGGGGATATACGAGGTGAAAGGGGATGGCGGAAATGGGAAAACTGAAAGCGGAAAGGTGAAAGCTGTTTACGATTTACAGGGTAGAAGAGTTTATAGCCCAAGCGAAGGTTTTTACATAGCAAATGGCAAGAAGTTCTTTGTCAGATAGAATAGTAACAGTTTAGGCAATATTGCCAAAGATACATTGAGTGTATAGAGATACTTCGCTACCGCTCAGTATGAACGGTACGATTGGTATGACAAACTGCGCCAGTATGACAAGCTGTGCTCTGTATGACAATGTATGCCCCGTATGACTGCATAATTGCGCATGGAACTTGGTAGCAGCTTCTTATTCTCCGTTTGCTTTGTTTGAACTGTTCTTCGGCTCCAAAATCTCTTCAATGAAGCCTTCCAATGAGTTGTCGGCCTCCAGTCCTATCTTCTGGCGGAAGCGGTGGCGGAGCATAAGTACGCTACGTGGTGCAATGGCCAACAAATCGGCAATCTCCTTGTTGTCCTGTCTCAGTACAATGAGCATTGAAAGCAATTCCTCGCGGCGGGTAATGGTCGGGACTTTTTCGCGGAGCCTGGGGAGGAATAGCGGGTATAGCAGCTCAAAGCGCTGACGGAACCTCGATTCGCCGTTTTTCTGCAGAATGGATGGTGTCAATGTCTCTATCTCCTGCCTGTTCTCTTTGTCATTCATTATTTCTTCGAACTCCTGGGAAATTATCTCTTTTTCAGCGTTTGTCTGATTAAGCTTCTGAATCAATGAGGCGAGTTTTTCGCCGGCCTTCTTCATCTGTCTCCCATGTTGTCTCTTTTGACGGAACAGAAGCACCACAACCGCCGATATGGCAATAATGGAAAGGATTGCATAAACAATGAAGCAAAGACGTTGGTTGGCCTTTTCGAGGCGGAGAATGTCTAACTCCTGTATCTGTTGACTGGTATGAAAATCAATGATGGCTTCTATAAGGTTAAAGTTCAGCTTCTTTTCCTTCAGTGTCTGCAGTTCGTTGAGCATCATTTCGGTATATAACCCAACCTTTTGCAAGTTGTTGTTCTGCAGGTAGTGATTGATAATGGGCTTATAGTCCGCTTGTATGTATATGTGTGAATCTTGATGGTTCAGCAAGGCATACATGCTGTCCAGCATTGTTTCTGCAAGCGTGTTCTCTCCATTCTTCAAATATGTCTGTACCAATTGGTGATATGCCTTTGCGCGGTTTGTGGCACTTCCCTGATGCGTAACACGTTGCAGTTCCTGAATACCCAAATGCATGTAATCGCCGCCTTTCCTTGTGAGGTATGTACCGTGCAGCAGGTCAACATCTACCATACCGCTATTGTAGGGTAGGGACTCGCAAAATTCCCTTGCTTTCTCTGCGTAAAAAGCGACCGAGTCGTTCTCTTCAAGCTGCAGCAATGCACGTCCTTTATTTATATAACTCTGTGCCGAAACCATGGGGTTTTTAATTGTCATCTCTTTTTCAACAAGTATGGCTTCAGTTGCATATGAGTCGGCATACTCGGGCACGTCCCAATAAAGGAGCAGGTCGATTAACATGTGCAGGCTATTGAGAACCCCCAAATCATCATTTCTCTCCTCGGCCTCCTCCTTGCTCTGCCTGAACAGTTCCATGGCTTTGCTTAGTTGCCCGTTGCGTTTATAAATAGAACCTAACATGGCTGTTACCCATTGTGCTCCCGATGTGTTCTTGCACAGCCGTGCTTGTTGCAATGCCTCAATGCACCAGTCGGTTACCTCTTTCTGATAATCGGGGTTGCTGTAGAATACGGCTGCCGCGTATGCATAATCGCGGAAATAGCGCTCGGGCGTAGCAAAATTGAGTGGCATGCTGAATACCTTCAACGTCATCTCCTCGGCCTCTTTCATCTTCTCTGTGCGCGACAGGGCATAACCCATTATGGAGCAGTAATCCCTCAAGCACTGTTTTTGCAGGATTGGAGACGCATGGAACAGCTCCTCCAGGGTTGATACACATGCCTCGGGTTCGCCTTTGCTCTGGAAGGAGTTCATCAATTGCATCAGAGCCTCGGAGTAGATGCACTGTTGCTGCCTGTCGAACTCATTCTCATCTATCGGTTGCAATAGGTAGTCCTTGAAGGCTTCTATTGCCTCCCCGTATTTCCCGGCATGTTGCAGTGTCCTTGCCTGACCAAAGAGATTTATGTTGGCAAAGACGGTGCTACACATCATCAACAACAAGTGGAGTGTAAATATTCTTTTGCTCCAAAATGGTGAACTCATACTTTTGATGTTAATATTATTCTATATGCAAATTTAAATAAATTCTTTACTGCGTCCTAAATCGCTTTGTATACATTTGGGTTTACAAAGCCGTGCTTAATGTATAAAAGTATTAAAATATTGATTTAAATGTAGGATTAGGTTGCTTTAGGCTTCGGGAATATGAAAGTAACTTTGTACTTGTAAAACTATGCGTGCGTTACATTGGCCGCCATTGTAAAAAACGATTCAGGAATTATTGAAATTTTATAAAAAATGAAACGAAAACTGTTTTTCTTTTTTGCTGTCGCATTATGCATGACGATGGCATTACCAACAAAAGCGCAGACCGACGATTCGGTAGTTGCGCAGGAGGTGAAAAGTAAAAAGACGCTTCCTTATCCCCGTGCAACCAAAGCAGTCCCGGCTTCGGCCATGGAGTACGATTCCATTGCCGGTTGCTTTGTTGTGCGTGACACCTTAGCTCCCTCACGCGCCGCTGCGCGTTTTGGCGCAACAAGCGTGGTTACCCGTGCTGCTGTAGAATATACAGAGAACGGTGTGCAGTATGGCTATTTCGGCGACCAGTTATCAAGCGAAGACATGGACGAGATGAAAGCGATAGTCCAGCCATGGGCCGATGAAATCAAGAATCTCGATATCGATGCAGTACTCACCCCTGCATCCGACGGCGATGAGACCTGGTATATGCAGATTGTTGGAGTGGACAACGATGATATTGATGACGCCGGCGGCGAGATGCGAATCTACAACGATATCGGCAGCAGCTACGACTACAAGACCATCTCCATAGACGGCACCGCCCTTCGTGGCAACGAGCACATCAAAAAGATTGTGTTCGAGGATTGCGCATCGGGTAGTGCAAATGCCTGCACCTGGCCCAAAATGGTAATACACGACGGTGCCTTCCAAAACTGCAAGAACCTGAAGGAACTAAATATGTACTACCTCGTCACAGAGGGAACCAACCATTATGATATGCTCCTGCCAACCGATATCTACATCGGCCGTGATGTGTTTGACGGTTGTCACCCCGATTTCCGCATTGTGGTGGACGCCCAGGTGTACAAGATGTTCATCACCGATGCCAACTGGAGCCAGTATGCCGACAGAATTGTGGTATCCAATCAGGAAGACCTGCAGGAAACAGAAGAGGTTGCAGGTGTGAAGTACGGCTACTTCGGTTATCAGCTTTCAAGCAGCAGCATGGACAAGATGAAACTGCTGATTGAGCCATGGGCTGCCTATTACCGCAATCTCAACATTGATGAACTGCTCACCCCTGCAAGCAATGGCAATGAGACATGGTATATGCAAATCGTGGGTGTGGACAATGACGAGCTCAAGAGCAGGGATGGCGAGTTGCGCCTCTATAACGATATCGGTACTACCTACAACTACAAGACCATTGCCATTGACAGCACAGCACTGCGTGGCAACGAGAACATCCATAAGGTGGTGTTCGAGGACTGTGCATCGGCGTCGGAAAATGCAAATACAAGACTCAAGATGGTGATACACGATGGAGCATTCAAGGACTGCAAGAACCTCAAGGAGTTCAATATGTACAACCTTATCACTGACGGAACCAATCATTACGAGATGCTCTATCCGGCGGACATCTATGTGGGTCGCAACGTGTTCGATGGCTGTGACCCCGACTTCCGCATTGTGGTAGCCCCACAGCTTTACAATATGTATACCACTGATGCCAACTGGAGCCGATATGCCGACAAGATTGTAGCATCGGACTATATGCCTACAAAGTACGACCCGATAACCGTTGACGGTGTAACCTACGACTACGCGGCAAACTCGCTTAATACATTGCCGACATCTGAGCTTACCCGTTTGCAGTCATCGTGGTGGAATGCAGCAATCATTGGTGTTGAGGTTGCTATAGCCGTGGCTACTTGGGGAACAGCTCATGCGGTAACAACATCGGCTCAAGCAACTGCGCAGGCTGCAGTGAAAAGTGCACAGGCGACACTTAATTCAGCAGTTCAAAACGTTGTAAAAGAAGCAGGAGCAATAGCTAATACCATAAATGAATTATGGCGTCCGGGAACCATATATTTAAATCTAGAATTGAGTACAAGTACTGTAGCCTTGAGTACTAGTTTGAACAATTTCAGTATAGCTTCTGCTGCATTGACAGCTAAAGAGGCTGCGCTGGCAGCTGCCATGTCTAACTATACTTACTATATGATGGCTGCGGGTATTAGTGCAGGTTCAGCAGCCGGTATAAAAGGTCTTAATTATGTTGCCAACACTGTGGGCAAGAAGACGCGTCGCGAACCTACATGGGCAATGCAGGGACAGTGGCTATTGACCGAATGTAAACATACCATCTACCACATGTATGTTAAGGATGTGGCGAACATGGAAACGGTGACGGTGTATAACGATATCGGTAGTGCCTATAACTATAAGACTGTGGCTATTGGCCGCGATGCCTTCCGTGGCAAGGACAAGATAAAGACAATAAGGTTCCAGGATTTGTGTGATGATACATCGGAGATGTACGCAAGCATAACAGTGACTATCCCCGACTCGGCATTCATGGGATGTACCGGGCTCGAGACAGTTGATTTGATTATGCGCAGCATCGACACCAACCCCGACCGCGATGTAGCCCTTGGTCCCGAGAACTTCATCCTATGCGGCGAGGATATATTTGCGGGTTGTGACACAACCAAACTTAAGATTCGCATCGGTGCAGAAAAGTACGAGGAATTTGCCGAGAACCCAGTATGGGGAAAATATAAGAACTGCTTTGAGGTGGTTGATGTTCCCGAGGTGGTGGATTTCACCGAATATGGTGCACAGTACAGTTACAGTTTCGAGAATAATGCATTGAAGAAACAGGGCTACACCGGCGGACACACCATTGAGCACCTGCACATCATCGGCCCTGATGTTAAGGGACTTGCAGAGCAAAGTGGTGAACTCGGTCTTTTCAACGATATCGGTGTCAACTACAACTACAAACTCGACTATGTAAAGGAGAAAGCCTTCTATGGTAGTAAGGAACTAAAGGGTGTCTCAATGTTCGACCTCAAGGGTTCTACAATCTTCGGTGATGCATATACCGACCTGTCATTGGTTCTGCAGGACTCTGCTTTTGCCAACTGCCCCAACTTGGAATACATCAACATGCTCTACTTCCGTACCGACGGTACCAATAGCGTAGAACCCATGAGCCCCGGACGTGTACAGTTGGGCGATGGTGTGTTTGCCGGCAGTGACAAATTCAAGGTTAAGATGGTGACTACAGCCGTTGACGAGTTCAAGGCCGACACTGCGTGGGCAAAATATGAAGAGAGATTCCTTCCTTGTTATATACAGACCGGAGACCCCATCCTTGCGGATATCCTCGAAGAGTGCGGCATGGAGTATGAGTCTCCCATCACAGGAGGTAGTTTTGACATTTACGATGTAATGAAGGTAACCGACCCTGCCATGCTCGATGGCAAGTTCCAAGGAAAAGCAATTGCTGAATTCCCCGACTTCAAGGCATTTGAGCTCATAAACCTCACTGCCGTAGCAGATTCTATGTTCAAGAATTGCGACAATATGCAGGGTATTGAACTCCCGTCTACCATAAAGAGCATCGGCAAGTATGCGTTCTACAACTGCGCATTGCTCGATGATATTGTTATACCCGACAGCGTAACAGAGATAAAGGACAGGGCATTCAGCGGGTGTGCCTCACTCCGAAACATCACCTTCCTGTCTAAAACACCGGCGACATTGGGTGTCGATGTATTTGCCGACCTGCCTGCCGACTATGTATTGTATGTACCCGAAACATCTATTCGGGTCTACAAAGCAGCTTGGCCACAATATGCAAGCCACATTCAATCTGTAACTGAAAAGCATACAGGAATTTGGAAAGTGACACTTACCGAGCCGGGTACATTGGCCGAGGCTCTTGGGATCACCATCACAGGTACTGACCCGCTTACAATCAGCGGTAATTACAGCAAGTATGACAGCCTTAAGATTGTGGGTCCCATCAACGGTACCGACGTGGGTGTTATCCGCTTTATGGGCGGACGCGATGTAAACAATTGTGAGGATATCTACCCCCGCAATCTGAAGTATCTTGACCTCTACGATGCACATATCAAAGCCGGTGGAGCCGACTATAACCAGGATGGAGCGAACGACCGCATTACCGAGGACAATTGCATCGATACTTATATGTTCTGGGAACTTGATGCGTTGGAAACACTCATCTTGCCAAAGAGCGTAACGAAGATTAAAGATTATGCATTCAACAACTGTAACGCGCTCCGTCGCCTTATTATCGGTGACAATACAAAGAGTATCGGTGAGGAGGTAACTCACGACAGTCCAAAACTGCAGGAGGTTATTATGCTCTGTAATGAGGTGCCTGCGACAGACGGTGATGCATGGGCCGAGGAGAAAACCATCAAGGTGTTCTATGTTCCCAACGCTATACGCGAGCATTTGTCGGGTAGCCGTGTATACTACACTCGCGGTGACTCTATTTCCTCACCATTCGTCGATGATGCCGTGATGCACGCTATGGCCGGTAAACGCATCTACACAATATCTGATATAGCTGGTTTGACGGATTTTGAGAATGTTGTCAATGGCAACACCGTGATAACGAAGTTCAACGAACTGATGTTTGCCGTGGGGGTAACCCGATTGGGTGACAACTCGTTGAGTGGATGTTCAAAACTTGAAGAGGTGGCACTTCCATGCAATGTAGATACAATTACCGCAGGCGCCTTCTGTGGCTGTACCTCATTGAACAGAATCAATGTTACCTGCGATACCATTCCGGCACTTGCACCCGATGCCTTCGAGGACCTTCCCAGGGAGTTTGTAATCTATGTACAACCCGGAAAAGAGGAGGATTACCGCAAGGCTTGGCCACAGTATGCCAACCACATCCAGGGTTTCAAACAGCAGACCGATGAGGTGAAGGTGGTGACTGTTACCGAGCCCGGTACGCTGGGCGAGGCACTTGGTTTCACCGTAAATATGGACTCGCCAAACAATGTGGGACGTATTGGCGGTGACCTCATCAGCATAAAGGCGTTGAAGGTGAATGGACCTATCAACGGTAAGGATATTGCCGTGCTGCGTATGCTCGGTGGTCGCGATGAAGAGGATGGTGATGAGGTGGCATTGGCACGTATGACCTATCTCGACCTTTACGATGCAACTATCTGCACCGATCCCAATAATATCTGCTTCAACAGAGACGGCAAGAATGACTATGTAGAGAATGACAACGAGGTTCCTGAGCACATGTTCTGGAAACTCGACAAGTTGCAGACCGTCATACTGCCCAAGAATGTGACAAAGATTGATGACAATGCATTCTATGATAACATAGGTATTGAGACTATTGTGGTGGGTGATGCTACTACATATATTGGTAACGATGCTTTTGGCGAGTGCAAGAACCTGAAAAATATTATCTTCCTTGGCAACGAGAAGGCAGAACTGGACGGCGACGCATTTACTGACCCTATTACCGACCAACCCTACAAGGTTGAGAAGATGTATATTCCTCTCGGGCTTTATAGAAACTATGTGGCAGATGCAGAGTATACGACACACACCAAGGAGTTCTGCACCAATTTTGATGATGATGACCTGTTCCGCGCATACGGCTCTCGTCTTGTGATAACAACCGACCAATTGCAGAGTGTGACCAATGTGGATGGATGGTTCGACTATCACACCGGCATAAAGGACTTGACCTCTTTGGAACTGACAGCTGTGGATAGCCTAAAGAACGCAACACTTGCTCCATTGACAGAACTGGAGAAGATTACTCTGCCTGCCACACTTGCTGTGGTTGAGAATGGTGCTTTTGCTGCCAACACCAAGCTGCAGTGGGCCGACTTTGCACAATGTACAAACGAGGGAGTGCTCACCGAGAGCAACATCTCACAGTTAGGCATAAACTCGTATGCACTGATTTACGCTCCCGAGAACTTCACCGCAACCGGCCTCACCAATGTGGTATATGGCAGCGAGGGCAATTTGAACTGCGACCATTTCACTATCTCGGACAATGCCGCCTATGCAGTGCCTCGCGAATTCAAGGCCGCGGCCATAAGTTACGACCGCTTGTTCAAGCAAGGCGAGACAACAACCCTCTGTCTGCCTTTTGATATGGAGATGCCGGAGGGTGCTAAAGTATATCTGTTGACAGATAATGTTATTGATACAATGCTTGTGTCTCAAGTTTTGGATATGGAGGCTAATACTCCTTATGTCATAATGGCCGAGGAAGATGTAACCTTCAGCACAGCCGAGGAGAATGTGGTGCATGTTACTCCTGCCAGGTTGAAAGAGCCGGTTGAAACATCTGGTTTTGCAATGCAGGGTACATTGGCTCCAATATCGGCAAAGGATGCCAAAGCACAGAGGATCTATGTGATGAACGATGACACCTCTTGGTCATTGGTTGAGGAAGCTGCCGACGGTGAACAGGTACTGTCGCCATACAGTGTATATATGCAGGCTGTAAAACCCAATACACCTTCTACCGTAATGATGCGTGAGTCTTTTTATAATATTGTTGATGGTACATGTAACGAGTTCAATAACCCACAGACCAGGATTGGACGAATAATCTATACCCGCACGCTCAACAGTGCATGGAATGCCCTTTATGTACCGTTCCAGATTGAGTTGACCGAGGAGTTCCTTGCAAACTATGATGTGGCATATATCAATGATGTCCGCAGCTATGACCAGGATGATGATGGCGATATAGATGATTGGAGCATTGAGATTGTCAAGATAAAGAAACTTACAAAGCTCAAGTCTAACCATCCTTATGTCATACGCCCAAAGAATGATGAGGCTATAAACCTGAGCATTTCCCGTATTTATGAAACATTGTATTCTTCCAATGCTGACAAGCAGATGACTGTTACTTGCTCGTCTGCATACAAGCAGTATGAAGTGAAGGGTCTCTATTCAAAGACCGAAAGTGCATATTTGGATAATGGCAACTATGTCTATGCAATCAACAAGAAAGGCGAATGGCAGAAAATGGACTTGTCAACATCATTGGTTCCTTTCCGTATCTATTTGACTATGGCAAATAAGGATGGCTCACCGGTGGCGGTAGATGAGATGCCTGCCCAGACAATGCGTATGCGCGTGGTTGGTGAAGAGGATGAGGATGGCACGACATTCATCTACGAGGTAGAGGCTGATGAAGAACTGAAAGGTGAAAACGGAAAGGTTGAAGCTATTTATGACCTGCAGGGCCGTCGTGTACTTGAGCCCAAGAAGGGTCGTCTTTACATTGTAAATAATAAGAAAGTGATTTTTTAAAATAATGGATAATTCACTGACGACGGCGGCGTCAGTGAATTTATAAGAAATTATGAAGAAAGAATATACAAAACCTGAAATGACAATGGAGTTTTTCGTTACCGATTCAATGTTGGCTTTGTCAGTAGAGAATATGGGTACTAATGAAAAACCGGGTACTCAAGATGACTTCAATGCCGGTAGCAACCGTGGCGAGTGGGGCAGTCTGTGGAAGAACGGTAAGTAAGTTTATCCTTTTATAAGAATCCGGCAACAGAGAATTTCTCTGTTGCCGTATTCTTATATAACTTTACTCAAACGATAGCTCCAGTTGCTTGGGCTCTTCGCCCAGCAGATTGAACGACATTCTGTGGTAGGGGGTTGTGCCGTGCTCGCGGATGGCGGCACGGTGCTTAGCTGTGGGGTAGCCTTTGTTGCTCTGCCAGTCGTACATGGGGTACTCTTCGGCCAGTCGCATCATGTAGTCGTCGCGGTAGGTCTTTGCAAGGATTGATGCGGCGGCAATGCTCATATAGGTGGCATCGCCCTTTACAACAGTGTTGTGTGTCAGGCCGGGGTAGGGGGTGAACTTGTTGCCGTCGATGAGCAGGTGCTGGGGGCGTGTTTTAAGGCCGTCGACAGCGCGGTGCATGGCAAGGATTGATGCGCGCAGTATGTTGATTTTGTCAATCTCGGCAGCGGTGACAATGCCTACTGCCCATGCTACAGCCTCGCGTTCTATTACTTCGCGCAACTGGTAGCGCTGTGCCTCGGTGAGCTGCTTTGAATCGTTAAGCAATTCGTTGCTGAAGTCGGGCGGCAGTATTACAGCCGCTGCATAAACATCGCCGGCAAGGCATCCGCGGCCGGCCTCGTCGCATCCGGCCTCAATTACTCCTTCTGTCTGGTATGGTTTCAGCATCAGGCAAACATTTTTATGGCTCTTTCAATGCCTTTTATCAGTGTATCGACCTCCTCTTTTGTGTTGTATGCGGCAAACGATGCACGCACGGTGCCGGGGATGCCAAGTGCCTCAATGAGCGGCTGCGCGCAGTGGTGGCCTGTGCGTATTGCAATGCCAAGGTGGTCAAGGATTGTGCCCATGTCGGCAGGGTGTATGTCGCCCACAAGAAACGATATTGCCGAGCTGTCGGGGGTACCGAATATGCGCATACCGGGCAACTGCTTCAACTGCTCAAGGGCATATTGCGTGAGGCTGTGCTCGTGGGCTGCGATGTTGTCAATGCCTATGCCTTCGACCCATTCAAGTGCCTTACCAAGTGCTATGGCACCTATGTAGTCGGGTGTGCCGGCCTCGAACTTATATGGCAACTCGTTGTATGTGGTCTTTTCAAGGCGCACTGTCTTTATCATCTCGCCGCCGCCGTGGTATGGTTGCATCTCATTCAGCCACTTCTCCTTGCCATAGAGCATGCCGATGCCTGTGGGGGCATATACCTTGTGTCCGCTGAAGGCGAAGAAGTCGGCATCGAGTTCTTGCATGTCAACTTTTATATGTGGGGTGCTCTGCGCTCCGTCAATGAGCACGGGAATGCCGTGGCTGTGGGCAATGTCAATAATCTCCTTTACGGGGTTGGTGACACCGAGCACGTTCGATACGTGTGTCACGCTCACAAGGCGGGTGCGTTCGTTGATAAGTCCTTTGTATGCCTCGATGTCGAGCGTGCACTCCTCTTTCATTGGAATGACACGCAACGCAATGCCTATGCGGTCGCGCAGCATCTGCCAGGGCACAATGTTGCTGTGGTGCTCCATTGTGGAGATTATGACCTCATCGCCGGCCTTGAGGAATGTACCGCCGAACGACGATGCTACAAGGTTGATGCTCTCGGTGGTGCCGCGTGTAAAGATGACTTCGTGGCTGTGCTTTGCACCTATGAAACGACGAACGGTCTCACGTGCATTTTCCATTGCAGTGGTGCAAACCTGCGACAGGTGGTGTACACCGCGGTGAACATTCGCATTGGTGGTGCAGTAGAGTTCACTGATGGTGTCGATGACACAGCGCGGCTTCTGTGTGGTGGCCGCGTTGTCAAGGTACACGAGCGGTTTGCCGTGCACTGTCTGCTCCAGAATGGGGAATTGTACTCGTATGTCGTCTATGTTGTACATTGTCAGTGTTCTTTTTTGCCATTGTTTAAGATCCTTCGCCGGTGCTCAGGATGACAAAAATAGGTTTTTCCCAAAACAATGGCTTGCTTTTATTTACACAGGTTGCAGCCTTTGCATTTGCCGAGTTCACCGCGGAAACGTTTCTCAACGAGAATGTGCAGGCGCTCCTTGAGCGGAACAATGTCTATATTCTCGATGACTTCGCCTGCAAAGGCATACATCAGCAGGTGACGTGCCTCGTCGGCCGGGATACCGCGCTGCTGCATGTAGAAGAGTGCGTTCTCGTCCAGCTGTCCCACGGTTGAGCCGTGGCTGCACTTTACATCGTCGGCATATATTTCCAGCTGTGGCTGTGCATACATGTGTGCACATGTGGTGAGGCACAGGTTGCGGTTGGTCTGTTGCGAGACGGTGCGCTGTGCATCGGGGTGTATGTGCATCTTGCCGGCAAAGACACCAGTCGACGACTCGTCGAGTATGTATTTGTAGAGCTCGCTGCTTGTGCAGTCGGGCACACGGTGCTCAACGAGTGTGTGGTTGTCTATGTGTTGTGTCTTGTCACCGATGGCCAGTCCGTTTATGCTTGTCTCTGCTCCGCGGCCACCAAGCGCAACGTTTATACAATTGCGTGTGAAGCCGTTGGTGAGAGTGACACAGCAATGGTTGAAGTGGCTGTCGGCCTGTTGGTCAACAAGCATTGTTGCTACGCGTGTATTACTGTTGGCAGTCTCCTCAATATCGTAAATGTTGAGCGAAGCGCCCGCACCCACGAACACCTCGGTAACGAGGGTTGAGAGCGACTGCTTCTCCTGTGACGAGTGGTCGCACAAAAGGATGTTTGCCTTGCTGTTCTCCTCAAGGATAACGAGGATGCGGCGGTTGAGCAGCATCTCCACGTTTGCCTGGATGAGCGAGACAATCTGTATTGTCTCCTCGACTACGGTGTTACGCGGAACGTAGAGCAGCACGCCGTCCTGTGCAAACATTGTGTTGAACTGCACTATGCTGTCGCCATCGGCGGCAAGGCGGTTATAGTATTTATCGAGCAGGGTGGGGTGGCTCTTGGCAATGGCATTGAGGCTTCCAAGGATTACCCCCTGCGGCAATTCGCGGTTGTGGCCTGCTGCAGGGCTGTAGCTGTCATTGACAATATAAACCCTGTGCGATTTAAGATTGGGGACATCGCAATGGAATATGGTACCGGCATTGATGTCTGCCTCGGCACGTTTAAGGTTCATTCCATAGTCTATGCCGAACTGCTTGGCAACGGGTGTGTTGAGCCAGGCCTCGTCCTTGCGGGTAGGGAATCCTGCAGCTTTGAAACGCTCGAAAGCCTCCTGGCGCTTGCTGTTGAGCAGTGGTGCGCAGGCGCTGTCAATGAGTTCTCTGTTCTGCCCGAACAGTTCTATGTATTCCTGTTCGTTGCCCATCATTGGTTTTCGTTTTTAATCCAGTCATATCCGCGCTCCTCGAGCTCCTGAACAAGTTCGGGGCCTGCAGTCATTACTATGCGGCCGTTGTAGAGCACGTGAACGATATCGGGCTTGATGTAGTCGAGCAGTCTCTGGTAGTGGGTGATGACGATGCTCGATGTGTCGGGGCGCTTCAGCTTGTTCACACCCTCGGCAACAATGCGCAGTGCGTCAATGTCGAGTCCCGAGTCGGTCTCGTCGAGGATGCTCAACATGGGCTCAAGCATTGCCATCTGGAAGATTTCGTTACGTTTCTTCTCGCCGCCGCTGAAGCCTTCGTTCACCGAACGGTTGGCAAGCTTGCTGTCGAGGTTTACGAGCGCACGTTTCTCGCGCATGAGCTTTAGGAAGTCGCTTGCACTCATTGGCTCCTGCTGCAGGTACTCGCGCTTTGCATTTATGGCAGCGCGCATGAAGTTGGTGATGCTCACACCGGGAATTTCAACAGGATACTGGAACGAGAGGAAGAGTCCCTCGTGGCTGCGGTCCTCGGGCGATAGTTCGAGCAGATTCTTGCCCTTGTATATTACCTCGCCCTCTGTGACTGTGTATGCTGGGTGTCCCACAAGCACGTTGCTCAGCGTGCTCTTGCCCGAGCCGTTGGGGCCCATTATGGCATGCACCTCGCCCGCCTTGATGGTGAGGTTTATTCCTTTAAGTATCTCTTTGCCATCTATGGTGGCATGAAGGTTCTTTATTTCAAGTAAATTTTCCATAATTCTCTTGTGATTTGTCATCCTACTGCTCCTTCGAGCGAAACGCTCAGCAACTTCTGTGCCTCGACTGCAAACTCCATGGGGAGCTTGTTGAGCACCTCGCGTGCATAGCCGTTGACGATGAGGCCGATGGCCTCCTCGGTGCCGATGCCTCGCTGGTTGCAGTAGAAGAGCTGGTCTTCGGAGATTTTTGATGTCGTGGCCTCGTGTTCCACAATGGCACTGTTGTTGTGTATGTCCATGTAGGGGAATGTGTGTGCGCCGCACTTGTCGCCAAGCAGCAACGAGTCGCACTGGCTGTAGTTGCGGGCGCCATCGGCATTCTTGCTCACACGCACGAGTCCGCGGTATGAATTCTGGCTTTTGCCGGCCGATATTCCCTTGCTGATGATGGTGCTCTTGGTGTTTTTGCCAAGATGAATCATCTTTGTGCCGGTGTCGGCCTGCTGATAGTTGTTGGTGAGTGCCACGGAGTAGAACTCGCCCTGTGAATTGTCGCCGCGCAGTATGCAGCTTGGGTATTTCCATGTGATGGCCGAACCTGTCTCCACTTGTGTCCACGACAGTTTGCTGTTATTTCCACGGCAGTCGCCACGCTTGGTGACGAAGTTATAGACACCGCCCTTGCCCTCGGCATCGCCGGGGTACCAGTTCTGCACGGTGCTGTATTTAACCTCGGCATTCTCGTTCACCACAATCTCAACGATGGCGGCATGTAGCTGGTTCTCGTCGCGCATGGGGGCAGTACAGCCCTCAAGGTACGATACGTAGCTGTCATCATCGGCAACAATGAGTGTGCGCTCGAACTGTCCTGTGTTGGCCGCGTTGATGCGGAAATAGGTCGAAAGCTCACGCGGACAACGTACTCCCTTTGGAATGTACACGAACGAGCCGTCGCTGAACACGGCGGTGTTGAGCGCTGCAAAGAAATTGTCGCGGTACTTGACCACTGTGCCAAGGTACTTGCGCACCAGTTCGGGGTGCTCCTGTATGGCCTCACCCATTGAACTGAATATGATGCCTTTCTCCTTCAGTTCCTCCTTGAAGGTGGTCTTTACCGACACGGAGTCCATCACGGCATCGACGGCTGTGCCGCTGAGTGCGAGACGCTCCTCAAGGGGAATGCCCAACTTCTCGAATGTCTTCATCAGCTCGGGGTCAATCTCCTTGTTCTTGCTCTCCTTGCTCTTCTTCAAGGGGTCGGCATAGTAGGATATCGCCTGATAGTCGATTGGCGGGATATCCAGGTGTGCCCACTGCGGCATCTCCATTGTGAGCCAATGCCTGTAGGCTGTCAAGCGCAGTTCAAGCATCCACTCGGGCTCGTTCTTCTTGCTCGAAATGAGCCTGATGGTATCCTCGTTGAGTCCACGCTCAATAATATCTGTCTTTATCTTGCTGACGAAACCGAACTCGTAGGCCTTGTCAGCAAGCTTCTTCAGTATGTTGTTCTTTTTCTTCATCTATCTTCTTCGCCTCCTCGATGACTAAAAAAGTAACCTCGGCAACCTTTTTATATAACAATGATTCCTCTTGTGATGTTTTGCTTGTGACGCTGTTGTCGGGCATGACACTCTCGCTCAAGTTGACACCCAGGACAAATATTCCAATTGCTACAATTGCCGAGAAGATGGCACCCAGAATACGGTCAAGCCAGCCAAGCAATATCACTTTGAGCAGCCAACGCAGAATGAAACCGGCAATGTTTATTATCATTGCCACGGCAATGAAGACAACCACAAAGCCAAGTATTGTGCAAATGAGATTGTCCCATCCTGTGTATCCTTGCAACATTGCAGCTGCTCGCGGATAGAATATAGTAGCCTGGAGCAGGCCTATTATTATGCCTGCTCCAAAGCTCAACTGTTTGACGAGCCCCGATATCAGTCCGAACAGTATACCTATTCCAACTGCAACCAACAGGGCTATATCCAATGTATTCATTTTGTCAGACGGGTGGTTTATAGTTTCTGTTTAACCTCAACCTGAACGAATGTCTCAATGATATCGCCCACCTTGATGTCGTCGTGTGATGTAAGGCTGATACCGCACTCGAAGTTTGTACCTACCTCCTTGACATCCTCCTTGAAGCGCTTGAGCGCAGCGAGTGAACCGGTGTGGATAACGATACCGTCGCGGATGAGGCGTACGCGGTCTGTACGCTTGACCTTACCCTCGCGCACCATACAGCCGGCAACGGTACCCACCTTGCTGATGTGGAATGTCTCGCGTACCTCGATGGTTGCGGTAATCTCCTCCTTCACGATAGGAGCAAGCATACCCTCCATGGCTGCCTTCACCTCCTCTATGGCATCGTAGATGATTGAGTAGATGCGTATGTCGACACCCTCGTTCTCGGCAACCTTGCGCGCTGTCACTGACGGACGTACCTGGAAACCAACGATAATGGCATCCGATGCCGCAGCAAGGCTCACGTCGCTTTCCGAAATCTGGCCCACGGCCTTGTGGATGACGTTCACCTGGATAGTCTCGGTAGAGAGCTTGATGAGTGAGTCGCTGAGCGCCTCGATAGAACCGTCCACGTCACCCTTGACAATGATGTTGAGGGTCTGGAAGTTACCGAGTGCAATGCGGCGGCCGACCTCGTCGAGTGTAAGCATCTTCTGTGTACGCAATCCCTGCTCACGCTGCAGCTGCTCGCGCTTGCCGGTGATTTCGCGTGCCTCGCGCTCGCTCTCCACAACGTTGAATGTGTCACCCGCAGCGGGAGCACCGTTCAAACCAAGGATAAGTGCAGGCTCGGCGGGGCGAATCTCCTTGATGCGCTGGTTACGCTCGTTGAAGATAGCCTTTACCTTTCCCCATTGTGTGCCGGCAACTACAATGTCGCCAACCTTCAGTGTACCGTTCTGTACAAGTACTGTTGCCACATAGCCACGTCCCTTGTCGAGTGTCGACTCGATGACCGAACCTGTAGCCTTGCGGTTTGGGTTTGCCTTGAGGTCGAGCAACTCAGCTTCGAGCAATACCTTCTCCATGAGCTCCTCGACACCCATACCTTTCTTTGCCGAAATCTCCTGTGACTGGTACTTTCCACCCCAGTCCTCGACGAGCATGTTCAGGTTTGCCAACTGCTCCTTGATGCGGTTGGGGTCGGCTGTAGGCTTGTCGCACTTGTTGATGGCGAACACAATGGGTACACCGGCTGCCATGGCATGGTTGATGGCCTCCTTTGTCTGTGGCATCACGTCGTCATCGGCAGCAATGATAATGATAACGATGTCGGTAATCTTGGCACCGCGTGCACGCATGGCGGTGAAGGCTTCGTGGCCAGGAGTATCAAGGAATGTGATGCGCTTGCCGCTCTCCATCTTCACGTTGTAGGCACCGATGTGCTGTGTAATACCACCGGCCTCGCCTGCGATTACGTTTGCCTTGCGGATGTAGTCGAGCAGCGATGTCTTACCGTGGTCAACGTGACCCATGACGGTGATGATTGGTGCGCGTGGCTCCAAATCCTCCTCGGTGTCAACATCCTCCTCAATTGCATTGGCAACCTCGGCGCTTACATACTCGGTGGTGAAACCGAACTCCTCGGCAACAATGTTGATTGTCTCGGCATCGAGGCGCTGGTTGATTGACACCATCATTCCAATGCTCATACAGGTTGCAATGACCTGTGTAACGGAGATGTTCATCATGCTTGCAAGCTCGTTTGCAGTAACGAACTCTGTGAGCTGCAGAACCTTGCTCTGCTCCATCTCCTCGCTCATCTGCTGCATCTGACGCTCGGCAACCATGTCGCGCTTCTCCTTGCGGTACTTTGCCGACTTGTTGCCCTTGCCGCGGTTTGTGAGGCGGTCGAGTGTCTCCTTTATCTGCTTTGATACGTCCTCGTCATTAACGTCGTTCTTGTCAAAGCGCTTGTGCTGGCGGTCGCGGTCCTTTCGGCTGCCCTGTGACTGGTTGCCGCCACCCTTGTTGCGGTTTGCGCTCCAGTCCCTGTCGCCGCCGTTGTTGCCGCCGCCGTTATTGTTGCCGCCGTTCTCCTTGACATCGTTGATGTCCACGCGCTGGCTGTTTATGCGCTGACGCTTCTTCTTCTCGCCGCCGTCATTGCCGTGGCGCTGTGCCTCGCGCTGTTGCTTGCGCTGCTCCTCGCGCTGCTTGTCCTTCTCTTCACGTTCCTTTTTCTTCTCCTCTTTGCTCTTCTTCTTTGGACGGGTAGACTGGTTGATGGCAGCAAGGTCAATCTGACCCATAATCTTGAGCTTGGGCGCCTCAACCTCGTCAAGTTGTGTCAGCTGTGGCTGTGGCTCCTCCTTCTTTGGCTCCTCGACAACAACGGGTGCGGGTGCTGCAGGTTCCTCCTTCTTTGATTCCTCCTTCTTTGGCTCTACCTTTTTAGGTTCTTCCTTCTTTGGTTCCTCCTTCTTGGGCTGGGGAGCGCTTCTTCTGTTGAGCGCATCGAGGTCGATTCGGCGTGTCACCTTTATCACAGGTGCCTCAACCTTTGGCGTGTTGTCGGCGGGCTCTGCTGCGACGGGCTCGGGCTTCTTCTCCTCAACGACAACAGGCGCAGGAGCAACGGGCTCCTTTACCGCGGGCTTCTCCTCAACGGCAGGTGTTGTCTTTGGCTTCTCCTTGCTGAGTCGTTCTTTGGTAAAGTCATCCGATTCCTTGCGCGCTTTCTTGTCGGCGCTGAACTCCTGAATCAGCATTTCATATCCGGCTTCGGGAACAACAGCGTTGGGGTCTTCTTTAACTTCGAATCCCTTCTTCTGCAAGAATTCCACGATGGTGGAAAGGCCGATATTGAGTTCCTTTTGTACTTTATTTAATCTGATTTTCATTCGTTCTCTTTTTAGGTATTAGTTTTTCTTGTTGCTTACTCCTCATCCTCGAACTCGGCCTTGAGCACTTCGATAAGGTGGTCAACAGTGTCCTCCTCAAGGTCGGCCTTCTCAATGAGCACCTGGCGTGGCGCGTTGAGCACCGCCTTGGCTGTGTCGAGACCGATGTTCTTGATAGCCTCGATTACCCACTCCTCAATCTCGTCGGCAAACTCGTCGAGGTAGATGTCGTCCTCCTGCTGTGCGTCAATCTCACGGTATACGTTGATGGTATACTCGGTAATCATACTTGCAAGCTTAATGTTGAGACCGTCCTTACCGATAGCGAGTGAAACCTCCTCTTTCTTTAGGTTTACATCGGCAATGCGCTGCTCCTCGTTGAGCTTGATTTCCTGGATTCTTGCAGGGCTGAGTGCACGCTTGATGAAGAGCTCGATGTTCGATGTGAATGGGATAACGTCGATGTTCTCGTTGCGCAGCTCGCGAACGATGCCGTGGATACGTGAACCCTTCACGCCCACACATGCTCCTACGGGGTCAATGCGCTCGTCATATGTCTCAACTGCAATCTTTGCACGCTTGCCTGGGATGCGGGCAATCTTCTTGATGGTGATGAGGCCATCATTGATTTCGGGCACCTCAAGCTCAAAAAGACGCTGCAGGAACATTGGCGATGTGCGGCTGAGGATAATCTTGGGGTTGTTGTTCTGGTTGTCGACGCGCTCAACAACTGCACGCACGTGGTCGCCCTTGCGGTAGAAGTCGCTTGGAATCTGCTCGCTCTTCGGGAGGATGAGCTCGTTGCCTTCGTCGTCAACAAGCAGCAGTTCCTTCTTCCAAATCTGGTAAACCTCGGCGCTTACAATCTGGCCAATTCTCTCGCTGTACTTGTGGTAGAGGCTGTCCTTCTCCAACTCAAGAATCTTTGATGCGAGTGTCTGGCGCAGGTTGAGGATGGCGCGGCGGCCGAACTCGGCAAAGTTTACTATTTCGCTCACTTCCTCGCCCTCCTCGAAGGTGTCGTCGATGAGCTGTGCTTCAGTGAGTGAAATCTCCAGATTGCTGTCCTTGACCTCGTTGTCGGCAACAACGGTGCGGCGGCGCTGAATCTCGAAGTCACCACGGTCGGGGTTAACGATAACCGAGTAGTTCTCGTCGGTGCCGAAGAGGTTGACGATTACTTTGCGGAAACTCTCCTCGAGTACGCTAATCATTGTTGTACGGTCGATGTTCTTCGACTCCTTGAACTCTTGAAATGTATCAAGAAGGCTCATTGTTTCTTCTTTCTTTGCCATTTTATTTAAAGTTTATTATATATTTCGTGTATTTGACGCTGTCATAGGCGAACTGCAAGTCCTCCTCGACAAGTACGGGGCGCTTGGCACCCTCGGGCTTCACTTTTTTAGCAATGGTGATGGTGAAGTTCTCCTCGGTGGCATCCTTCATAATGCCTTTGAGCTTCTTGCCATCCTTTGTAAGCACTTCCACCTCAAGTCCAATGTGGTTCCTGTATTGCTGGTAAACCTTGAATGGCTGTCCCAAACCGGCAGAACCCACTTCAAGCTCATAGTCGTCGGCCTCGCCATTGAGTCCGCTCTCAATGTGACGGCTCAAGTCGGCGCAGTCCTCAATCCACACGCCCTCGGCATGGTCAATCTCAACTGTTATCTTGTCATCCTTGCTGATGACAACGTCTACCAAAAAATACTCCTTGTTGGCCAACCACTCATTGGTGAGGTCGATTACTTGTTGTCTGTCAATCATATAGTTTATGTTCTATTTTGGTGTATGATATGATTCCCTGTAGTGTTGGTATGAAAAAGAGGGGCTTGCCGGCCCCTCCACTATCATCTTACACTGCAAATTTAGTAATAATTAGCGTATGTTGCAAGTGTTTGCACCTCTTTTATTTCATAAATTGCGTATATTTCTCTTTTGTTCCGTTTTTTTTGTGCAAAACATGTTGGAGGAATTGTTTGTGTACCTGCTAAATGTTATCTTCGCAGCCAAAATAAATATTCAGATATGCGTACCAAAAGAAGCAGTTCTTCAAATATGCGTTTCCTCAAAGGGAATGTTATCTTCTTTGCCTTGTTGCTGTTGGTGATAATGCTTTTCAGCTATTATGCCCTGCAGGGTGCCGATCCGGGCGGTGAGAACAAGGCCTCGTGCCGTGTGGTGTTCGGCAAGGGCTACACGGGTGGTGAGTGCAAGGTGTTTATCGACGACAGCCTGCTCTATGCAGGTGCTCCCTTGCCTGTTGATTCGCCTATTGTGATGAGGCGATATGCTTCGCCCGACAGCAGGGTGTCGCTCTATACTTCAAAATCGTTGCTCAGGGTTGTTGCTTGTGGCGACACCGTGCAACGCACATTGCAAGGTGACAGGGAGTTTGTCATAGAGTCGGCCGACGGCAAGACGGTCATTTCAGCTCTTGAGAAATAGAGCGTGTATGATAGCATAAAAGCCCGCAATTGCGGGCTTTTATGCTATTTCTTTGTTGGGGCGAGAATATCCTTGTACTCCTTCTCGTTGCCCAGAATCCTGTATGCTTCGCTCAGTTCGATATCCTCGCGCAGGCTGTGTATTATGCGTCCCTTCTCACCGTAATACCTGTGTATTATTTCGTCGGCTATCAGGGTGCGTATCTCCTTTTCAAAATGCGTGAGCGAGTGGTCGAGGTTGGTCTGTAACTTGTTTTCGAGCGATGCTATCTCCTCTTTGGTTATCTCGCTGAAACCCTCGAACTTTAGTGCTTCCTTCAAATCCTTTAGCACTTTTACGCTAATGAGGTCATAGCTGAAATTGCGCGATTTGAGCATCTTCTTGAACTCCTCGTAGTCCTGGTCACTGATGCCGAACTCTTCGGCCGGTGCAATGTTTTTGTTCTTGAGTGTGTACTCTGTGGCAAAGTCAAAGATAGTCATGTCCTGCATCAGGTAGAAGAGCAGGGTGGAGAGCTCTTCCGATTTCGGTTCAATGTCGGGACGTATGCCGCCGCCGTCGCGCACCTCGCGTCCGGCTTCGGTGTAGAATACTGTGGTGAGGCTGTCGGGCACGCGCGATGTCTTGCCCTGGTCAATGAGGTGCGAGTAGTCGAGTGCCTGTACGCAACGTCCGCTGGGGATGTAGTATTTTGCTGTGGTGAGCTTCAGGTATCCGCCGCCTGTCACTTCCCTGGTGCTTTGTACAAGTCCTTTGCCGAAAGTGCGGTTGCCAATGATTACTGCGCGGTCGAGGTCCTGCAATGAACCGGCTACAATCTCCGATGCCGATGCTGTCTGGCCGTCAACCAGCACTACAACCGGCGAGGTGGTGTCAATGGGGGCTCTCTCTGTCTTGTAGACCTCGTTGGCCTGTTTTACCTTTCCCTTTGTGGTTACAATAACCTTGTCTTTGGGTACAAAGAGGTTTACAATCTCAACAGCCTCGTTCAGGAGTCCGCCTCCATTGCTCCGCAGGTCGATTATGAAGGCTGTTGCGCCCTGTTTCTTCAGGTCGATGATTGCTTGGCGCATCTCTTTTGCGCACCCGTCGGTGAAACTGGTGAGCTGGATGAAACCGATGTTCCCGTTCTGCATCCCGTAATAGGGTATTGCGGGCATGGCTATGGTCTCGCGTTGCAGCTTTATTTTGGACGTGCCTTTCTTGCCCGGGCGCTCATACTCAATGGTGAGAACGGTTCCGGCCTCTCCGCGCAGTTTGTCGCTAACACTGTCGCTGCTCATTCCCATGACGTTCACCCCGTCGATAGATATAATAAGGTCTCCGGCTCTCAATCCGGCCTTGTGTGCCGGCATGCCTTCGTATGGTTCGCTCAGCACGGTGCCTTTCTTCTCGGTGTGGAAACGTATGGTGGAACCTATGCCTGCATATTTTCCGGTTGTCATAGTCCTTAACTCATCGGCCTTGCTTGCGGGGTAATACACGGTGTATGGGTCCAGGTTACCCAACATTGCGTCAATGCTCTTGTTTATGAGAATTTCGGGCATAATGCTGTCTACGTAAAAGAGGTTCAGGTCTTTTATTATGGCATTCATTATTGCTATCTGCCGCGAGAACTGGAACTTATGCTTCTCATCGGCTCTGATTGTCATTGCCGGCAGTGTTGCGAGAACGAGCAACAGCGTGAATATTTTTCTTTTCATTGTCCGTCTGTTTATAATAGTAACCGCGAAGATACACTTTTGCTTTCTTATTTTGCCTATTTTGCGACGCGCTTTTTAGCTCCTTTTTGATAAAAAGGGCATATTTTATGCTTTTTTATTGTTTTTTTTGTCTGTATTGCGAAAAAAAAGCCGAAATATTTGCACGTGAAAAAAAGATGTACTACTTTTGCAACGTCAAACGAAAAGGGTGACAAAAATTCTTCAGTAGCTCAGTCGGTTAGAGCACCTGACTGTTAATCAGGGGGTCGTAGGTTCAAGTCCTACCTGAAGAGCAAGCGAGGCGGAACATCGCTTAATTAAAGAAAAAGTTCCAACATATTCTTCAGTAGCTCAGTCGGTTAGAGCACCTGACTGTTAATCAGGGGGTCGTAGGTTCAAGTCCTACCTGAAGAGCAAAGGATGTCAACTTAGGTTGGCATCTTTTTTTGTTTCCTTTTGGCGGGCGGGTCCGGCGGCTCACCAGCGGCTCACCAGCAAAAGTTAGGGGGATGTATAAGGAAGAGTCGTTTTCGCTTGCCATTATATTCAATGGCAGTCATCAACCTTTAATCGTTCACTTTTATTTTGTTCAAGTCTTTCTATCATGTCCTTTGGCCGCCCCAAAGGACCAAAGGGCCCGGCACGCGGAAAGTCCAGTCGGTCTCTTCTTTGTTCAGGAATTGCTGTGCAATATCCTTCAGTCAAAGAGCCCTTGCCACTTGAACCTTTCTGTTGATTTTTGGGTGATGTGGACCTTCCTCAGTTAGTCACTCGCCTTTAGCGAGCACCTAACTGGCGGGCGAACATGCCTCTCACTTTATCCAAAAATCAACAGGGTTCAAGTTGTGTCCTTTAACGGTGCCGGTTTTCTTTGATATTACCAATTGTACGCGGTAAAGTTCGCGAAACATATAATAGCAAAGGTAATATAGTAAAAATGGCACCGTAAGCAACACGGCGGAGAGCCCTGTCGGCAGCAGACCATTGTGCGAGGACCGTCCAAACGTAGTACGGCAATTATATTTTCCCAAAATTGCCGTACGCAGTGCGATCCGCAGCACCCTGCTTACGGCAGGAAGGCTTGCAGCGGCGAGCGAGGGACGGACGAGTTATATTGCCCTTGGCGAGGTAAGCTCGCCAAAGGCAATTCACGAGCAGGAGGAGTTAGCGACTGGTGCGCCCGTGTGCCGGGCGTTTTTGGTGCTTTTGACACCAAAAAGTAAAGAGAACAAGACTACAAGAAGAATGTTAGACAACTGATCAATGGTAAAATCTACTGCATAAATTCAATTTTGACACACACCTTTTTGCTACTGAACCTAAATATTTACAGATCCATGGTGAGCGAAGGTCTCAACTGTCATATCGTTTTTTTTTTAGTCGAATTTTGTTAAAACCGGACAAATGACTATTTTTGCGTCAAATGACAGCAGTGTTCAAGCTAAATCTGTAAATCAAATATATTTATGAAAAAAAAATATTCACTTCTGTTAGCCTTTTTAGTGGCTTTCTCGTCGTTTTTCGTTTCGTGTGATGAGAATGATTCGGATTCAACAATCTGCAAGATTACTGTAGTCAGCGATGGCGACGGTGACGGCGCAGTTTCCATTACCAATTACATCGGAACATCAGTGAATGTGCTTATTGGCAACAATGTAGAGGTAGTTGCAACGCCGGCCGATGGCAGTGCATTCATTGGTTGGTACATAAGTGGTACAGATGCTCCGGTGAGCACTGAGGCAAGATTTGTGTTCACAGCATCGGAAAATACCACCTTGATGGCAAAGTTTATCAAACTCTCCAACCTTACCCTTCTCAGTTCGGATGGTGGCACTGTTTCTTTCAAAGGCTCTTATGGTTCTTCTGTTGCTGTTTTGCCCGGCACCGAGGTAACCGTTGTTGCAAATCCCTACAAGAACTGCGATTTTATTGGTTGGTTTATTGGTGATGCTGAGACAGCTGTTAGCACCGACGAAGAGTACACATTTGTGGTGGAAAAAGATATTACCTTGACTGCAAAATTCAGCACGCGTCCATTACCTGTGGGTGAAGCAATAGATTTAGGTCTTTCTGTAAAATGGGCATCGTTTAATGTCGGTGCATCAAAGCCTGAGGATTACGGCGGTTATTACGCCTGGGGCGAGACCGAGGAAAAGAAAAACTACTTTTCGAGCACCTACAAATGGTACAATAGCAGTTATAATAAAATGACCAAGTATTGCACCGTTGACAATAAAACCGTTCTCGACCCCCAGGACGATGTAGCCCACATAAAATGGGGCGGTACCTGGCGCATGCCTACCAAGGCGGAACAAGACGAACTACGCAACAACTGCACCTGGACCTGGACAACCCGAAACGGCGTAAACGGTTACAAGGTCACCGGCCCCAACGGCAACAGCATCTTCCTCCCGGCTGCGGGCTACTGCGGCGGTGCGGATCTCAGGGACAGGGGCAGCAAAGGCGACTACTGGTCGAGCTCGTTGTACGAAGGCTACGACTACGACGCGTACAACTTTGGCTTCCATAGTAGCGGCTACGACTGGGACTACAGCGGCCGCAACTTCGGTTTCAGTGTGCGCCCTGTCTCAAAGTAAACTGAAAGGTGAAAACTGAAATCGGAAAGCTGCGATTAAGCGAGCGCAACGCAAGTTTATTTGCAAGTTGCACTGCGAGCATAGGAACTTCCTCCCGGATAAAGCCGTACTTCCTCTTTAAATGGTTCACCGGCTTACCTGCAAAGTCTGGGGGAGCAGTCTATTAATGTATTAAATTTACAACTATTTTAACTCCTTTGAAATTGTTTCCGCTCGCTTTGTGTGTAAACAAGTTTACCCACACTAGCTTACTCGCAATTTTCAACGGTAGCAGTAT